>CANBNK010000094.1 GCA_947371015.1 Acetobacteraceae bacterium | reverse complement strand
CGGCGTAGCGCCGGGATGCTCGCCAGCGCCGTCCATAGCGGCACCGGTAGTCACCCACTCGATCCTAACCCATAGCCGGCATCAGGCAGCGCAGGTGCTCATCGTCTGCACCACCATGACCGTACATAGGTTTTTGGAGGTGTCCAGCTTCCGTCAGCTCGATGCTTACCGCTGCCCGTCCCGCCATGTCTCCGCCCCGCCTGCCGTCGTTGGCAGCGAATCATAGGCAGATAAATTTGGCTAGAAACTTCTCGGCCAAGACACTAGCAGGCATATTGATAGGATGCGAGGGCAGAATACTGCTTATGCCGAACCTTAATACAACCCGCTCAAGCTCTTGCGCGCCTAAACGCTGTTAGTCCGGTCCAAGCACCAAGATCCGGAAGCCAATTTCTCGAAACCGATTGATAGTCACGAAACTCGAATGTGCTGCTCGGGCCAGCCCCAAGACGTTCCCGGCCCCGGGCTAGCCGCGCCGGCGCAAAGCGTCGCCTCACCCGGTTTCCTTCGACCCATTGTTATACCTCGCCTGGTAACCCTTAGTCGGGCAATATCCCCTACCCTCTAGCGACGAGCCCTTTGAAGAACCTGCTTTATATCCTCGGTCAGTTAGAGGAGCCGGACCTGCGCTGGCTTCGGCGGGCTGGGTCGCTCCGCAAGCTGCAACGCGGCGAAACCATGATCTGGGAAGGCCGCTACAGTCCATCCCTGTTCATCGTGCTTCAAGGCTCCTTGGTCGTCACCGTCGCCGCCGTCGGACGCGTGGCGACGCTCCGACGTGGGGAGGTGGTGGGCGAGATCAGCTTCGTCGACCATGCCCTGCCATCCGCCACCGTGGAGGCCGCCGAGCCCAGCCTGGTGCTCGAAGTCTCGAAGGAAGCCCTCTATGCCAAGGTCGCGGACGATACTGCCTTCGGCATGCGGTGGTACCGCGCTGTCGCCCTGTTCATGGCGGATCGGATGCGGTCCGCCCAAATGGCGAGGGGCCTGCCCGCCCTAGGACTAGATGCGCCAGACGAACAGGCATCCGGCCCGCCGGGCGCTCAGATGGATGCGGCGGTGCTGGCCAAGTCCGGGTTCCAGCGCCTGCTGAAACTCCTGACCGATGAACCCGCCTGACCGGGGGGCCGAATCACCCGACGCTACGGCGCAGTATCATTTGCCGGATAAAAACGAACAATTCTCAACCACAGGGACGTGGTGGTCGGCGCCCCCCGGGACTAAGGCTGGGGCATGATCCGAAACGCCTCAGCCGTGGCCCGCCGCCTTGGCAGATACCTCCGCCTGAACAGGCCGCTGGCCAACAGCGTCGGCCTGCTCCTGGTGGCGCTGTTTGTCCTGCATATCGGCTTCACCCTAGCCTTGCAGCGCGGCAATCGAGATGCCGAGGCTCAGATCCTGAATCAGGTCGACCTGCGCGCTGCGACGCTGGCCGAGGTGATGAACGGCTACCAGCTCGCCCTGGAGAATGCCTTCGAGCTTCTCGGGGATTTTGCGCGACTGCAGTCCGAGGGCAATCCGCTGGCCACTGGCATCGGCATCAGGCGCAGGCTGGCGATGCAGGCCCAAACCGGCCGCTTTGCCATAACGCAATTCGGGATAACCGACAGCGCTGGCAAGTCGCGCTGGAATTCTACGTCCGGCGAGGCATCGGTCGACCTGAGCGACCGCGAACACTTCACTGCCCATCTGCATGGCGATATCGGCATCTACATCAGCCGCCCCCTGGTCGCACGCGTCAATGGCCGCTGGTCCATCCAGGTGAGCCGCCGGTTGACCGATGCCGCAGGGCGTTTCCTCGGCGTGGCCGTCATCTCGCTGGACCCGCTCAAGCTGGCCGACGAACTGAACAGTGTGGAAGGACCGGAGGGGCAATTGATCGGCCTGTGGCGCCAGGACGGCACCCTTCTGGCACGCACCGGCCTTGCACCCGGCACCGCCCCACCCGACTACACCGCCATCAACTTGCCTGGCCCGGATGGCCGTCTACTTCGGCGCTTAGTCACCCCGCTCGATCATCAGGATCGATTTTTCGCTTTGCGCACGCTGCCCGGCTGGCCGGCCTTCGTCAGCATGTCAGTGCCGGCAAATACCGCGATGGCCAGCTTCCAGCGGTACCGCCAACTTGCCAGGCTTACCGAATTGACGCTGGCTTTGTTGCTGATAGCCGGCGCCGTTGGCAGACACATGCTGCTGGCACGCCGCAAGCTGGCGGCAGGGGCCGCGGCCGGACGCTCGGAAGCGAAGATGGCCGCCGCCAGGTTGGATGAACTTGCCCGCATATTCGACGGTGTTGACGCTGCAGTATGGGTGCAACGCACCCGCTCGGCCGCCTTCGACACACCAACCGTGCTGAACCAGGGCGGCGCACGGCTCCTCCACCTGCCCGCCGAAAGCTTTGACCCCAGCGAGCGCTTCCTGCGCCGGGCCGAGCCACCGCTGACCGATGCCGACCGCGAGAAGATTTACCAAGCCCTCCTGCGGGAAGGGCACTACACGGCCGAATTGCGCCTGCGCTGCGGCGATGGCGCGTTGCGCTGGTTCCGGCTGGCCACGACAGTCATCGGGCGCGATGGCAGCGAGGTCGAGTTTGTCGTCCTGATGACGGATATCGAAGCCCAGAAAGCCGCCGCAACCGCGGCCATCGGTGCTGCCAGGCTGGCAACCCTGGGTGAGGTCGCTACCGGCCTGGCCCACGAGATCAACCAGCCATTGGCCATCATTTCCCTCAGCGCGGAAAACGGCTTGCGCCAGTTGCGCCGAGACCCGCCGGCGACGTCACGGGCGATCGAGAAACTCGAACTCATCGAGCAGATGGCGCAACGCGCCTCCGTCGTCGGCAGGCATTTGCTGAGTTTCGCCAGCAGCAAGGCAAACTATCTTGAAGCGGTGGACCTGCAGGCCACGATCGACGGCGCGCTACTGCTGGTTGGCCATGCGCTGCGGGAGGCCGAGGTGCAGCTTGAGGTGGACATGGCCCCTTCCCTGCCGCCCGCACAGGGCCAGCAGAGCCTGGTGGAACAAGTGCTGATCAACCTGCTGTTGAACGGCCGGGATGCCTTGAATACCGTCACCGACCGGCCGCGCCGCATGCGCATTGCCGGGCGCCAGGTAGCGCATGAAATCCAGCTGGAGGTCAGCGACAATGGCGCGGGGATACCGGACGCGGTCTTACCGCGGCTGTTCGAACCCTTCTTCACCACGAAGCCGGATGGGCAGGGAACCGGCCTTGGCCTGTCCATCTGCTACGGCATTGCAAGATCGTGCGGTGGCACCTTGAGCGCGATCAGCGGCGGCAGCGACCATCAATTCGGGGGCGCCCACTTCATCCTCTCGCTCAAGCTCTTTGCGCCTGATGGTTGAGAAAATATTAAGTCCACCCACGCCAAGGTTGAGCGTCAAGCAAACATCGCAATGCAGCAAGTTGATGCATCACCCGCAAATATTTGCCTATTATGACAATCAACTCGCCCGGTTCCCCGGCGCTTTGGACAGTTTGGACCGATGAATAACGCAGAGGCACTGTCCCTGACCGTGAAGGTTGCAACGCCCGCAGCGGCACGGACCAATCTCGGCGTGCTGCTGGTCGATGACGAGCCAAGCATGCTCTCCGAGCTTGCCGAGGCCGCGGAAGACATGGGCTTCACCGCCTATACCGCCCCGGCAGGCGATGTGGCCTTGGAACTGCTCCGCTCGCATCAGGATATCGGGGTGGTGGTTTCAGACATTCGCATGCCCGGCCTGGATGGCCTGACGCTGACGAAGCGGGCCTTGGCCGGTCGGCTGGAAAGCCAAGCCCTCGAAATCATCCTCATCACCGGCCACGCGACGCTTTCCGACGCGATCGATGCGCTGCGCAGCGGCGCTTTCGACTTCGTGCGCAAGCCGTTCAAACAGCGCGAGTTGTTCGACTCGGTCAATCGCGCCATGGCCAAGGCCATCGGCCGGCGCGCCGTGGCCGCCTCCGCCGAGACCGGGACGAACGCTGCCCTGGCCCAGCAAGGCCAGACGCTTGACGCTTCCGGCCTGCTGCGGCTTGAAGCGGTGCGCGGCCTGATGCACGAACTACGCACGCCCCTTGTCCCCGTGTTCGGTTACGCCGACCTGCTTGAGATCACCGCGCCGTCAGAAACGGTTGTCACCTATAGCCGCGAGATCAGGCGCGGCGCGCAGCAAGTGCTCGACACCATGGATGATCTGCTGACCCTCACCATGCTGAAGGAGGGTATGCAGCATATCGCCAAGCAGGTGATGCCGCTTGCGCCGATGCTGGAGCGAGTGCGCGAAGGTTGTCGCGCCCAGGCTGAGGAGAAAGGCGCAAGGCTGATTTCAACCAATGTCAACCAGGCGACAATTCTTGCGGACCAGGACCCGCTTGAACGTGCCCTGAGCATTCTGGTGAGCATTGCCATCACGCTTATCAGCCGGGAAGGTACGGTTCTGATCTCGGTGGCAAGCACCGACCCAACCTTGGAACTGCTGATCGATGCCCGCGAGCATGGTGGCATCGATGCGCACCAGCGCGGTAGCGGTAGCGACATCGTCGCCGACGTGAAGCAGTTCGCGCCGCTTGGATTGCAATTGGCGGAGAAGGTAATTGCCGCTCATGGCGGCAGCGTGAGTTTTGCATCGGCAGCCAGCTTTAATGTTCGGATCGGCGTTACCCTGCCGCGTTGAGCCGGTCCCGCGCCTTAGCCACCTGGCCCCTTGGGCAACCCTATCGAAAACACCGCGCCGTCACCCCAGTTGCCGACGGTAAGGGTGCCACCAAGTTCGGTGATGATGCCGTAGCTGACCGAGAGACCCAATCCCAGGCTGTCGCCACTGGCTTTGGTCGTGAAGAACGGCTCGAAAACCCTCCGCTGTATGTCCGGGGCAACACCACCGGCATGATCACGCACTACAATGAGCACATCCTGGGTTCGCTCAACCGCCGAGATGATGACCAGGCGACGGTCTCGATCGACTGCCGCGCCATTGGCGTCGTAGGCATCACAGGCGTTGATGACCAGGTTCATCAGCACCTGCTCCAGCGGCACAGCCTGGGAAAAGATCGGCGGCAGGTTGACCGGCATATCCACCTTTAAGCTCACATCGCTCTGCCTCAGCCGGCTTGCCACCAGCAGAGTCAGGCTGTTGAGCAGCAAGGGCAGTTCAAACAGCACGCGCGACCCATTCTCGGTCCGCCCGAATATCCGCATATGGTCGACGATCAAGATGGCGCGCTGCGTCATCTCCATGATGATGTCGAGCTTTTCAGCTAGGCGCGCCTCGGTCTCCGGTAACTTCGGCAAAGCACGCAACGCGTTTTCCGCCGCCAGACTCATCACGGCCAAGGGCTGGTTCAGTTCGTGCGCCATGCCGGTGGCGACTTCGCCGAGTTGCGAGAGTTTGGTCGTCTGCGCAAGCTTGGCCGTCGTTTCCCGTTCATGCGTCACATCGCTCCAAAGACCGATGACCTCCGGCTCTCCCACAGGGTCGATATGTCCGCGCATTATCAGGCGAATCCATATCCGGCGCTTGTCCTTGCGAGTGAACAGGAACTCGGTGCTGGACTGCCCACCGGCCAGGGCATCGCTAAGCCTCCGATAAAGCAGCGGCAGATCCATCTCTGAGGTATTCGTAACCCACCAGCCGAACCCGAAGGCCTCCTCGACCGTATAGCCAGTGAGGCGTTCGACGCTTTCGGCGATGAAGGTGCGGATCCATTTGCCATCGGCACGCTTACGATGTCGCATCAGGGTGGCCGGCATGGACGAGATGAGTCGTGCCAGGTGCTGCGCCGAAGCTCGCCGCCGTGCCTCGCCTTCATGCCGTGCAGTGACGTCGCGCTGGACCGAGACCCAGTTGGTAAACCAGCCCGTTGAGTCGGTGACCGGGGCTATATGCAGTTCTACCCAGAAGGGCTCACCGCTCTTGCGGTAGTTCAACAACTCCTGCCTGACGGGTCGCCAGCTCCGCAGTGCCTGGCTGATGTTCCGCCTTCCCTCCTCGGAGGTACCTTCGCCGGCAAACATTCTCGGTGTCCGGCCCAGCATCTCCGAGACCGGATAACCCGAGGCCTGAACCATCGCCTGATTGACGAAGACAATGCGAGGCCCAGGCTCGTCGATTGGTTCGGCTTCGGTAATCAGCACGGCGTCGACGCTGCAATCCACCGCCCGCTTGAACAGCGCAGCGGTTCCCTCGTCCTGAAACCGACGCAACATGGGCCTCAGTGCCGCCGTCGCCCGGAGCATCCGCTCAGCCAACTTCGACAGATCCTGCCGCTTGCTGTCGAAGCCGATCGAGAATGCATATTTGGTCCCGAACAGATCGAATGGTGTCGAAATCTGCGCGACAACGCCGTGCTCCGTGTTCAAGGCCGAAGCCTTGAAGCGGTCTCGGTCCAGCGCGGCGCTGTCTGCCACAATCACCTGCTCCCCGATGGACAGGGCGCGCCCAGCCGCCCCCACGATGCGTTGTTCGCCTGGCGCTGGAAGCCTGGCCAGACCGTCGCCGTGGAGGACATGAACAGCGCGACAGATGGAGACCTGGGCATCGCCTGGGCGCTGGCGCGCGGTGCCTCCCGCTGGGGCGTGGCGGCTTGGCAGCATCAGGCCGAGGCAATCGGCCGCGCGGTATTGGCGCTGTCCACCAGGGATGCAGGCGGCCGGTTGCTGCTGCTGCCCGGCCCCCGCGGCTTCGACCGCCCAGGCAAAGTGGTCGTCAATCCCTCCTACTATCTGTTCCCTGCCATTCGGGCGTTGGCGAAGATTGTTCCCGACGCACGCTGGGCCCGCCTGGAACAGGACGGCCTTTGGTTGCAGGGCGCCGCGCGGTTTGGGCGCTGGGGCCTGAGCGCGGACTGGGTTGACGTGGCCGCGAACAACGGCGTCGTCACCCCGGCTGTCGGCTGGCCTGCGCGGTTCTCGTGGGATGCGGTGCGGGTGCCGCTCTACCTGGTCTGGGCCGGTGAGCACCAGGCCACGGCCGTCATCGCCGCTGCCGCGTTCTGGGGTCAACCGCGGGGCCAGGGCGTTGCCGCCTGGGCCGACCTCACCAGCGGGCAACTGGCGCCCTACGCCGGCCATGTCGGCATTCAGGCTGTCGCAGCGCTCAGCCAGGCGGCTGCGGCGGGGCGGGGCGCTGCACCGCACGCCCCGGTCTCCGAAGCGCCTGACTACTACGCCGCCTCCCTGGCCCTGCTGACCCGCATGGCGTGGCAGGAGGCCGGCATCTCCTCGGCCCCAGCCACCGCCCTTCGCGTGGCGAGCCTCTAATGCCTGCCAGTTCAAACCTCGCTCAACGGGAGTTCAGTCAATGACCATTACGCTGTCCATGCTGGCCTATCGGGGCCGCCAATTCCGTCCGAAACTGCCGTCTCCGCTCAACTTGTCATTGATGGCCTTGGATGACTGCCGGCTCGACCTGTCGGTACTCATCATCGGGCGCAATGCACCGCATGAGTTGCGCCTGGCCGCCACGCTGCGTCAGACCGGTCTGGCCGTTGACATGGTCAGAGACGCGACCATCGCGGAAGACTACCTGCTGGCGCGGCGAGAGATCGGCGTCCTGGTGATGGACGCCGCGCTGCTGGAGGGCAACGCGATCAAATTGGCTGCGACCGTGCTCGGCGGCAGTCGGAGCAACCCGGAGCGGGAACTGCTGTTGGTGACGGCTCCCGAGGAGCCCTCTGGCCTCACCGCCGGCCAGGCCACGGCCGCGACCTGCGCCATCGTCGCCAAGGTGCATCTGGCCCTGGCGAAGACCGCCATTCGTCGCGCCCTCGCTAACTCTCCGGGAAGCCTTTAAAAACATAGCCAAGGTTGCGCACGCTGGCGATGACTTCGCCAGCGCCACTGCGGCCCATCTTGCGGCGGATCTGATGCACCAGCTTATCCAGGGAGCGGTCGTCGATACCGATGGGCCGGTGCAGCACCTGCCGGGTCAGGGTCTCGCGGTCGATGGGGCTGCCCGGTGCTGCAGCAAGATGGGCCAGCAGGTCGAACTCCGCCGATGTCAGCGGCACCGTGGAGCCATCCGGCCTGCAGACGCGGCGTTCCGCCGTCACCATCCGCCACGCGGCAACCGATTTGGGCGGAGGGCGTAGACTGCGGCGGAGGTGCGCCCGAACGCGCGCGACCATCTCTCTCGCGGCGATCGGTTTGAGCAGAAAGTCGTCTGCGCCCAATTCCAGCCCTATGACGCGGTCCGCCTCGCTACGGTTTCCAGTCAGGAAAAGAACGGGGGCCGCGGTCAAGCGACGCAATTCCGGCAGCAGAAGCAACGTGTCCACGGCGCCCAGGCGCTGATCCAGAATGATCAGGTCAGGGCCCCAATCTTCCAGCAACGTCATGGTCGAGGGCCAGTCGTAGCTGACCCGCGCCAAAATTGCGTGGTCGGCGAAGGTCTCGGCCAATTCGCTGGCCAGCATCTTGTCGTCGTCAATAATCAGGATTGACGGCTGCGAGTCTCCTTCGGAGCTCATGAACTATTCCTCGGCCCGTGTCGCGCGGAACGCCGCGTCATGCTTGCCGTTTAGCATGTATCTCAAGGCGCTGAGCGGCAAGACCAGTCGTGGGCTGGAGGGCCGGGTCGGTCGCGTTCCGGCGGCTGATGCAGGACGCTGCCGCCCTGACGGAAGCGGGCCTGGAACCTGCGTGTCGTGCAGTTGTGCAGCCATTTCCTGGTGGCGCCGGTGGCCTGCGTGCCGGCATCGGGCGGGTACACGGACCAGTTGGACATTCAGGTCCGGCTGGTGCGCCAGCGGTTCCTGACGCCACGGCTGCGGGCGAAGCGCTTCGGGGAGATGAATGCCTGACTGCTCGACCCAGACGAGGCCTGCGCCCGCGACCATCCGCATCCCGAGCGGACGGTCTGCCAGTCATTCGAGGCAGAGCGGCCGAGCCCGGTACGCTATGCGGCGCGGTTCGACCGGTTCCACACCCCGCCCGGGGCTCTGGAGAAGCAGGCACAGAGCCAACGCAGGCCCAGCGCAGCGGGTTGCCGGCCACGCCGGCTCAACGGCCCAGCAACTGCCTCAGCAGCGCTTCCAGCGGGCCCAGCGAATAGGGTTTGTTGAGCATCTGCCGGTCGCGCAGCTTGGGCGGGACAACCAGGGCCGCGTCATATCCCGAGGCGAAGCAGAAGGGGACGCCTCGGCTGGCCAATTCCTCGGCCAGAGGCCAGACCTTGGTGCCGTTCAAGTCAATATCCAGCAGCGCCACGTCAATCGGCTGGGCCTCGACCAGACGCATCGCCGCTGCCAGCCTCCCCACAGGGCCGACCACCAGGGCGCCCATGGCGCCGAGTGCTTCGGCCACCTCCCCGGCGATCATGGCGTTGTCCTCCACCAGGAGAACCCGCGCGCCCTCGATGCCGCGGCGCCCCTCCATCGCGGTCTGCACCTGGAGGGCGGCCTCGCCATCCGGTAGCACCAGCGCGTCGAAGGGAATCGTGATGTCGCAGGTCAGCCCCTTGATCGGGAACTTCATATCCACCGTGCCGTCGATCTCATAGGCGAGGCTCGTGGTGATGAGCTTGAAGCCGAAGCCCGTGCGCGTCGGCTTGCTCACCGGCGGGCCGCCTGATTCACGCCAGGTCAGCTTCAGTTCGCTCTGTGGGCCGGGCGTCACATCCCAGCGAATGTCCAGCCGCCCAGCAGTCACCGAAAGGGCGCCATATTTCCCGGCATTGGTCGCCAATTCGTGGATGGCCAGGCAAACCGCCAGCGCCGCCTTGGGTCGCAGCGCGACCTCGGTGCCTGCGCGTAGCACGACCTGGGGGCCAGCGCCCCCCTGATAGGGTTCCAGCTCCTCCACGATCAGGCTGCGCAGATCCACACTCTCCCACCGGCTCCTGGTCAGGACGTTATGGGCTCGGCTCATGGCCTGCAGACGGCCCTGGAAGCTCTGCTGGAAGCCTGCCAGGGTGGTCTCGCCCGCCAGGCTCTGCCGCGCCAGGACCTGGATCGTCGCCAGCATGTTCTTCACGCGGTGATCCAGCTCGCCCATCAGCAGATCCTGCTGCCGGCTCGCCTTGTCCCGATCAGCCGCCGCCTTCGCCATCTGGCGCAACACCGCGTCGAGCAGCACCATCCGCAGGGCGGTTGCGGCCTCGATCTCTGTCGGCAGCCAGGGGCGGGAGCGATGGAACACTTGCTCCTTCCAGAGCGCGAAGCTGCCCCGCGGCGTCAGCCGGGTGCCGTGGGGGCCGGTTGTGACCGCCTTGCTCGGATCGCCACCCCAGGAGACATTGTGAACGAATTCAGGCAGGTACCACAGGACATGGGCGCCGCGCTCCGGCGAGAGCGAGACCGCCAGCAGCCCGCTCGCGACATCAGCGAATGCAGCCGCCGGCGGGTGCAACTCCGGCAGCCGGTCGGTGATGATGATCTGGTCCTGCTGCGTCTCCAGCCAGGCGACAATTCCGGCGATCTGCGCCGACGTGGGCACCTGGCCAATGCTGTCGACGCGCCCGGCAAACCACAGGCTGGCCCCCTGAGCGGGCAGCAGATCCAGCAAATTGGGGTCCAGCGTCGTCAGCCCCCGGCCGAGGTCGGGCTCCTGCACCAGCCCGCGGATCAGGCGATCCACGACGAGGCCTGCGGCGCGTCGGTCTTCGATGCTCTGCTGGAAAGCATCGCTGACCAGCCGGAACGAGACGAGTTCGGCGAAGAGCTCGCACGCCATCCGCACATCCGGCGTCACATGCCGGACGCCATTGTGGTGACAGACGATCATTCCCCAAAGCTGCCCATTCACGACGATCGAAACCACCATGGTCGCAGCGACGCCCATATTGGCGAGGTATTCGAGATGGGTCGGTGAGACGCTGCGCAGCAGGCTCTGCTCCATGTCCAGCGGCTTGCCACGGCTGGGGTTTAGTTCCGGAACGAGCGGCGCGGGCGTGTAGCGCGCATCCGGGATCAGCCGCAGCCAGCGGCGGAGATACATGGCCCTGGCCTGACGAGGGATATCCGATGCCGGGTAGTGCAGCCCGAGGAAGGGCTCCATCGAAGCCTCGTGGGCTTCCGCCTCAATGACACCGCTGCCATCCTGCAGGAAGCGGTACACCATGACCCGATCGAAGCCGGTGGCCGCACGGACAATGCCCGCCACGCGCTGGCACAATTCGGGCACCGCATGCGTGCCTATGAGCTCCCGCTGCATGCCCTGCAGAAGGGTGACGACGCGGCTGGCATCCTTGGCGCCACTCGGCTCCAATTCGATGACAGGGATGCCCTCGCTGTCATAGGCGAGGGCGCTGAGCTGAAGGCCGGCTGGCGAGATCAGCGCATGGAAGACCGGCAGCGAGCGGTCCGTCGGCTCGCGGCGAGAGATGGAGGCGAGAAGCATCTCCAGAGGCTCGGCCCCCAGCAGCGCCGCGGCGGGCTTGCCCAGCACATCCTGCAGCGATGCGCCGAGCAGACCCGGCGTATCCCCGGCCACCTGCTCCACCACATGCGAGACCGGATGAAGCGCGAGCAGAACGCCGTGCGGCTGGATGGAGCCGGGAATATGTATCGGCTCGTCGTCGCAGCTTATCAGCTTGACTTGGACTGCGCTGGCCTCGGACACATCGTTGGCTCCCTAGATAGACGTAACCAAGAATCATATCAGAGCGGAGATGCATTCACAACTACGGGAGGGCGGGCGCGTGTCATGCGTCGGCGGGGATACGCCGCATCCATTGCTCCAGGCAGGCGAAGATGCGGCAGGCATCCTCTGCCAGCGCGTCCAGTTCGCTCTCCACACGCTGATCCTCCAGGATCTGGACACGCAGGGTCCATCCCGCGCGGGCCATCTCCGCCGAGAGTCACCCGCAGAAACTGCCGCCCTCGCCCGGCGCGACACTGAGGATGGCCGCCACGCGGCGGGCGATGACGCGCCCGCCCAGATTGCTGCCCTCCACCACGTACAGCGCTCCGAGCGCGCTGGTCAGATTCGGCAAGGCGGGCACATCCGGGCGCAGCCTTTCGGGAGCGGCCCCGAGGAAAGCAATGTCATCTCGCAGCGCACGCTGCTGATGCCCGTCGAGAAGCATCCGCGCCTCGGGCAGGGGTTCGAGCGCTTCGGCGATGATGGGCTCTACCGCCGCATGAAAGGCCAGCATGCCGACGAGGATGCGCGTATAGGCCGCGCGCGTCAGGTCCGGCGCCATAAGCCTCGCCAGGCAAGGGACGGTCTCGATGCTGGCATGGGCCGCGCGCGTGTGGCTGCGCAGATGCGCGAGGCGCGAAGGGTGTTCGATCATCCCTTTTGCCAGCAGGCGAAAGGCTTCGATGCGGGCAACGGGCGCGGATCATCGTGATCGCCCAAAGGCTGCGGCCAGGCTGGTGGCGGGGCGGAAGGTCGGGTCGAGGCGCACATGTGACGCGTCACTAGCGGGCTCCCCGCAAACCAGGCAACCAGGGCCAGCGCTGCCGCCGGCCTCACCAGGCCAGCACTATGCTCGCACTCACGCCTGGGCCCTGGAAATCCCGCGCCCCCGCGCCGCAAGGGACCGCAGGGCGGGTTCACCAATCCTGTCCGTCGTCGAAAGCTTTGAGACGTTTGCGGCGGTTGGCTCTCGGAGGCTCTGGCCCATCTGGACACCTCCAAAAACCTCTGGCCCGCGGGTCGGCAGGCTGATTCAATCCTGACCTGCTGAGCAGGGTGGCGGCGATGGCGGGGCAACCGGGCTTCCTCGACATGTCGGATCGGCTGCGGGGCCTTGCCGCTCACAGCGAAGCCTCCAGGCGGGACGCCGTGAACAAGCGGTCGGCCACGTCCTCGATCCTGTCGCGCCAGGCCAGCTTGGCAAGTCAGGCTCGCGGAATCTCTGACAGCCCTTAGGCGGGCGCCAGCAGGCTGACCGGCTATCGCCGCGGTGGTGTCGGCCTCAGCGCCGAGGTTCGCGGCCAACAGGATCACCGATCGGAAGTTGGTGGTGCGTGACTCCGCCCAAGAGGGGCTCTGCCCGCCAGGAACGGGCCAAGCTGCGCGAAAGGAACGAGGCGCTTCACTGCGCCGTGCTGGCCCGCGCCGCGCTCTGGCTGCTCGGCGCCGACCGCTCCGGCGAGCGCTTCTGGTCCAGGCAGCCGGACAAGGTGGCGCATGCGCCGTTGCTGGCGAGCGAGATTCCCACCGCTCGGAATGTCGCTCTGCCATCGCCCCCACCACGGCCGGCACTGCCGCCAGAAGCAGAAGCCTTCCATCCGCGGGGCTGGCTGGGATCGCGCGGCGGCTGGCTGCGCTGACCACACAAGATAACATCATGAGCACCGGCGAGTTGCACGCGCGTGCGCCAGGCGGCAAGGGTGGTGCACCGGCTCGGCGTAACGCGCCAACTTCGCGCAGCAGGTGCCGGCGGCGGAGGCAAAGCTCGCCGAGCCGCGCACCCGGCCGATCCGGTCGGGCGCCAGAAGCGCCACCTCCTGCACGAAGGCGCTGGGACAGCCATGCGGGCAGGCTGTCCGAACGAATTGCGCCTCCATGCTGACGTCCAGGTCGATCTCTCCCCCGGTTCGGCCGGCGGCATGTCCCACTCGCGGCCGCCACGGCAAGCCTGATCGCCCCTGCGGCTTGAAGCCATGGCACGGCTGTGCACAGGATGCCCCAGAATAACAAGGGAAACGCTGGGCATGGCAAAGCAACAGCAAGTGGCGCTGGTCACCGGTGGTGGTCGGGGCATCGGCCGAGCCATGGTGCTGGGGCTGCTGCAACATGGCTTCCACGTGGCGGCGGTGGACCGCGACGAAGCGCCGTTGGCGGAACTGGCCGCACTGGCCGGTCCCGGTGCCGCGCTGCTCACCCTGGCGCGCGACATCGCCCGCCCAGAAACCTGCGCCGCAGTGGTGGCCAGCGTGCGGGAAAGGCTGGGCGGCATCTGCGTGCTGGTGAACAATGCCGGGGTCGGTCAGGGCAGCATCCGGCCCGACAATTGGCGCCGGCCGATCCGCTTCTGGGAAGTCTCGCCCGAGGATTGGCGGCGCTTCGCGGCGGTGAATGTTGAAGCCATCCACACCCTGTCCAGCGCCGCGGTGCCGGACATGCTGGCGGCGAAGTGGGGGCGCATCATCAACGTCACCACCAGCCTCGGCACCATGCTGCGCGGCGGCTATGTACCCTATGGTCCCACCAAGGCTTCGGCCGAGGCGCTGACCGGGGTGATGGCGGAGGATCTGGCAGGCACGGGCGTCACCGCCAATGTGCTAGTGCCCGGCGGCGTCACCAACACCACGCTGGTGCCGGACGATGCCGGCTTCGACCGCGCCGCCATGCTGCAACCCGCCATCATGGTGCCGCCGCTGCTATGGCTGGTCTCGGCCGCCGCCGATGCGGTGAATGGCCAGCGCTTCCTCGCCGCGGGCTGGGACAGCGCCTTGCCGGTGGCAGAGGCGGCCACGCAGGCCGGCGCGCCGGTGGGCTGGAAAAGCATCGCCACCCTGCCGATCGTGCCACGCTGATGGCCGCGTTCCTGCACGGCCGGCGTGCGCTGATGGCCGCCGCCCTGGCGGTGCCAAACGTGGCACGGGCGCAGTCCTTCCCGCAGCGTCCGGTGCGGCTGGTGGTCTCTTTCGCACCCGGCGGCGGCGCCGACCTCATTGCCCGGTTGATGGCACCCGCGATGAGCGAGCGGCTGGGCCAGCAGGTGCTGGTGGAGAACCGCGCCGGTGCCGGCGGCAATGTCGCTGCCCTGGCCGTGGCCCGCGCCACGCCGGATGGCTACACGCTGCTGGTCTCCAACCCCGGGCCCTACTCCATCAACCAGTTCATCTACCCGCCGCAGCCCTTCGAGCCCGAGCGCGACCTGGCCGGCGTGGTGCTGATGGCGGAGATGCCGCATGTGCTGGTGGTGAACCGTGAGTTGTCCGTTCATTCGGTGGCAGAGATGGTGGCCTATGCGAAGATGCATCCGGAGCGGGCGAATTATGGCTCGGGCGGCATCGGCAGCAGCGGGCACTTGTCCTTCGAGTTGCTGAAGCTGCGCACCGGCATGGCTATGCAGCACGTGCCCTATCGCGGCAGCGGCGACGTGATGAAGGCGGTGCTCGGCGGCGATGTTCAATTCGCCCTGGATACGCTGCCGGTCTATGCCGAGCGCATCGCCGATGGCGGCGTGCGCGCCCTGGCCATTGGCGGTGCCATCCGGGCGCCGACGCTGCCTGACCTGCCGACGGTGATGGAGAGCGGCGTAGCGGATTTCACCGCCGGAGTCTGGTTCGCCATGGCAGCGCCGACGGCAACGCCACCCGCCGTGCTGCAACAGCTGAACGAAGCCGCCAACGCCGCCCTCGCCAGGCCGGAGGTGGTGGAGAGGCTGCGGGTGCTGGGCGCGGCACCGAAGGGCGGCTCCATCCCGGCGGCCGACAGCCACTTCCGCCGCGAGGCGCTGAAGTGGCAGGATATTGCGGTGCGGACCAACACGCGCGTCGAATGACATCGCCACCTGAGGAAGTAACCATGGTTGCCGCGGCACAGCAGGCCGATACCAACGCCAGCGGGAGACCGGAGGCGATCATTATCGGTGCCGGCATCGCCGGCATGTACCAGCTGGTGCGGCTGCGCGAGCTGGGCATGCGCGTGCAGGTGTTGGAGGCCGGCGGCGATGTCGGCGGCACCTGGTACTGGAACCGCTATCCCGGTGCGCGCTTCGACTCCGAAAGCTGGACCTACGGCTATTCCTTCTCGGCCGAGCTGCTGCAGGAATGGAATTGGCCAGAACACTTCGCGGCTCAGCCGGACACGCTGCGCTACCTCAACCATGTGGCAGAAAGGTTCGACCTGCGGCGCGACATCCGCTTCAACGCCCGCGTCAACGCCGCGCATTTCGATGACAGCACCAACGCGTGGACCGTCACGCTGGAATCCGGTGAAGCCTTCTGCGCACCGCTGCTGATTTCCGCCCTCGGCCCGCTTTCCGCCCATACGCTGCCGAACATTCCCGGGCGCGAAAGCTTCGCCGGCACGGCGCACCACACCGCGCGCTGGCCGTGCGCAGGCGTGGACCTCAAGGACAAGCGCGTCGGCATCATCGGCACCGGCGCGACGGCGATCCAGACCATACAAACCATCGCCCGCGAGGTCGGCCACCTCACCGTATTCCAGCGCACGCCCAACTGGGCGGCGCCGCTGCACAATCGGCCCATCACCGCGGAGGAGCAGCTTCGGATCAAGGCGAGCTACCCGGAAATCTTCGAACGCTGCCGCCAGACCAGCACCTGCTTCATCCACCAGACCGACCCGCGCAAGGCGCTGGAAGTCTCAGCTGCAGAGCGTGAGGCGTTCTGGGAAAAGCTCTATGCCGAGCCCGGCTTCGGCATCTGGGTCGGCAATTTCCAGGATGTGCTGGTAGATGCCGAGGCCAATGCGCTGGCTAGCGCCTTCATGGCGAAGAAGATCCGCGAGCGGGTGAAGGACCCGACTGTCGCGGAGAAGCTCATCCCGAAGAACCACGGCTTCGGCACCCGCCGGCTGCCGTTGGAGAGCGGCTATTTCGAGGTCTACAACCAGCCCAATGTCCGGCTGGTCGATATCAACGAAACGCCGATCGAATGCATCACGCCGCGGGGCATCCGCACCACGGCGGAGGAACATGAATTAGACGTGCTTATCTACGCCACCGGCTTCGATGGCGTCACCGGGCCCTACGACCGCATCGACATCCGCGGCCCCGGGGGCTTGCGGCTGAAGGATGCCTGGGCCGACACGCCGCGCACCTACCTCGGCATGCTGGCGGAAGGCTTCCCCAACCTGCTGATGGTGCTGGGCCCGCACACCGCGCGCGGCAATATTCCCCGCAACATCGAGGAAATCGTCGACTGGCTGACCGGCCTGGTGCGCCACATGCGTGGGCACGACCAGGCGCGCGTGGAAACCCGGCCGGAGGCAGTGCAGGAGTGGGCCGACCATGTCGAGCAGGCCGCTGCCGGCCTGCTGTTCAGCCAGGTCCGCTCATGGCAGACCGGGGTGAACCGCAACGTCGAAGGCCGCGACGTGCTGCGGGTGCTCGGCTACTACGGCGGCGCGGTGGCCTATCGGCGGCAGGTCGAGGCCGTAGCCGCCGGCGGCTACCGGGAATTGCGGTTCGGCTGAAGCAAGAAGCGAGATGGAGACCAGAATGCTGGATACGACAACAGCGGAATCGGCGGACCCGGAGCAGTACGACGTCATCATCATCGGCGCGGGCATTGCCGGCATCTACCAGCTTTATCGACTGCGCCAACTCGGCATGAAAGTGCGGGTGTTCGAGACCGGCAGCGGCGTCGGCGGCACCTGGTACTGGAACCGCTATCCCGGCGCGCGCTTCGATTCCGAGAGCTATACCTATGCCTATTCCTTCTCGGAGGAACTGCTGGACGACTGGAACTGGAGCGAGCATTTCGCCGCCCAGCCGGAAACGCTGCGCTACCTGAACCACGTGGCGGACCGCTTCGACCTGCGCCGCGATATCCGCTGCAACAGCCGTGTCGTGGCCGCCCGCTTCGACGAAGCGGCGCGGCACTGGACGGTGACGCTGGACAGCGGCGAGCAGGCCGTCACGCGCTTCCTGGTCACCGCGATCGGCCCGCTTTCCGCCGAGACGCTGCCGCGCATCGCCGGCGTGCAAGACTTCCAGGGGCAGTCCTTCCACACCTATCGCTGGCCGCATGAGCCGGTGGAGTTTTCCGGCAAGCGCGTCGCCGTCATCGGCACCGGCGCCACGGGCGTGCAGGTCATCCAGACCATTGCGCCCGAAGTCGCCGCGCTCACCGTGTTCCAGCGCACACCCAACTGGTGCACGCCGCTGCACAACGCGCCAATCACTCCCGAGGAACAGGCGCGCATCAAGGCCGACTATCCCGCTATGTTTGCCCGGCTCCGCACCACGCCGGGCTGCTACATCCACAACACCGACCCGCGCGGCACCTTCGAGATGAGCGCCGAGGAGCGCGAGGCTTTCTGGGAAAAGCTATACGCCGAACCTGGCTTCAGCATCTGGATGGCAAATTTCCGCGACATGCTGACCGACCCGAAGGCGAATGCATTGTTCAGCGACTTCGTCGCCCGCAAGATCCGGCAACGGGTGAGGGATCCGGCGGTGGCGGAAAAACTGATCCCGAACTGCCATGGCTTCGGTACTCGCCGCGTGCCGCAGGAAACGCGGTACTATGAAGCGTTCAACCTGCCGCATGTGCGCCTGGTGGACACGCGCGAGACACCCATCGAACGCGTCACCGCCCGTGGCATCCGCACCAGCGATGCCGAGCACGAATTCGACATCATCATCTATGCCACCGGCTTCGATGCCGTGGTCGGCGCCTTCGAGCGGATCGAGTTCACCGGCAGCGATGGCCGGACGCTGAAGCAGAAATGGGCTGATGGTCCGAAGACCTTCCTCGGCCTGCAATCCGCCGGCTTCCCCAACATGCTCACCATCGTCGGGCCGCACAACGCCTCCACCCGCTGCAACATCCCGCGCTGCATCGAGCAGAACGTGGACTGGGTGACCGAACTGCTGCGCACCGCGCAACAGCGCGGTATCACCCGTTTCGAGGCGACCGAGGCGGCCGAAGCCGAATGGTCCCACCATGTCGAGGAGTTGGCGGACGGCATGCTCTACAGCAAGGTGGATTCCTGGCTGACCGGCATCAACACCAATGTCGAAGGCCGCGACGTCCGCCGCATCCTGCAATACCAGGGCGGAGCGCCGGCTTATCGCGCGCATTGCGACGCTGTGGCGGCGATGAACTACGCCGGCATGGTGTTGAGCTGAGCGCGGCGCCGCCGGCGGTGTAATTCGGCCTTGATCGCCCCGGCGGTCACCACGGCCAGCCATTGCGGCACTTCGGCCTGCAGGCGTTCGGCCAGCGACTGCGGTCCGGTCAGCGACAGGTCGGCGCCGCGCTCCCGCAAGCAGCGCGCAAGCTCCCGCATCGGGTACCGGACCGCGGCGGATGACGTCGCCTTCGCCGCATGCAGGCCATACCAGAGCGTCGCGGCGAAGCCTGGCACCAGTTCAGCCAAGGCCAGCGCATCCGGCAGCAGCGGGACGCTTGCCGGCGTTATCACCGCGATGCGGCGCGCGGTGCCGGCACGAATATGTTCCAGCGGCACGGAGACATCGCCGACAAAGCAATCGATGTTACCGCTCAGCAGCGCACTCATGATCAGTTGCGAGCCACGATAGGGCACATGGGTCAGCGCACTACCAGCAAAGCTCTGCACCGCGCGGGCGTCAGCGCCGCCGTCGCCAACCTTCAGGGCTACGCAGCCCCCTAACCAGGACACCCAGCATGACCGAGGCTCACGAGCCGGACGGGGGCAACCTCGTGCCGGTCATCGCCGGGCGCGCCTTGGCAGCGCCGGCCGCCGTCGATCGCACCGCCCGCACCGTCGGGGTGGTCCGGTCGACCGGGGCCAGGGCGCGGAACTTTATGCCGCCGTTGGAGCCGATGCTGGAAGAACTCGCCATGGCGCCTGGGGCGGTCGGGATGGACCGGCTGCACTGTGGTCGGGCGCCGGTGCCGGACAGGCACCGCCGCGGCGGTGCGCGCGACGTGCTGAGCCGGGTGCTGGGCGCCCGGCTGGAGGTTGGCCGCGGCTACGCCACGTTGCAGTTTTCCGCTGCCGTCGATGCGCAGCCGGCCTGGCAGCGCACTGCCGATGGCACGCTGCAGAGCATCAGTTACCGCGTGCATCGCTACGGCCAGTTCACCGGTCCCAGCACCGGCCAGACCGTGCATCGCGCGGTGGATTGCCAGTCGCTGACCGATTTCGATTGGGACAGAGAGGTCAGTACTTAGCCCGTAAAATTCACCATGCCCCGCTCCCGGTGTTTTCGTTGCTGCCACGGGCGGTGTGATGGATTTCGGCGCGTGCCGTCGCGCGCCGACGCTTGGCGCCGGTGGCGTGGTGCGGATTGCGATGCCTGGGGTTGTGGTGAGTGGGCACGGTCGGGGCAACGCTGCCCCGCGGTTCAGATGACCAGGCGCGGCAGCCGCTCGAGGACGAGCCGCAGGATCGCTTTGTCTGGGCAGGCGCTGGCCTCGACGCGGGCGATGATGCGCTCGACGCGGCTCCAACTCGCGGCACCGTCCAAGAACTCCTTGTAGCGCCGCAGCTTGCTGTCCGCGGCGCCGCTGGCATGACGGGCCGCGGTGCTTTGCTCCAGCGCCGCGACGTGGGTGCGCAGCGTGCTACTGGTGGCCAGGCCGAGAATGAACTGCAGGCCCTGGGCGCAACAGAAATCCAGCACTTCCGGCGCGCAATAGTGGCTGTCGGCGCGGAGCAGGATCTCGACGCGCGGCCAATGGCTGCGGATTTCGCGCACCAGGCGGCGGAGAAAGCCGCGCACCTCACGCCCGGTGGGTCTGCGGGCGGGACGCAGCATGGCGGCGACGGGGCGGCCCTCGCCATCGAACACCACGATCGGCTGGAAGCCGTATTCATCGTAGCAGGCGTTGAACAGCCGCATCTGCTGGCCGCCGTGGAGGGCGTCGAAGGTGTCATCGATATCCTGCGTGATACGCCGCGGCACCTGGCGGAAGCTGGCGCGGTACTGCGTCACCATGGCGCGGCCCATGCGCAGCAGATCGCGTGGCTGCGGCAGGTTCTCAAGCCGCGAGATGGTCGGCTGCGAGGAAAGCGCAGCACCTTGCGGCAGATGGCCCGGCGCCAGCTTGAAGGCGGGGTCGTGCCGCAGGCTGGCGGCGTCGTTGCCGTCCTCATAGCCGGCGGCGATCATGAGCATGCGGATGCGCATGATGTCGGCGATGCTGTGCGTGATGCGCTGCGGATCGCGTGGGTCGGTGACGCAGGCAGCCAGGCGGTCGGCAATGCCGAGCAGCTGCTCGATCTCGCGCAGCATCAGGACGCCGCCATCTGAGGAGAGCTGCCCACCATCGAAGCGGGCGACGATGGGCTTGCCGCAGACCGGTGACAGGCCGGGCAATGCGGGGGTAGCGTCAGGCTTGGCGGGCATGGGCTCCAAAATCGGCTGGGTTCAGGTGTCGTAACCGAATTCTATGCCCGATCAATGGGTTGCACCATGCCCGTCAACCCTGGTGAATAATCCGGGCTACTGTCTCGACCGAGAAGTTTTTAGCCACACTGTTTCTGGACAGCGATGGTGCGGTGGCAGAACCGCTCGATAGAGGCGAGGATGTCGTTGGCGGTCTTGGTCCAACGGAATGGCTTAGGATCGGCGTTGCGGGCATCGATGTAGGCGGTGATCGCCGCT
>CANBNK010000093.1 GCA_947371015.1 Acetobacteraceae bacterium | reverse complement strand
CCACCGCCGCTTCCAGCGCCTGGCGTTCCAACTCGACCAGTTCGGTTTCAGTGAGGGGAGGGAGGTCGCTCATGCCAGCATAATAACCCCTCACGCCAACCGTCCGCGATCTAAATCACCCTCACTACCCCCGCCGCAAATCCGGCCAGAACCGCACCCCCGCCCGCGCCAGCCCGCCGCCCAGCCCAATCGCGGTCCCATCCGCCCGCCAGCACGCCGCGCCCTCCAGCCCGCCATCGTCCATGAAGCGCACAGCGTTCATCCCCCCGGCCACATGCGGCAGCGCCACCACGTCATGCCCCATCGCCGCCAGCTGCGCGCGCACCGCTTCCGGCACCGCGGCCTCCACTTCCAGCGCCTGACCCTGGGTCCACACGCGCGGCGCTTCCACCGCTTCCTGCAGGCTCATCCCATGGTCCACCAGGTTCAGCACCGCCTGCATGGCACTGCCGAAGATCCGCAACCCACCCGGCAGCCCCAGCGCCGCCCACGGCTTGCCGCCCTTCAGCAAAATCAACGGCGACATGCTGGTCGTCAGCCGCTTGCCCGGCAAAATCGACAGCGCATTGCCCGGCCGCGGGTCGAACAGCGCCATGTAGTTGTTCGGCACCATCCCCAGCCCGGGGATCAGGATGCGTGCGCCGAACAGGCTGTTGATGGTCTGCGTCGCGCACCACACCCGGCCCTCATTGTCGGCCACGGTCACGTGGGTGGTATTGGCGCTCTCGCCCGCCGCCACCGCGGCCTTCCAGTCCTGCGCCCGCGCCGGGTCAATCGCCGCCCGCCGCTCCGCCGCGTAGTCCTTGGACAGCAGCCGCCCCACCGGCACATCCACGAAGGCCGGGTCCGCCGTCGCCGCCGCGCGGTCGGCAAACGCGATCTTCAGCGCCTCCGCCACCAGGTGCAGCGTCGCCGACGTGCCGAAGCCAAGTGCTGCGATGTCGAACCCCTCCAGGATGTTCAGCATCTGCACCACATGCACCCCGCCGGAGGACGGCGGCGGCGGCCCCACCACCTCCACGCCCCGATAGGTCCCGCGCACCGGCTGCCGGTCCAGCACCTGGAACGCGCGCAGGTCATCCTCCCCCAGCACGCCGCCCAGCTTGCGCACATGCGCCACCACCGCCGCGCCCAGCGCGCCGCCATGCACCGCGCCGGCGCCCTCGGCGGCGATCACCTCCAGCGCCGCCGCATACTCGGCCTGAACCACCCGATGCCCCACCGCGATCGGCTCGCCGCCCGGCAGATAGAGCGCGCTGATCGCCGCATCCTTCACCATGTCGCGCGCGGCTTCCCGCACGCACTCCACCAGATACGGCGTCGCCGCAAAGCCGCGCTTCGCCAGCCGTATCGCCGGCGCCATCACATCGGCCAGCGGCAGCGTGCCGAAGCGCGCCAGCGCCTGGGTCCAGCCCAGCAGGTTGCCCGGCGCGGCGATGGACCTGGCGCCGACCTCGTTCTCGCGTCCCTCCGTCACCAGCGCCGCCGGCCACTCCTGGCTGACCGGCCGATACATCCCCGGCGTCGCCGCCCGCGGCGCATGCGCCATGTTGTCCAGCACCAGGTGTTCGCCGCTGGGCAGCCGCAGATGCGCCATGCCGCCGCCGAGCAGCCCGACCATCATCGGCTCCACCACCGTCAGCGCGAACAGGCTAGCGACGCCGGCATCCACCGCATTGCCGCCGGCGGCCAGCATCTCGGCCCCCGCCGCGCTGGCCAGCGGATGGTTGGTCACCACCATGCCGCGGCTGCCGCGCGCCGGCTGCTTCTCAGGCGTGAAGGGCGTGCCGGCGCGGCTGCGCCAGGTTTCGGTCGGGGTCATCGCGCGGTCTCCTGCGGGCGGCGCGCAGCCTGCCCCTCCGGTGCCTGCGGCGAAAGCCCCGAACCGTTCAGGCGAAGACAATCCCCGCTGCCGATACCCAAGGCAGCGCTGCCGTCACCGCCGCGTCCTCCGTCAGAGCGGCCAGCACCTCGGCCAGCCCGGAGCCGGCACCCAGCCGAGCCTCCCAGGCCGCCGCATCAACCGCGCCGCCCAGATGCCCCAGCGCCACATCCAGCGCCGCCAACGCCGCAACCCCCGGATGCCCCGCCGCGAACTCCACGCTGCCGAGGAAATCCCGCGCCACCTCGGCCAGGCTTTCGCCGCCCTGCATCGCGGTGACCCAGTGCGCCCAGCCCGGCGCATCCGGCGCGCGGCCCAGCACCACCTGATACAGCCGCGCCACGGCGGCGCCGTCGCCGGTCGGCACCCACAGCCCCTCGGCCAGCAGGCCGTCGGTCGCCGCCAGCACCGGGTCGCTGTTCGCCGCCGCCAGCAGCACCGCGCCGCGGTCCTGCCCCGCCGCCAACTGTGCCAGCGCCACCGCCTGGCCGCCGCCATGCGCCGCCAGCAGCGCGGCGAAGCCGGCATCGTCCAGCCCGGCATGGGCCGCCAGGTATTCCGGGCTTTGCAGGAACTGCGCCGCCGCGTCATGCAGCGAAAGCCCCGCCTCCAGCCGTCCGAGCCAGTCCACCAGCCCCGGCACATCCGGCGTGCGCCCCAGCGCCACCGCGTAGAGCCGTGCCAGCACCGCTGCCGGGTCCGCCGCAGCCACCGCCAGGTGCCCATCGGTGAACGCCAACGCCTCGACGCCCTGGAAGGTCGCCACGCCCGCCGCCGTCCTCACGGTCTGGGCGCCCAGTTCCACCACCGCGTCGGCCCGCGCCACGCCGAACAGCGCGATATCCACCCCGGCACCGCCGACCAGCGTGTCATCGCCGCCACCGCCGGCCAGCACGGCCCCATAGGCCGGTGCCGCCAGCACCTCATCCGCCGCGCTGCCCTGGCCGAATACCGCGTGCCAGCCGGCATCATACCGCCAGGCCACGGTCGAAGCGCCGGCCATGCCGTACATCTCCTGCACCGCCAGCGCGTCCAGCGCGCGCGGCGCATTGGCCACCCCGGCACGGCCGAAGTCATAGGCCATCAACGTCACATCGGTATTCCACAGCGCGGGGTCGAGCGTGACGTCGCCTTCCCACGGGTGCTTCAGCCCCAGCGCATGGCCGATCTCATGCAGCAGCACGGTGAAGCCGACGCGCGACGGGCTGGGCGCCAGGCTGTCCCCGCTGAACAGAGGTAAGCTCAGCGCGATATTGCCGAAGGGCGGCGCATAGCCTTGCCCGGCCACGGCGAAGTTGCCGAAATTCTCCAGCCGGAAGCGCAGATCCACTCCGAGGCCGGCCGGTGCGTCCGGCACTTCGACAAACTGCGCGCCGCAGACCGCCGCCCAATCCGCCAGCGCCAGCCGGGCCGCAGCCTGCTGCGCCGCCGAGAAACTGGCCCAGCGCCCGGCCGCCAGCGGCTGGCCGAAACCACCGCCGCCATCCTGCGCGAAGCTGAAGGTCACCACCACCGGCGTGCCGTTGCCCAGGCCCCAGGCGGCGGCGGTCAACAGGGCTTCGGGGTTTGCGGTGGCGGGCATGCGGTGATTGCTAACGCCCCGGTAACTCTTAACGCAACAGAAAAGAGGTTAATAATACTTTTTGGTACAAGCTTGGTTAAATAGTAAACAGCCTTCCCCAAGCAGACAAGCCGGTCGTTGCTGCCCCTGCCGCCCGCAAGCCGCCCCACAGCGACACCGCGATGCTGTCCAGCAGCACGCAGCCCAACTCCGCCTCCAGCCGCGCCGCCAGCCGGGTGCCGCGGAAATTGGTGCAGTGGATGATGATCGCCTCTGGCCGCGCCGCGGCGGCTTCCCGCACCAGGCGCTCCACCGTGGCTTCGCTGTGCTCGGCAAAGCTGTAGTTGCCGGGGTCTTCCAGGTGCCGCTCGGCCACGCAGTCCAGCCCGGCGGCGCCCAGGTTCGCCACGATCGCCGCCTGCACGCTGCCCAGGTACGGCGTCACCAGCGCCACCCGCCGCGCCCCCAGCAGGGCCAGGGATTCCATCAACGCCAGGGTGCAGGTGGTCGCAGGAATGCCGGTGGCCGCGGTGCAGGCCGCCGCCAGGGCACGGTCCGCCTCCAGCCCCAGCCAGGACCCCGAGGTGCCGTTCCAGCACAGCGACTGCACCTTGGCATCCGCCAGCAACTCCGCCGCCGCCACCACCGGCGCGCCGGTGAACTGCGCATTCGCCCCCGCATCCAGCCCGATGCTCAGCACCCGGAAGCGTCCGAAATGCGCCGTGTGGTCGGTGCCCGCCAGCATCTCCGCGGTCATCGGTTCCAGCACCGTGTTGGAGGAGGGGGTCAGCATGCCCAGCCGCATCATCGTCACCTTTCGTCTCGACTCGCCCTGCAGCCATTGTCGCCGCCGCCGGTCGCCCCCATTCTCCGCCGCTCGAGGAGGAGAACCAACCCCATGACGCATGTGCCCGACATCAGCCCCGAAGCGACCTGGCAGGCCCTGCAGGCCGACCCGCTGGCGGTACTGGTGGATGTGCGCACGGATGCCGAATGGAACTTCGTCGGCCTGGCCGACCTCTCGGCCGTCGGCAAGCAGCCGCTGCTGATCCCCTGGCAGGTCTATCCCAGCATGCAGGTCAACGGCGCCTTCGCCGACCACCTGAAGCAGGCCGGCGTCAAGCCCGACCACAAGGTGTTCTACATCTGCCGCAGTGGAGTCCGCAGCCTGGCCGCCGGCGCCGCCGCCCAGGCCGCGGGCTTCCCGCATGCCTTCAACGTGGCCGATGGCTTTGAAGGCCCGCCCGACGCCGAGGGCCATCGCGGCCAGGTGGCGGGATGGCAGGCCGCCGGGCTGCCCTGGCGCCAACGCTGATGTGAGTCGGTCGCGCAACTCGCTGGCCGCTTCCGGCTGAACCGATCCTGCTCCATCCTTGCCATCAAGGGGCTGGCGTGCGGCGCTCTCGCCCAAGCCGACCAGGCCCCAGGAGGAACCGTCCATGACCCCGTTGCCGCTGAATACCGAATTCCTGTTCCGCATGGTGCTGCACGCCGGCGCGCCGCAGATGACCACGCCGGACCTGCGCGTGGTGCCGGTGACCGGCGGCACCTTCGAAGGGCCGTCGCTGAAGGGCGAACTCGTCCCCGGCACCACGGCCGACTGGCTGCGCACGGAAGCCGACGGCACCAGCCGCATGGATGTTCGCCTGGTGATGCGGACCGACAAGGGCCAGCACTTCTTCATGAACTACAGCGGCGTGCGCCACGGGCCGGCCGAGGTCATCGCCGCGCTCGGCCGTGGCGAGGCAGTTGACCCCGCCAGCTACTACTTCCGCATCGCCGTGAAGTTCGAAACCGGCGACGCCGAGCTGGCCTGGCTGAACAAGGTGGTCGCCGTCGGCGTCGGCCAGCGCCCGCCGGCGGGGCCGACCTATGACGTGTATGTAGTGAGGTAGCGCGCCAGCGGCGGCGTCGTGCCGCCGCTACTTCTCCTGCCACGGCCGGCGCGCCCACAAGCCGCGCAGGTCGGCCTCGGTCGCCAGCACCGTCCGCCGATACGCCGCGCCGATCTCCGGCGCCAATGGCAGGCCGACGCGCTCCGCTTCCCGCACGAAGGCCGGGTCCGCCATGGCCGCGGCGAAGGCGCGTTCCAGCCGCGCCGTCACCTCGGCCGGCAGCCCGCCCGGCGCCGCAATGCCGCGCGTGGCGCCGCTGATCACGTCCAGCCCCTGTTCCCTCATCGTCGGCACATCCGGCGTCTGCGCCCAACGCGTGGCGCCGGCCTGGCCCAGGCAGCGGATGCTGCCGGCGCGCAACTGTGCCAGCCCCTCGCTCATGTTGAAGGCGCCGAGCTGCAGGTGCCCGCCCAGCAACGCCGTCTGCAGCGGCGCGCTGCCGTTGAACGGCGCGTGGTTCATCGGTCGCAGCCGGGCCTTTTCCTCCACCGCGATCACCAGCAGGTGGTCGTCGGAGCCGATACCGGTGGTGCCATAGGTCACCTCGCCCGGCTTGTCCCGCGCCGCGCGCAGCACATCCTCCAGCGTCTTCCAGGGGGAGCCAGCGGCCACGAACAGCCCGCCCGGGTCGTCCACCACATTGGCGATATAGGTGAAGTTCTCCACCCGATACCGCGTCGCGCGCTCGATCGGGTAGGTCACCAGTGCCGGCACGCTGGTTGCCACCAGGGTGTAGCCATCCGGCGCCGCCAGCTGCCCGGCCTCGAACCCCAGCTGCCCACCGGCGCCGGCCTTGTTGGTGATGACGAAGCGCGCCCCTTCCAGGTGCTGCGCCACGGCCTGGGTCACCAGGCGCGCCATGGCGTCCACCCCGCCGCCGGGCGGATAGGGCACGATCACCTCGATCGGCCGGTCCGCCGGCCAGGCCGCCCGGGCCAGGCGCGGCGCGGCAAGGGTGAAGGCGGCGGCCCCGGCAAGCAGCTGGCGACGGCTGGTCATGGCGTTCTCCCGTTCCGGGCGCCTTGCTGGCACCGCGTTCTGCGCGGCAACCCTACACCGCCGGTGCCGGCCGGGGCGAAGGTTTCCCCAAGCCCGGGCTCGTCATACCAGGCACACGAAGTTCCGACCTGCGGCCCGCCGCTTGCGGGCCGAGCCGCCGAATGGCGGCCGCGGCTAATGCCGCGTCACGCGTCAGCGTGCCTGCGCACGACGCCAAGTGCCGCGGAGGCTGCCCGCGTCACGCCAGCGGCGTGCCAAAGCATGACGCGACTGAGGGAGCGCGAAGGTGAAACCTTCGTGCGCTTGGTATCAGTTGTTCTGCACGTTCATCTTGGCCAAAATCGGCCGCCACTGCGCGTCCTGGTCGCGCAGGAACTGGGCGAACTCCTCCGGCGTATTGCCGATGATGAACTGCGCGTCCTTGGTCAGCCGCTCACGGATGCGCGGGTCCTGCAGCGCTTCCACCGCCGCGCCATGCAGCCGGCGCACCGCGGCATCCGGCGTGCGCGCCGGCGCCAGCAGGCCGAACCAGCTCAGCGCCTCCAGCCCCGCGGAATACTCGCCGGTGCAGGGCACCTCGGGCGTGGAGGGCATGCGCTGCTTGCTGGTCCAGATCAGCAGCTGGCCCTGCCGATTGTCCCGCACCGGCAGTGCCGTGCCGCCGGCCACCACCAGCATGTCCAGGTTGCCGGCGACGAAGTCGTTCAGCGCCGCCGCGTCGCCGCGATAGGTCACGTCCTGCATGGTGATGCCGAGCTTTTCCAGCACCATCAGCATGGCCACGTTGGTCAGCGTGGTCGGCCCGTTGGTGCCGTAGGTCATCGCCCCCGGCCGGCGCTTGGCTTCGGCAATCCACGCCGCCACATCGGCCGGTCCGCGATTCTGCGCGATGACCGCGAAGGGATAGGTCGTGGCCAGGCTGATCGGCGCGAAGTCGCTGACCTTGTAGGGCAGGTTGGGCACCACCAGCGGGTTGATGCTGAGCGTCGTGCCGGATGACATCAGGATGGTTTGGCCATCCGGCTGCGCCCGCGCGACGTATTCGCCACCGACGATGGTATTGCCGCCCGCGCGGTTCTCCACCTGCACCGGGCTGCCCAGCACCGCCGTCATCCGCTCCGCCATCAGGCGGGAGAGGATGTCGGTGGAGCCGCCGGGCGCGAAGGGCACCACGATGGTGATGGCGCGCTGCTGCGCGAAGGCAGGGCAGGGCAGGGCGGTGGCGAGGGGGGCGAGCGAGGCGCCCAGCAGGGAACGGCGGGTGGTCATGGCGGCATCCTCCGGCGGTATTGGCCCGGGTTCTGCCACCATGCGCGCCGCGGCGCTACCGCTGGCCTACTTCCTGCGCGCCTATCGGCGTGACGCCAGCGCCTTGTTCTCCAGTCGGCTCAACACCCGCACCATCGGCCACAGCAGGATGAAGTAGATCACCGCGGCGGCCACGATCGGCGTGGCGTTGTAGGTTACGCTCTGCGCCTGCCGCGCCTGGAACAGCAACTCCGGCAGCGCCACCACCGACGCGATGGAAGTCAGCTTCACCACCTCCAGCGTGTTGGAGATGAGGTCCGGCAGCACGTTCCGGAACGCCTGCGGCAGCACGATGTACTGCATCGTCTGCCACCGCGTCAGCCCGGTGGAGCGCGCCGCCTCCTGCTGGCCGCGCGGCACGCTCTCGATGCCCGCGCGCAGGATTTCACCATAGTAGCTACCGGTGTTGAGGAAGAACCCGATGGCGACCGCGCCCCAGGCGCTGATCTCCAGCCCGGTGAACGGCACCCCGGCATAGAGGAAGATCAGCAGCACCAGCGGGGGCAGAGCGCGGAACACGTCGGTCCAAACCGCCGCCGGCCAGCGGATCCACGGATTATGCACGGTGGACAGCAGCGCCAGGATGGTGCCGCCGATGAAGCCCAGCGGCACCACCATGATCGACATCAGGATGGTGCGCTGCAGGCCGTCCCACAAAATCGGCCAGGCTTCGCTGACGATCTGCCAGGAAAAGAAGGCGAGAACGAAGTCGTCCCAGGTCATTGTACTTTGGCCTTGCGATTCACGCTCCGCTCCGCGCCTCCGGCGGCGCCGCTCCACGACCGCATGGCTAGCGCTTCCACGCGAACCGGGTCTCGACCCAGCGGCCGAAAATGACGACGGGCAAAAACAGCACCAGGTAGGCCGCCGCGCCCATGGTCAGCGGCGTCGGGTTGAAGCTGAAGCTCACCCCCGCATTCGCCGCGCCCAGAATATCCGGCACCGCCACCACGCTGGCAAGCGCGGTGCCCTTGGTGATGGCGATGGTCCGGTTGGTCAGCGGCGGAATGGTCATCCGCAGCGCCTGCGGCAGCACCACGTAGCCGAGCGTCTGCAGGAAGCCGAGGCCGGTGGAGCGCGCCGCCTCCCACTGGCCCTTCGGCACCGCGGTGATGCCGGCCCAGAAAATTTCCTCGCTGAACGCCATCAGCACCGCCGCCAGCGCGATCCAGGCACAGACGAACCCGTCCATGGAAAGCCCGGCCGCCGGCAGCCCGAAATACAGCAGCGCGATGATGACCAGCGGCGGCAACGCGCGGAACAGGTCCACCACGAAGATGATCAGCAGGTTCAGCGGCCGAATGGCGAAGGCCCGGACTACCGCCAGCAGCAGCCCCGCCGCCAGGCCGGTGACGATGATGCAGGCCGCCAGCACGATGGTGAGCCAGAAGCCCTCGACGATCTTCGGGAAATACTCCACCGCCACGCGGGCGTTGAAGAAACTGTCAACGAAGCGTTCCCAGTTGGTCATCCCGCTTCAGTGCCGCCCGATCTGCCCGATGAAGGCCTTGGTCCGCTCATGCTGCGGGTTACCGAACACCTCGTCGGGCGTCCCGCTCTCCACCACCGCGCCATCCGCCATGAACACCACGCGGTCCGCCGCGGCGCGGGCGAAGGCCATCTCGTGGCTCACCACCACCATGGTCATGCCGTCCTGCCGCAACTCGCGCATCGCTTCCAGCACGCCGCCCACCAGCTCGGGGTCCAGCGCGGAGGTCGGCTCGTCGAACAGCATCACTCGCGGCTCCAGCGCAATCGCGCGGGCAATCGCCACGCGCTGCTGCTGCCCGCCGGAAAGCTGCCCCGGGAAGTGCCCGGCGCGGTCAGCCAGATGCACCCGGTCCAGCGCCGCCTGGCCGCGCTTCTCGGCCTCGGCCCGGCCCAGCCCCAGCACCTTGCGGAGCGCCAGGGTCACATTCCCCAGCGCCGTCATGTGCGGGTACAGGTTGAAGCTCTGGAACACCATGCCGATGCGCTGCCGCGCCTTGTTGATGTCAGTGCGCGGCGACAGCATGTCCACGCCATCGACCACGATCGCCCCGCCGGAGGGTTCCTCCAGCCGGTTCAGGCAGCGCAGCAGCGTGGATTTGCCCGAGCCGGACGGCCCGATCACGAACACCAGCTGCTTTTCCTCCACCACAAGATCAACGCCCTTCAAGACATGAAGGGCGCCGAAATGCTTGTGGATGCCGGTGGCTTCGACAATCGCCATCAGCTGCAGGTAACCGCGTGCGGCGTGGCGTCATGGCCCGGCATGCCCGGCACGCCGAAGCCCGGGAAGATCGTGATTTCGCCATCGCCCGGCTTCGGCGCCGAACCGAACCACTTCTCCGACAGGCGGGCCACCGTGCCGTCCTGCTTCATGCATTCCAGCACCCGCTCCATGGCATCGCGCGCGGCGGTCTCGCCCTGGCGGAAAGGCGTAGCCCAATGGAAACGCGTGCCCGGCAGCGCGAAGTCCGCAATGTAGTTCGGAACATTTGCCGCACTGTCCTTCACCACCGTATTACCGCTCAGGTTTGCATAGGCACGGCCCTGCAGCACCGCCTGCACCGCATCCGGCTGGGTGTCGAAGGCGAGCAGGGTCAGGTTCAGCCGCTCGCGGTTGTTGTTCACCCAGGTCTCATACGGCGTGCCCTTGTTCACGCTGATGGTCTTGCCGCGCAGGTCTTCCTCGGAGCGGATCGGCGGCGTGCCGCGGCGGATGCCGAACTGTAACTCGGTGTACAGCGCGCCTTCGGTGAACAGCAAGCTGGCGGCACGCTCCGGCGTCACCGTGGTCGGCGCGCACAGGAAGTCATAGCGGCCGGCGTTCAGCGCCGGGATCAGGCCGGAAAAGCTGGCCGAGGTGATCTCGATCCGGCGGCCCATGCGCTTGCCGATCTCGTCATACAGGTCCACCTGGAAGCCCTGGGTCTTGCCATCCATGGTCGGGAAGGCGTGCGGGCGGAAGGTGCCGTCCACGCCGCAACGCCAGGGCGGCAGGGTCGAGTTCACCGCGCCCACGACGGTTTGCGCCTGGGCCGTGGCCCCCAAGGAGGCCCCAAGGCCGGCGGCCAGCGTGATGGCAAGCATGATGCGACGCATGGGTTGGGTCCCCTTATCCCGAGCAGATGCCGGAGGTTCAGTGATTCTCGCGGTGAGCGCAACCGGGCAGCACCGAATGTCTGCCTATCCCAGCCGCCGAATGCCCAAACAGCGGGCAGAAATGCCGCTGCCGCTGCCACGAAATCGCCCCGTCAGCGGCCCGAAGCTGCCGCGCCATGGGTGTTGAAGGAGGAGGAACGGAGAGCACCCCCATGCAACGCACTGCCTGCGCGCTGATCGCCCTGGCCCTGATGGTCTTTACCGCCCTCGGTGCCATGCTGCTTGGCGACAGCTTCGCCCCCGCCCGCCTGCGGCCGCTGTTCGCCGGCTGTGCCGCCGGCCTGGCTGGCCTGGTGCTGATGTTCGGCCTCTGCCTGCTGGACCATCGCGGCGAGGCGAAGCGGCTGGTGCGGTTCAGCTGAACGCGGCGACGGCGGTCAGAACGCCAGTTGCGTCCGCAGCGCCACGGTGTGGAAGCGCTGGCCGACCTGCGTCGTACCCGCGGCGTTCAGCTTGTTCGCCGCCAACGCTTTCCAGGCGCCCCAGCCATCGCCGTCCAGGCTGAACTGCCGGCGCGGGTTGGGCCGGCCGAAGGCGGCACCGCTGCTGCCATAGGGGCGCGTCTCGCCGGTCATCACCCAACTGGCTTCCACATAGCCGCCGGAGAAATGCAGGTCCGGTCGCGGCGCCGCCCCTGCGCGGGCCTGGTCCACGCCGATCCGGATGTATTCGCCCTGCAGCAGGAAGTTGCGCCAGCGCACGCCAAGCTCCGGCCCGGCGGTCCAGGCCTTGTCGGCATTTAGCGCCCCGGTGTCGATCAGCCGGCTCTGGTCGATCCGCAAGTCAGCCCGGTCCCGCAGTTGCAGGGTCTGGCCCGTCGGCGGCTGCCGGATATCGAAAGCCCAGGACCCGGAAAGCGACAGATGCATATCGAAAACGGCCGTCGCCACCGGCCGCCCGGCCAGGCGCGCCACGCCGCCGGTCTGGTCCGGCGTGCCCTGCGTGGTCAGGTTGCTGCCATAGGCCGCCCCGGTCAGGTAGGCAGAAGCGAACCAGCGGTTCTCCGCCCAGCGCGCCCCCACCGAGGAGTGCGCATCGCCGGCGGCAATGCTGCGCGCGATCTCCACGATGCTCGGCCGCTCCAGGAACAGGAAATCGTTCGAGCTCATGGAATCCTGCAGGGTGACCCAGGGCTTGAAGTAGCCCGCGGTCACCGTCAGCGGCCGCAACCTGGCCGGATTCCAGTTCAGGTTGGCCTCGTACAGGCTTGGCGTGCCGTCCGGTGACCCGCCGAAATCCGGCGTCAGGTTCAACGTGAAGTTGTCGTACTTGAAGCTGCACGGCAGCCGCCCGCGCCGCAGGTTCTGCCCGAAGCCATCCAGCTTCGGCACGCCGCGATTGTTCGGCCGGCCCGGCGCGCCGCGCAGATAGCCGCCGACGTCATACTGGAACTGCGCCCCCAGGGAGGCGATGAAGCGCCCATCCGCCGAGGTGAAGGTCGGCCGATAGCCTGGAAAGGTCAGCCGCCCCCCGGCCGCTGGGGGTGCCGGGCGGGCCTGCGCCACCGCCGCGATGGCGGCATCCGGGGCCGCCGCGACGCTGCGCCAGGCTTCCGCCGGCTCCGCCCGCGCGGCTTCGGCCTGCTGCCGGGCCTCGCGGGTTTCCGTCTCGCGGGCCGACCAGGACCAGCCCGGTGGCCAGTGCCGCGCCCATCTTCCCGAAGTGCCGTTGCCGCATGCCATCTCACTCCGTTTCGTCGGGGCGACTAACGGCATGCCGGGCGCAGGCGCTCCCGCCTGATCATGCGTCAACCCGATGACGACAGCAGACTTCCCTTTGAAGTGAATGACATACCGGTGATTCTCTACCCCAGAGGTGGCGCTGCGGCGGCCGATTGCGCGCGCTGGGCTAAACCTTCTCCGGATACAACCCCGCCAGCCCGGCCTCGCTGGCATCGCACCGCCCGCGCTCGGTGATCAACCCGGACACCAGCCTGGCCGGGGTCACGTCAAACGCCGGGTTCGCCGCTGCGCTGCCGGGGCTGACAACGCGGATGGTCTCCAGCCGGCCATCCGCGGTGCGCCCGGTCAGGTCGGTCACCTCGGCCGGCGACCGCTCCTCGATCGGGATTTCCTGCACGCCATCCCGCACCCGCATGTCCAGCGTGGAATGCGGCAGCGCCACCCAGAACGGCACGCCGTTATCCTTCGCCGCCAGCGCCTTCAGATAGGTGCCGATCTTGTTGGCCACGTCGCCGGTGCGGGTCACGCGGTCGGTGCCGACGATGCAGATATCCACCTGGCCATGCTGCATCAGGTGGCCGCCGGCATTGTCCGCCACCACCGTATGCGGCACGCCATGCTTGCCGAGCTCGAACGCCGTCAGCGCCGCGCCCTGGTTGCGCGGCCGGGTCTCGTCCACCCAGACATGCACCGGCAGCCCCGCGTCATGTGCCTGGTAGATCGGCGAAAGCGCGGTGCCGTAGTCCACGGTCGCCAGCCATCCGGCGTTGCAATGGGTCAGCACGTTCACCGTCTCGCCCGGCTTGCGGGCCGCGATCTCCTGCAACAAGGGAAGCCCGTTCTGGCCGATCATCCGGCAGGTCTCGGCGTCGTCATCGGCAATCGCCAGCGCCTCGGCATAGGCGGCGGCCACGCGGTCGCCAGCCGGCAGGTTGTGCAGCTTGGCCAGCATCCGGTCCAAGGCCCAGCGCAGGTTGATCGCGGTCGGCCGCGTCGCGTTCAGCCGCGCCACGGTCGCTTCCAGCGCGGCGGTGGAGGCATCCGCCCGCAACGCCAGCGCCACGCCATAGGCCGCGACGGCCCCGATCAATGGCGCGCCGCGCGTCTGCATGGACTTGATCGCGTGCGCGACGCCGGCCTCATCGGTCAGCCGCAGAATCTCAACCTCCCAGGGCAGCCGCGTCTGGTCGAGGATGCGCACGGACCAGCCATCGGAGGGCTCGACCCAGACGCTGCGGAAAGGGGTGCCGTCGATCTTCATGGGAGGCGTCTCGCTGTTGCCGCGGCGCGCTGTAGCACGTCGCCCCCCGCCGACGAAGCGCGGCGGCCTGGCTTTTCGCCATATTATTGCTACATTGGAACATTTAATTCCAATCGCCCGCCGGAGCCCCCGATGCGCACCCCGCCCCTGCTCGCGCTGCCCCTGCTGCTCGCCGCCTGCGTCCAGCCTGCCGAGGTCGGCCTCACCCGCTGCGACGAACTGGCCCAGCCGCCACGCGCCTGGACCGGCCAGAAGCCCTTCATCCCTCCGGGCGTCATCCCCGCGCGCATCAACGCCGCCGAGGCCGAGCCGGCCTGCCGCGCCGCCATCGCCGCCAACCCCATGGAGCCGCGCTTCCACTACCAGCTCGGCCTGGCGCTGAACCGCCTGAACCGCCAACCGGACGTCCTCGCCAGCTTCCGCCAGGCCGCGGAACTCGGCTACGCCCCGGCGCAGACCGACTACGGCGGCAACCTCTTCACCGCCGACCTGGCCCGCCCGCCCGCTTGCGCTGCGCACCAGCACGGAGGAAGGCCTGCGCTGGCTGCGTCTGGCCGCCGACCAGAGCGACCTCCGCGCCTAAGCCTTCCTCACCCGGCAGCAGGCCAACATCCCGGAAAGCCTGCGCGTCCCGGAGGAGCCGATGGCCCTGCTGCGCCGCGCCGTGGCGCGCGACCGGGACCGGGAGCAACACGACATGGCGCAACGCCTGCTGGTCGGCAACGGGGTGGCGAAGGACGAGGCCGAGGCGGTGCGCCTGCTCCGCCTTGCCGTCGCCCAGGGCCATGGCCAGTTCGCGGTCCGGCTCGGCGCCATCCTGAACCAAGGCGCCGCCGGCCAGCCGAAGGACGAGGCCGCGGCCGCCCGGCTCTACCGCCTGGCCGCTACCCAGGGGATGCCCGACGCCCAGGTCAATCTCGGCCGCATGTACAGCATGGGGGAGGGGGTAGAGCGCAACCCGGAGGAAGCGGCCCGCTGGTACCGCATGGCGGCGCAGCGCGGCAGTGCGCTCGGCCAGCAGAACCTGGCGGTGCTGACCCGCAACGGAGAGGCCGGCACCGTCGCCGACCCCGTGGCTGAACGGCCGCGGCGTGGCGAAGGACGAGGGGGAGGCCGGGCAATGGCTGCGCAAGGCCGCCCGTCCGGGCTACGAGAACGCGATCCAGCGCCTGCGCGCGCGCAAGATCAGCGAACCCTGGTGAGCCACGGTTGAAGCCAGATCCGCAAATGCGCCAAGGCCGGAGCGGCCAATCGCTCTCGCAACGGCGGCGCGCCGCCGGCGATTCCACCGGAGACGATCAGACTCTAAATCCGCTGATGCAGCGCGCACACCAGGGTAAACAGCCGCCGCGCCGTCTCGAAGTCCAGTTCCACGCGGCCCTCAAGCCGTGCCACCAGCAGCTCCGCGCCCTCGTTGTGCAGGCCGCGCCTGCCCATGTCGATCGCCTGGATGCGCGCCTCGTGGCCGCCCTCGGTCACTACCTGCTCATGGCTCGCCACCACCATGTGGTAATCCTTGATCAGCCCGCGGAACGGCCCCAGTGCCAGCACCAGCGCATGCAGCGGCGCATCCTCGGCGTCGCGGATATCGAACAGCAGCCGCCCATCCCGCACCGCGAGGTGCAGCCCATACGGCCCCACCGGCAGCCCCACCGGCGCGAACACGTTCCCCGCCAGCAGGTCGGCCACCGCCTGCCGCCGATCCGCCTCGGCAAAGCTGCTTTGCAGCGGCGCAGCGTCCGGCAACTCCAGCCGCACCAGCCTCGCCGTCTCGGCCGGCGGCGCCTCCTTGGCCAGGGCGGCGCTACGCATCGGTCGGCCGCGCCGGTATTGTCACGGGCATTGGCGCCTCCGCTTCGCTCTCAAACCCCAGCGCGCACATCCAGCCCACCACCGCGCCCTTGATCGGCCGCAGCAGCACCGTGCAGGCAATGGTGAACAGCGGCAGCCACAACGCCATGTGGATCCACATCGCCGGCTCATAGGCACGCTCGACCACGAAGATCAGCGGCACCAGCAGGTGGCCGGTCAGCAGAATGGTGAAGTAGGGCGGCGCGTCATCGGCCCGCAACTCGCCCAGCGGCGCGCGGCAGTGCTCGCACTTGTCCACCACCTTCAGCCAGTTCCGCAGCCCCGGCTTGAACACGGTGCCCTGCCCACAGCACGGGCAATGATTGGCCAGCCCACGCCGCAACCCCGCCCCATAGGAGGGTGCGGCCCAAGGCAGCGAGGCGACGTCACGGTTCGGTTCCCAGCGCACGAAAACAATACTCCATTCAGGCCTGGAGGCCGCCAGAACGGCTGCGGCGCGGGCCTTCATTGTGCAACGCAATATGGCGCGTCCGGGTGCATTGCTGCAAGGCCTGCGACCAACTATTGCGCAAATTGGTTGCTCGGCAGCCCGGGACTTGCGCCAAACGCACTTTCTGCGCAAGGCTGGGTGCCATGAGCAACCGTATCCTGGTCATCAACCCCAACAGCTCCGTCAGCTGTACCCGTGGCATGGCCGCTGCCATGGCCCCCTTCAACGCGCCGCACCTGGCCGCGTTCGAGGTCGTCTCGCTGCCCGGCGGCCCGCCCGCCATTGCCACCTGGCGGCACTGGTACAGCGTGGCCGAACCGCTGGCGCAGATGGTCGAGCGCGAGGCCGCCGCCTGCTATGTCATCGGGTGCGTTTCCGACCCGGGTCTGGAAGCCGTCCGCATGGCGACCAGCAAGCCGGTGCTGGGCATGCTGCGCTGCGCTGTGGCGGCGGCGCTGACCCGCGGTGAGCGCTTCGGCATGATCGGCTTCATGGAAACCAGCCGCCCACGCCAGCGCCGCGTGTTGCAGGCGATGGGCCTGGAAGCCCGCCTGGCCGGCTTCATCCCGCTGAACCTGCCAATGGAAACCCTGACCGACCCGAATGCCCCGCGCGCCCGGATCATGGAAGCCGCGCGCCAACTGGCCGCCGAGGGCGCCGAGAGCATCGTGCTTGGTTGCACCGGCCTGGCCAGCCATGCCGCCGCCGCCGAGGATGCCGCTGGTATTCCTGTCATCGAACCGTGCCAGGCTGCGGGGCTTGCGGCGTTGCTGGCGGTGGCCGGCAATCGCCAGCCGGCCCATGTCCAGAAGGTAGCCTGACCTTGCCGCACAACGCCCACCTGCCCACCGCCCTCGGCCTGTTGGCCCATACCGGCAAGCCCCGTGGCAGCGTGCCGTCGCGCGACCACGCCCTGGTGGCCTACGAGGAATCCGCCCGGCTGATGGAAGCCGCGCTGTCCCGCGCGGTGCGGGACCCGACGATGCTCGGCCATATCGGCGCCGCCCTGGGCCGCATGGGCCGCGACGCCGGCGGCGGCTGAACCCGCCGCCCTTTGCCGACATCTCGCGGCGTTGGGCCTGAGCCCGGGGCGCCGCGGGCAGCGAGCTACCGCTGCGGGTTCATCCCGCCCGTCAGCGCGCCGCGCTCCCCACCCGGCTCCATCCGGCCCATCGCTTCCGGCCGGCCGACACTCGGCCCCAGGGAGCGGCGGTCATCCTCCATCACGCGCGTGCTCGCGGGCCCTTCGGGGATGACGCCGCGCATGTCGCGCGCCCGGTCGCGCTGCCGGTCCTGCTCCAGCGCCCGGTTCAGGCGGTTCTCGGCGCCTATCGCGGCACCAGGCGCGGGCGACTGCGCCCAGGCGGCGGGGCCGGCCAGCAAGGGCAGCAGCAGGGCAAGGGCGTAGCGCATGGCGTTATCCTCCGTGGGCGCTCAGGCTGCGCCCATCGGAACCCCAACGCCTTGCGCCGCCGCAAGTCGCGCCGGTTACTTCGGCGTCCACTCCGGCGGCGCCACGCTGCCGGTCTGCTCGACAATGCGGGTGTAGTGCTCGACCCGCCGATGCCGGGCGAAGTCGAAGATCGTCTTGCGCCCCAACTCGCACATGCCCAGGTCGCAATCGGCGATGATCAGCTCGTCATCCCAGCTGGTCGCCTGGGCCATGATCTCGCCCTGCGGGTTGACGATGATGGAATGGCCGAACAACTCGTGCCCATCCTCGGTCCCCGCCTTGGCCACGCCGGCAGCGAAGCAGCTGTTCTGGTAGCACCCCGCCTGGATCGCCAGGTGGCTATGCGCCACCCGCAGGTGATGCGCCTCGAAGCCGCGATTCTCCGCGTTCAGGCTGGGCGTGTTGTAGCCGCACATCACCAGTTCCACCTGCTGCAACCCCAGCACGCGCCAGGCCTCGGGCCAGCGCCGGTCGTTGCAGATGAGGATGCCGAGGTTCACCTTGTTCTCGCCCACCGGCGCCCGCACCACCGGAAAGCCCAGGTCGCCCGGCTCGAAGTAGCGCTTCTCCAGGTGCTGCACCTTGCGCACCGGGTCGTATTCGCTGTGCCCGGGCAAATGCACCTTGCGATACTTCAGCACCGTCTCGCCCGAGGGATGCACATAGACTGCCGTGTTGTAGCGGTGCCCATCCGGCGTCTTCTCGGCATAGCCCAGGTGAAAGCCGATGCCGTGCTTCTTCGCGGCTTCCCACAACGGCGCCGTCTCATTGGACGGCAGCGCGTGCTCATACCAGTGGTCGGCGCGGGAGAGGTCTTCCTCATACCAGCGCGGAAAGAAGGTGGTCAGCGCCAGTTCGGGAAACACCACCACCTCGGCGCCGCGCCGGGCGGCCGTCTCCATCAGCCGTACCATGCGGCCGACGGCGACATCGCGCCCCTCGGCCTTCTGGATCGGGCCAAGCTGCGCGGCGGCAAGAACGAGGCGACGGGTCATGCGGTGTCTGCTCCGGTGTCGCGCCAGCATGCACCCCGGGCCGGCACAATCAAGCGGTGGCGGCGCTACTCTGCCCGAACATTGGCGCTGCGGGCGATATCCCGCCACATTGGCGATTCATCCCGCACCCGGGTGGCGAAGTCCTGCTGGCTGCACCAGAAGGCCTCGGCCCCCTGCGCCGCCAACGCGTCCTTCAGCGCCGGCGCCGCGCTGGCCGTGCGCAGGGCCGCAGACATCTTCTGCTGGATCGCATCCGGCAACCGCGCCGGGCCGACGCAGCAATACCAGTTCTCCGCCAGCAGCCGCGGAAAGCCATACTCCACCGTGGTCGCCAGGTCGGGCAGGGAAGGGCTGCGCCGCCGCGCCGCCAGGGCCAGTGGTGTCAGCACGTTCGCGGCGATATGCGGCATCAGCGGCGGCAGGTCGGCGAACAGCAGCTGGATCTGCCCGGCAATCAGGTCCGTCACCGCCGGCGCGGCACCCCGATAGGTGATGACCTCCACCTCCACGCCGGTCTGCCGCTTGAACGACCAGGCTGCCAGGTGGCTGATGCCGGCGGCGCCGGCGGTGCCGATGTTCAGCCGGCCGGGCTGGCGCTTCGCCAGGTCCAACAGTTCCGGCAGGGTCTTCACCCCAAGCCGCGGCGACGCCACCAGCGCTTCCGGCACCTGGGTGACGACGGAGATCAGCGCCAGGTCCTCCGGCACCTTGTAGGGCATCGCCGCCTGGGTGTGCGGCGCGATGACCAGGCTGCCGCCGTCACAGATGGCGAAGGTGGTGCCATCCGGCGCCGACTTCAGCACCGTATCCGTGCCGATGACGCCGGACCCGCCGGCACGGTTCTCCACCACCACCTGCTGCCCCAGGATGGGCGCCAGTTGCTGGGCATAGAGCCGGGCGAGGAAGTCATTTGGTCCGCCGGGCGGATAAGGCACCACGATGCGGACTGGCTTGGATGGCCAGGCCTCCTGCGCGCTGGCGATGGCGGGCAGGGCAAGCCCGGCGGCAATAAGATGGCGGCGCTGCATTGGCGCGATCCTCCCATGGTTTCACGGCAGGATGCCGGGCGCGCGGCTCGGCGGCAACTCAAGCGTAAGGCGGCTCAGGGCCGGGCTGGTACCGATGCTGGGGGGGCGGAGGAGGCTGGCGGCGTCGGCCAGGCCGGCATGTTCAGGGTAAAGCTGGGCTGCGGTGGCGGCGCACTGGTGCTGGCGATCCGCTCGTCCTGAAGATAGGCGAGGATACCGACGAACAGCCCGATGATCGTTATGGCAACGCCGCCTGCGGTGCCCAGGGCGGTCCAGACCGTGGCCTTGGTGGCCACCTGACCCAGCTGGTCGCCGATGCGGTCAAGCTTCTCCTCCATCCGCGCCAGTCGGATGTCGGACTGGTCGACGCGCTGCTTGAGAAGGGCAACCTCGGTTTCCATGCCAGGAGGATGGCCATCGCCGCCGCCGCCCGCAAGGTCATTCGCGGCTGCAGAGCGCTTCGCGCGGCTTTCATTCCAATACTTGTTGACGCCCTCCTCAAGCTTCATCGGTAGGACCTTCCAGTGCGTCTCCAATGACTTGATTGCCTTTGTTGACGTGCTCGCTGGCAGATTTCAGGTGGGTAGCCCGGTTCACTACGCCACTGCCCATAGTCGCAGCGATGATAACTTCCTCCAGCGCTGCAAGTGCCGAAATGGCAGCCTTTACGGCGACGTTTGCGACCTCCTTCGTCTCCGCCAACTCCCGCCGCAGCGCGACAATCTCGTCCTCGCGCTCACTCACTTCGGCGGCACCGCGCCAACCTGCTCCACGATTGGCCCATACCATTGCGGCCGGCGGTGCTGGGCGAAGTTGAACATCTTCTCCTTGCCCTGAAGACAAGCGTCGAAGTCCACATCGGCGATGATCAGCTCATCCCCCAGTGTTTTGGCCTGTGCCACCACGATCCCATTGGGGTCCACGATGCAGGACCCACCGATCAACCCGGCGCCGTCCTCCACGCCGGCCTTGGCCACTGCAATCGCCCAGGTGGCGTTCATGTAGGCGTTGGCCTGCGCCGCCAGGATCGAATGGAAAGTCCGCCGGTCCAGGTTCTCCTCCGGCCCGCCATTCGGGTCGTAGCTGGCGGAGTTGTACCCCACCATCACCAGCTCCACGCTTTGCAGCCCCAGAACGCGCCAGCCCTCCGGCCAGCGGCGGTCATTGCAGACCAGCATGCCCAGCACCGGGCTGTTCCACACGGAAGGCCCGCGGAAGGCCGGGAAGCCCATGTCGCCATATTCGAAGTAGCGCTTCTCCAGTTGCTGGAACTCCTGCGCCGGGCGGAAGTCCTTGCTGCCGGGCAGGTGGATCTTGCGGTACTTGCCCAGCACCGTGCCATCCGGCCCCACCGTGATGGCGGTGTTGAAGCGGTGCCCATCCGGCGTCAGCTCAGCATAGCCCAGGTAGAACCCCACACCCAGCTGCTTCGCCCGGTCGAACAGCGCCTGGCAGTCCGGGTTGGGCATGCTCTTCTCGAAGTAGCCCAGCAACTCGGCATCGCCATCCGGCATGTACCAGCGCGGGAAGAAGGTGGTCAGCGCCAGTTCCGGAAACACCACCAGCTCGGCGCCATCCTTCGCCGCCGCCTCCAGCAGCGCGATCAGCCGCTCCAGCGTGGCGGCGCGGCTATCGGCGCGCTGGATCGGCCCCAGTTGGGCACCGGCGAGGCGAATCTGACGAGGCATGGGCACACCCTATAGGCTTGGCGAGACCGCCAAGCTGAAGCCGCCGCCCGTCCCGGTCAATGTGCTGCATGCCGGTCGCGGGCGTTCAGCCCACGCCCGTCCCGGTATTGCGACCCACGCCCGTCCCGGGTGATCCACCCCACGCCCGTCCCGGGTGATCCACCCCACGCCCGTCCCGGGTGATCCACCCCACGCCCGTCCCGGGTGATCCACCCCACGCCCGTCCCGGGTGATCCACCCCACGCCCGTCCCGGGT
>CANBNK010000092.1 GCA_947371015.1 Acetobacteraceae bacterium | reverse complement strand
CCATTGATAGGCGATGATGCTGCCGCGCAACGCCTCTCGTGCGGCTGCGCCCACCACGTCCGCTGCCGTGACGCGTGGCACCGGCGGTGCGCCGACGCGTGGCGCAAGCCCTGCGCCCTTGCGGAACGCCTGTTGGGCCTGGCTCACCGGCCACCTCGGCGCATCATGGCCGGACGCCGGCCTGCTTCAGGGCGCCCCGCAGGTCGCCCAGCAACTGGTCCCAGGGCCGGGTGGCCGTGGCATCCCGCGCGATCAGCACCAGGTCGAAGCCGGTGATCTCGGCTTCTTCCACGGCGTGCCGAATGGCCGCGCGCAGCCGACGCTTGCACCGGTTGCGCACCACGGCGCCGCCAAGCTTCTTCGTGGCGGTGAAGCCAACGCGAAGCGGCGCACCGGGCTGCGGCAAGGCTTGCAGCACCAGTCCGGGCCGGGCCGCCTTGCGACCGCGCGCAGCGGCGCGCAGGTATTCCGGGCGCCGGGTCAGCCGGGGCGGCAGGCTCGACATGACGGCTCGCCCGCGCCCCGTTGCCGTGGTTAGGCGGAAAGCTTCTTGCGGCCCTTGGAGCGGCGATTGGCCAGCACCTTGCGGCCACCGACGGTTTCCATACGGGTACGGAAGCCATGCCGACGCTTACGGACAAGCTTGGACGGCTGGTAAGTACGCTTCACGGTCAGTCTCTCCAGTCTGGCAACGCGGCATGCGCAGCGTGCCGGAAGCTTTTGGGCCTCCGGCGAAGGGCGGCACGTATAGGGAGAGGCGGGGCAGTGCGTCAACCGCGCGCAGCGTGCTGTAACAACGGGAGCCCGCGGGCGAAGCCCCTTCTGACGCATTCCGGAGACGAGCATGAAGCGATTCTGGCCCTTGGCGCTACTGCTGGCGGGCCTCGGCCTGGCCTGGGCCAGCGGCGCGACGCACTGGCTTTCCTGGAACGCCCTGGCGGCAAACCGGGCCTGGTTGGCGGAAACCGTGGCGATGCAGCCGCTGGCGAGCGGGCTGGGCTTCGTCGCGCTCTATGCCGTGGTGGTGGCGTTTTCCCTGCCGGTGGCGGTCTGGCTGACCCTGGCCGGGGGCTTCCTGTTCGGCCAGTGGCTGGGCACCGCGCTGGTGGTGGCCGGGGCCACGGCGGGCGCCTGCCTGCTGTTCCTGGCCGCCCGCTACGCCCTGGCCGAGTCGCTGGCGCGCAAGGCCGGCCCCCTGCTGGCCAAGGTGCGCCAGGGGCTGGAGACCGGCGGGTTCTGGTACCTGCTGTCGCTGCGGCTGCTGCCGGTGGTGCCGTTCTGGCTGGCCAACCTGGCGCCGGCGGTGGCGGGCATGCGATTCGCCCCCTTCGCGCTGGCCACGCTGGTCGGGATCATCCCCGGCAGCGCGGTGTTCTGCGGCATCGGCGCCGGCCTGGGGGAGGTTTTCGCCAGTGGCGGCCGGCCCGACCTGAAGGTGATCTTTTCGCCGCAGATCCTGCTGCCCTTGCTGGGCCTGGCGGCGCTATCTCTCGTGGGCGCCTGGTGGCGCGGAAGGAAGCCGGCGCATGGCTGACGTGGATATCGCCATCATCGGCGCCGGCGCGGCCGGGCTTTCGGTGGCTGCCGTGGCGGCGCAGCTGGGGCTGAAGGTGCTGCTGGTGGAGCGCGGCCGCATGGGCGGCGACTGCCTGAACTACGGCTGCGTGCCCAGCAAGGCGCTGCTGGCCGCCGGCCACGCCGCAGCCGAAGCGCGCCGCGCCGGCCAATACGGCGTCCGCCTGCCGCCGCCCGAGATCGACTGGGCCGCGGTGCAGGCGCATGTGCATGGCGCCATCGCCCGCATCGCCCCGATGGACAGCGTGGCGCGTTTCTCCGGGATGGGCGTCGAGGTGGTGCAGGCCAGCGCCCACTTCACCCTTGCCGATGAGATCGAGGCCGGTGGCCGGCGCCTCCGCTTCCGTCGCTGCGTCATCGCCGCTGGCAGCGCCGCCATCGTGCCCAGCCTGCCCGGGTTGGACCAGCTGCCCTGGCTGACCAATGAAACATTGTTCGAGCTGGAGCAGCCGCCGGGGCACCTGCTGATCCTCGGCGGTGGGCCGATCGGGCTGGAGATGGCCCAGGCGCATGCCCGGCTGGGCTGCCTGGTGACGGTGCTGGAAGCCGCCCCCCGCGTGGCCGCGCGGGAGGACGAGGCCCTGGTGGCGCCGGTGCGCGCCGCCCTGGCCGCCGATGGCGTGATATTCCGCGAGGGCGTGAAGGTCAGCCGGTTCGAGCCGCTGGACCCCGACCGCCCGAAATCCGAGCGTGGCGTGGTGGCGGTGCTGGAGGACGGCACGCGCGTCTCCGGCACGCACCTGCTGCTGGCGGTGGGCCGGGCACCGCGGCTGGCCGGGCTGGACCTGGAAGCCGGCCAGGTGGCGCATTCGCCGCGCGGCATCAGCGTGGCGGGCAACCTGCGCAGCACCAGCAACAAGCGGGTCTGGGCGGTAGGGGATATCGCCGACGTGGCCGGGCTGGGGCCACGCGCCTTCACCCACGTGGCCAGCCAGCACGCCGGGGTGCTGGTGCGCAGCATGCTGTTCCGCCTGCCGGGCGGCGCGGTGGACTACACCGCCCTGCCCCGCGTGACCTACACCGACCCCGAATTGTGCCAGGTCGGCATGACCAAGGCCGAAGCCGAGGCAGCCGGCCACCAGGGCGTGCGGGTGCTGGACTGGCATCTGACCGAGAACGACCGCGCCATATCGGAGGGCCGCACCGAGGGCCTGGCCCGGCTGGTACTGGACAACAAAGGAAAACTGTTGGGCGGCGGCATCACCGCGCCGCGCGCCGGGGAGATGGCCGGCGTGCTGGGACTGATGCTGGGCCGCAAGCTGCCGTTGAGTGCCCTGGCCGGACTGGTGGTGCCCTACCCGACCCTGGCGGAGGCGTTGAAGCGCGCGGCCGGCAGCTACTACACGCCCAAGCTGTTCGGCGGCGTCAGCCGCGGGCTGGTCAAGGCCCTGCGCTGGTTGCCCTGAGAAGCTGGGCGGCCCAATGACGCAGGCCGGGAGCAGTGGCCCGACCGGCCTTTGCTCCCAGCCTTACCAATCCGCAACCTGGCAGCCGCTTGCTGCAACTTGCGCGGCTCTGCGCTATTGATGCTGCACATGCGAAAGACGGGTGCTTAGATGGAACGAGTTCTTGAGGGCCGCACGGCCCTGGTCACCGGCAGCACCAGCGGCATCGGCCTGGGCATCGCCATGTTCTATGCCAAGGCGGGCGCCCGCGTGATGCTGAACGGCTTCGGCAAGCCCGAGGACATTGCCAAGGCCCGCGCCGAGGTGGGCGCCGCCATGGGTGTGGCGGAAGCGCCTTACAGCGCCGCCGATCTTTCCAAGGCCGAGGGCTGCCGGCAGATGGTGGCCGAGGCGCTGGCCGCGCTGGGCAGCGTGGACATCCTGGTGAACAACGCCGGCATCCAGTTCGTGGCCCCGATCGACGAGTTCCCCGAGGACAAGTGGGACCTGATCATCGCCATCAACATGAGCAGCAACTACCACGCCATCAAGGCGGCGTTGCCGGGCATGAAGGCGAAGGGCTGGGGGCGGATCATCAACATCGCCTCGGCGCATGGCCTGATCGCCTCGCCCTACAAGTCGGCCTATGTCACCGCCAAGCACGGGGTGGTCGGGCTGACGAAAACCGTCGCGCTGGAAGTCGCGCGGACGAACATCACCTGCAACGCCATCTGCCCCGGCTTCGTCCGCACTCCGCTGGCCGAGGCGCAGATCCCGCCGCTGGCCGCCAAGTTCGGCGTCTCCGAGGAGGTGGCGCTGACCGACCACCTGCTGGAACACCAGCCCAGCAAGAAGTGGGTGGAAGTGGACGACGTGGCGCAGATGGCGCTGTGGTTGGTCGGGCCGAATTCCGGCGGGATGAATGGCAGCGCGTATTCTGTCGATGGTGGCTGGACCGCCGCCTGATGGATGACCAATTCCAGAAGGACTCGCCGGTCGAGCGGTCGCCGGTGCATGAGCGCGCGCCCGCGCGCCCTGCCGTGGTGCGCAGCGAGACGCGGCGGATCAACCTGGCGCTGCAAGGCGGCGGCACCCATGGCGCCTTCACCTGGGGTGCGCTGGAACGCCTGCTGGAAGATGAGCGGCTGGAGTTCGACGGCGTTTCCGGTACCTCCGCCGGGGCGATGAACGCGGCGATGTTCGTCCAGGGCCTGGCCCAGGGTGGCCGCGCCGGGGCGATTTCCCTGCTGGAGCGATTCTGGCGGCAGATCGCTGGCGGGCATGCGCTCAGCCCGCTGCAGAATACCCCGTTCGAGCGGATGCTGTGGGGCCACGACCTGACCTACAGCTTTGCCTACAACGCCTTCGATACGCTGTCCCGGCTGGTCTCGCCCTACCAGGCCAACCCGTTCAACGGCGAGTTCAACCCGCTGCGCCAAGTGGTGGAGGAGTTCCTCGACTGCGACCTGCTGCGCGCTGACCCGCGGGCGATAAGGCTGTTCATCTCGGCCACCAATGTGCGCACCGGCAAGCCGCGGGTGTTCACCCGGGCCGAGATGAGCGTCGATGTGGTGCTGGCCAGCGCCTGCCTGCCCAACGTGTTCAAGGCGGTGGAGATCGACGGCGAAAGCTACTGGGATGGCGGCTATGTCGGTAATCCCGCGATCTGGCCGCTGTATTATGAACGCGGCGCGCCGGATATCGTACTGGTGCAGATCAACCCGATGGAACGGCAGGAAGTGCCGAAGACCACGTCGGACATCATGAACCGGCTGAACGAGATCAGCTTCAACGCTTCACTGATGGCGGAGATGCGGGCGATCGACTTCGTGCAACGCCTGTTGGACAGCGGCCGGCTGGAGCAACCCCGCTACCGGCGGATGTTCCTGCACGCGATCGAGGATGAGGAGCGGATGCGGAAGTTCAAGCTCAGCACCAAGTTCAATGGCAGCTGGGACTTCCTGCAGACGCTGCGGCAGTTCGGCCGCGAGGCGGCGGACAAGTTCCTGGCAACGCATTTCGACAGCCTGGGCCGGGACTCGACCCTGGATATCCAGCGGTATCTGTAAAGAGGATGCGGTCTGAACTTATACCGCTGCTGGCAAACGGGTGGCACGACGGCTGGCCAACAGCCGTCGCCGGGCGTTTGAGCAAGGCGGCGATAAACGTCCTAGGCTGCCCTCGGACAGCCTGAACAGAACCGCTCTGATGCTGCTGCCTGGGCCGGTCGGGCTCAGGTCGTCAGGCTCAGGAAACCGCCCAGCCGATGAGGGCGGTTACGCCCACCACGATCATCATCGCGCGGATCAGGTGGAACACCTCGCCACGGGCTTCGCCTTCCTCCGGCTTCGCCAAGCGGATCCGCCGCGGCGTGCTGCTGGGACGGCCGACCTTGCCAGGCGGCAGGTCGTCGGAAACATAGTCGGTTGCCATGACGGAAACCTCCCCCCGGAAAAACGGTCGCCGCAGCGAGATGCCGCGGCCCCAGCGCTCCCCCCCCCGATGGGTGAAGAGTAAGACGATGCCGAACTCATGCGACGTGTTCGGAAAAATACAACCGCTTATCTGGTAATGGTTTCCTACGGGATCGGCAAGGGTTTATCCATAGTTAGTGACTATAACTGAGACTCGCGCTCCCTGACCGCTCCGCCTCTTGTGTCGTGACACCAGCGCCGCGCATGCTGCCGGAGCAAGCTGCGGGAAAGGCTTTCCGATGAGTGCCAATGCGACACGCCAGGCGCTGCGCACGGGGCGGCGTGGCCTGGTGGCGCTGCCCGCGCTGCTGCTCGGGCAGGCCCAGGCCCAAGGCACCGGGTTTCCGGAAGCGGGACGGCCGGTTCAGGTCATCGTGCCCTATCCGCCCGGTGGCGGCAGCGACATCTCCGCCCGGGCGCTGGCGCCGGCCCTGGAGCGCGAACTCGGCACAACCGTTGTCATCGTCAACCGGCCGGGGGCGAACAGTCAGATCGGCCTGGGGCAGACCGCCCAGGCGCGGCCGGATGGCTATACCTTATGTTATGGGCTGTGGCCCTCGACCATCACGCTGTACCTGGACCCCTCCCGCAAGGCCGGCTTCAGCAAGGACAGCTTCACGCCGCTGGCCATGCACGTCATCGACCCCGGCAGCATCATCGTCCGCGCCGACAGCCGGATGAAAACCCTGGCCGACTTGGTGGCCGAGGCGCGCTCCCGGCCCGGGGCGCTGCGGGTCTCGGACCCTGGCATCCTCAGCTGGGAACACCTGGCCAGCCTGGCGTTGCAGAAGGCCCATGGGCTCAGCGTCAACCAGATCCATTACCAGGGCAGCGCGCCGGCGCTGGTGGCGCTGCTGTCCGGCGAGATCGAGGTGGCCTTCGTCGCCACCGGCACCGCGATGACGCAAAGCCGCAGCGGCGTGGCGCGCACCCTGGCGGTGCTGGCCGCGGAGGAGAGCGAATACCTGCCTGGCATCCCGACGGCGACGGCGCAGGGTACGCGAATCGTCACCGGCTCGGCGCGCGGCTTCATCGGCCCGGCCGGGCTGCCCGCCGCGGTGGAACACGCCCTGGCCGGCGCGCTGGAACGGGCCATCCTCAGCGACGAGCACCAGCGCCGCATGCGCGACCTGGGGCTGCCGATCCGCTTCATGAATCCCGCCAGCTTCCGCGCCTACTGGGCGGCCGAGGAAACCGCGCTGGGGCCGCTGGTACATGAGGTGGTGACCACCGGCGAAGCGGCGAAGTAACCAGGGTCCGTCAGGCGCAGATGGAAGCGCCTGACGGACCCTGGTTCTTTGTTTTTTCGTGTGATTCACGTCTTTGGCGATGCCGCCTGCGACGATCATAGTCTAGCCGAATCGCTCCACCGCATAGGGCGCCAGGTCGGCATTCGGCCTGGGCCCCAGCATGGCGGCGGCCAGCAACGCCGCGGTGGGGGCGGAGCCGGTCAGGCCCAGATGCCCATGGCCAAAGGCGCACCACAGCCCGGCCCAGGCCTTGACCGGGCCGACCACCGGCAGGCTGTCCGGCAGGCAGGGGCGATGGCCCATCCAGAAGCCCTGGCGACCCTCGGTGCGGGCCTGCGGGAAGACGTGGTGCAGGTCCTCCAGCAGCAGGTCGGCGCGGTAGGACGTGGGGGCGCGGTCCAGCCCGCCGAACTCGACGGTGCCGGCAATGCGCAGGCCGGTCTCCATCGGGCTGATGAAGGCCTTGCGGTCGGCCGGGATCACCGGGCGTTGCAGGCTGATGCCGGCATCCGGCAGCATGACATGATAGCCGCGCTGGCTTTCCAGCGGCACCTTGATGCCCAGCGGCGCCAGCAGCCGGGCCGAGAAGGCACCGGCGGCGAGCACCACCGCGTCGGCGCGCATCTCGCCCGTGGCGGTCCGCACGCCCAGCACGTGCTGGCCTTCGGTCAGGAAGCCCAGCACCGGCTGGCGCAGCACTTGGCCGCCCATGCGGCGGATACCCTGCGCCACCACCTCGGCATGGCGCTGCGGGTTCACGCAACTGCCCTGGTCGGGGATGAAGACGCCCAGCCGGTAGTCACCCTGGATATCCGGCTCCAGCGCGCGGATCGCGTCCAGCCCCTCCAGGAACTCGATGCGCATGCCGTGCTGCTGGCGCAACGCCCAACTGCCGGCATCCTTCGCGTACTGGGCGCGGTCGCGGTACAGATAGAGCTGCCCACTCTCGTGGATCAGGTCCAGCGCGCCCTCGGCGGCGAGGATTTCGCGATGGCGCTCCATGGCGCCGAACATCAGCGTGGCCAGGGCAGTGGCGGTGGCCTGCACCTGGGCCGGGCGGGCACTGCGGACGAACTGCCACAGCCAGGGCAGCGCCTTGGGCCAATAGCTCAGGGGGATATGCAGCGCCGCCTTGGGGTCGGTCAGCATCTGCGGCACGGTCTTCAGCACGCCGGGCATGGCCAGCGGCGCGACGCTGCCGGCGCTGATGGCCCCGGCATTGCCCGAGGAGGTGCCGGCGCCAGGTTCGCCGCTGTCCAGCATCGTCACCTCGGCGCCCTGCCGCGCCAGGTGCCAGCCGCAACACAGGCCGACCACGCCGGCGCCGATGACGATAACCTTCATGCGGCTACTCCGGCCGATAGTTCGCGCGGCGCACCACCTCGGCCCATTTCCGGGCCTCGCCGGCCAGGAAGTCGCGGGCGTCCATCATGGTGCCGCCGACCGGCTCCAGCCCACGTTCGCGCAGCTGCTGCGCCAGCCCGCCCTGCATCGCCGCGGCGACATCGGCCTGCGCCTTGCGCAGGATCGCCGCCGGGGTATGCGCCGGGGCGACCAGCATGGCCCAGGTGGCGCCGGTCATCGCGGGGAAGCCGGCCTCGACCACGGTCGGAATGCCGGGCACCGATGCCAGGCGTCGGTTGTGGCACAGCGCTAGGGCACGCAGCCGGCGGTCCGCCAAATGCGGCAGGGCGCTGGGGATGGTGTCGAAGTTGAACTGGATCTGTCCGGCGATGAGGTCCGTCATCGCCGGTGCGCTGCCGCGATAGGGAATGTGGCTGACATCCACCCCGGTGCTGACGCGCAGCAGCTCGCCCATCAGGTGAGTGGCGGTGCCGGTGCCGAAGCTGCCGAAGTTCAGCTTGCCCGGCTGCGCCTTGGCCATGGCGACCAGCTCCGCCACGCTGGCCACCGGCAGCGCGTTGGGCACCAGCAGCAGGAAGGGTTGCAGCGTCAGCAGCGAGATCGGCTCGAAGTCGCGGGCGGGATCGTAGGGCAGGCTGCGCAGCGTGGACGGCGCGATGGCCATTTCCGAGGACGCGCCGAGCAGCAGCGTGTGGCCATCCGGCGCGGCGCGGGCCACCGTGTCGGCGCCCAGCGTGCCGGCGGCGCCGCCCTTGTTCTCCACCACCACAGGCTGGCCCCAGGCGCGCGACAGGCGCTCGGCCAGCAGGCGGCCGACGATGTCGGTACTGCCGCCGGCGGGGTAGGCCACCATCAGGCGCACTGGCCGGGTCGGCCATGTCTCAGGCTGCGCCTGCGCGCCCGTGGTCGCAAAGATGCTTGCAGCCCCAAGGGCAGCGCGCCTGCTGATGCGCCTCGACATCTGTTTCCCCCCAGGCCGTCCGGCACAGCATACTGGCTTGGCCAATGGTCGTTGCCTGCGATGCAATGCGCAAGCCCCCCATCGCCGCGCACGCCACGACGCGGTTGACCTGCGGCGCTGCCGGGCAGATTTTGCCACCAGAGGAGAACGGCCATGCGGATCATCCCGAACAACAGAGGCCCTGGCGCGCGCGTTGAGGATTTCGACCTGCGGCAGCCACTCGGCGCCGAGGATTTCCGCAGCATCCTGCACGCCCTGGGCCATCACGGCGTGCTGTGCTTCCCGGCGCAGGACCTGGATGCGCCCCAACTGGCCGCCTATGCCAGCCGCTTCGGCACGCTGGAAGTCAACGTGGCCAACCTGTTCCACGCCGAGGGCCTGCCGGAGATCATGCATCTCTCGAACATGAAGGACGCCACTGGCAAGCCGCTCGGCCTCAGCGATGCAGGCCAGGGCTGGCATACCGACATGAGCTATTCGCAGGATATCGCGCTGGCCAACGTGCTGCATGCCAAGCTGGTGCCGATGCGCGACGGCCAGCCGCTGGGGGATACGCAGTTCCTCGACATGCACGCCGCCTATGAGGACCTGCCCGCCGAGGTGAAGCAGCGGCTGGAAGGCCGCGTCGCGGTGCATGACTTCGAGAAGTTCTGGGACGTGATGCGGATGCGGCCTGGCAGCATCCGCGGCCCGCTGACCGAGGCGCAGAAGGCCAAGAAACCGCCGGTGCAGCAGCCGGTGTTCCGCGTGCATCCCGTCACCGGCCGGCGCGTGCTGTACTGCAACCCCGGCTACGCCATGCACATCGAAGGGCTGGAGCCGGCCGAGAGCGACGCGATGCTGGCCTTCCTGTTCCTGCACCAGGCGCAGGCGAAGTTCCTGTACAGCCACCGCTGGACCCCGGGCGACGTGCTGATGTGGGACAACATCGCCACCATCCACAACGCGGTTGCCGACTACACCGCGGAGGAGCCGCGCTTCATCCTGCGCGCGCAGGTGATGGCCAGCCTCGACTATGCGGCGCTCGCGGCATGAAGCTCGCTACCTTCAAGGCCGCTGATGTCGAAGACCTCGGCGGCGTGATCGGCGAGGAACTGGTGCCGCTGGCCGCCGCTCTGGCCGCGCTGGGTGCGCCGGCGGTGCCCACCACCATGCTGGCGCTGCTGCAGGCCGGCGAGGCCGCCATGGTCGCCGTGGCCCGCGCGCTGGCCTTCGCCGCGCGGCCGGAGAACGCGGCGCTGCGCCGGCCGCTTTCGAGCGTGCAACTGTGCGCGCCGTTGCAGCCTGGCAAAATCCTCGGCGTGGGGCGCAACTACGGCGCTCATGCCGCCGAGGTTGGTGGGCCGAAGCTGGAGGCGCCGCGCATCTTCCTCAAGCCCACCAGCAGCGTCTCTGGGCCGGGCGCCGTGGTGCGCATTCCCCCCAGCGTGCGCTGGCCGGACTGGGAAGTGGAACTGGCCGTGGTGATCGGCCGCACCGCCTGGCAGGTGCCGGAGACGCGGGCGCTTGACTACGTCGCCGGCTACACCGTGCTGAACGATATCAGCGCGCGGGAATTCCAGTTCGACCAGGCCTTGCCGATGACCAGCTTCGCCAAGGGGCTGGACGGCTTCTGCCCGCTCGGGCCGTATCTGGTGACGGCGGACGAGGTCGGCGAGCCCTGGCATCTGGATGTGCGCTGCTGGCTGAATGGCGAACTGGTGCAGCAGGGCAATACGCATGAGCTGATCTTCAGCGTCGCCGCGCTGATCGCCTATCTCAGCCGCTACACGGCGTTGCAGCCGGGCGACGTGATCGCCACCGGCACGCCTTCCGGCAGCGGCCATTTCCAGAAGCCGCCGCGCTACCTGAAACCGGGTGACAGGATGCGGCTGGAAGTGGAAAAGGTTGGCGTGCTGGAACACGGCATCGGCTGAGGGAGAGAAACATGGTCCGCCTTTTGATGGCGCTGCTGCTGTGCGCCGGCGCCGCCAACGCCCAGCCGCGCGCGCCTGGGACAGACTACCCCAACCGCCCCGTGCGCGTGGTGGTGGCGCTGGCGCCCGGCGGTAATGCGGATATCAATGCGCGCATCGTCTCCGGTGCGCTGAGCGAGCGGCTGGGCCAGCAATTCCTGGTAGAGAACCGGCCCTCCGGCGGCGGCACCGTGGCGTTCGAGACCGTGGCCGCGCAGCCGCCGGACGGCTACACGCTGCTGGTTGGCGCGCTGGGCAGTCACACGCTGAATGTGGGGCTATATGGCGACCGGCTGCGGGTGCATCCGCTGACCGGCGTGGCGCACATCACCATCAGCAGCCACAGCGCCATCGCGGTGGCGGTGCATCCTTCGCTGGGCGTGCGCACCCTGGCCGAGTTCGCCGCGCTGCTGCGTGCCAACCCCGGCAAGTACGACTACGGCAGCAGCGGCAACGGCACCACCGGGCATATCGCCGGCGCCATGCTGGTGCATCTGCTGGGCGTGCAGGCGCAACATATTCCGTATCGCGGCTCGGCGGCGGCGTTCACCGACCTGGCCGGGGGCCGCACGGCGTTCCAGGCGGATACCATCAGCTTCATCGCCGAGCACATCAACCGCGGCACCGTCACCGGCATCGTCATCGCCACGCCGGAACGCTCGCCGCTTTCGCTGCAGGTGCCGACCAGCGCCGAGGCTGGGCTGCCGGCCTACCAGGCGACCACCTGGACACCCTGGAGCGCGACGCTGGGCACGCCACAGCCGGTGCTGGAGTTCCTCAGCGCACAGATCCAGGACATCCTGAAGCAGCCGGCGGTGCGGGAACGGATCATCGGCCTGGGCAACACCATTCCCGACGGGATGACGCCGCAGCGGACGCATGACTTCATCGCCGCCGAGATCGAGAAGTGGACGCCGATCGTGCGTGCCACCGGCGCGCGCGTGGATTGATAGGTCGCGCGCCACGGGTGCGCGTGTGGATGGAATGGATGCGCGCCACCGGCGCGCCGCGGAGGAACTGACAAAAGATGGCCAAGAACGTCACCACCGGCCGCAAGGTCCCTGCCGAGGCGATCCGCGCGCAGATCCTCGGCATCCTCACCGCCTGGGGCATGCCGAGGGAGAACGCCGAGACCACCGCCCGTGTGATGGTCGAGACCGACCTGCTCGGGGTCGATAGTCATGGGCTGTCGATGCTGATGACCTATGAGGACGGCGTCGCCGCCGGGCGCATCAAGATCGCCGCCCAGCCCAAGGTGGTGCGGGATACCGGGCCGACCGCGCTGCTGGACGCGCAGGATGGCCTCGGCCATCCGGTCTCCGCGCTGGCGATGAACATGGCCGTGGACAAGGCCATGCAATGGGGTGTCGGCATCGTCGGCGTGGTCAACAGCCACCATTTCGGCGCGGCCGGCGCCTATGCGCGCATCGCCTCCGCCCGTGGCGCCATCGGCATGGTCACCAGCAGCACCCGTGGCGTGACCATGGTGCCGACCCGCGGCACCATGCCGGTGCTGGGCACCAACCCGCTGGCTTTCGCCGCGCCGGCCAAGCGCAACAATGCCTTCGTGCTGGACATGGCCACCACCACCGTCGCCGCCGGCAAGGTGAAGGTGCACCACCTGAACGACGCGCCGGTACCGGAAGGCTGGGTGGTGGATGGCGCCGGCAACAGCGTCACCGACCCGCACGAGGCCAATGCCTTCGTGTTCCAGCGGCCGGAAGGCGGCATCACCCCGGTCGGTGGCATCGAGGAGAAGGGCAGCGCCAAGGGCTACGGCCTGGCGATGATGGTGCACATCCTCGGCGGCGCGCTGATGGGCGCCAGCTTCTCGCCCATCCGGAACCGCGACACGCGCAAGGACCTGCCGCACAACATCGGCCACTTCTTCATGGCCATCAATCCGGCGGCGTTCCGGGAGGAAGGCGCCTTCGAGGCCGACCTGGACGACGTGATCGACATTCTGCACGGCACGCCCAGCGCCCACCCGGCCGAGCCGGTGCTGGTGGCGGGCGAGCCGGAGGACATCATGCACGCCAAGCGGAGCGCCGAGGGCGTGCCGGTGCCGGACAGCCTGGACAAGCTGATCCGCGGCATCTGCGACCGCAGCGGCGCACCCTACCTGCTGCGGCCGAACAGCTGAAGGCGCCGTGGTCCCCTCCCCCGCAGGCGGGGGAGGGCTTTTTGCTACTCCCTGGTATCGAAGCGATAGACCTTGCTGACGATGCGCCAGCCTTCGCTGGTCAGGTTCAGCACCAGGTAGTCGGTGAAGTAGCGCGGCGGCAGTTGGCAGTTCACTTTTACCAGCGCGGTCTCCGGCCCGCTCTGGTCCACCAGCAAAATCTTGTCGTGCCGCGCCAGGCCGCGCGCCTGGCCTGAGGGGCGAGACTGCACCATCTCGAACCATTGCGCGCGCGGCAGGTCGCCGACGCCGCCCTTGCCATCGGCCCAGTACAGGTGGGCGCAGGGGTGGAAGGCGGCGCCGAGCTTGGCGACATCGCCTTCATAGAGGCCATCGAAATAGGTCTGCACCACCGCCTCGATGGCGGCGAGGTCGCTGCTTTGGGCCGGGCGGCCGCTGGCGTCAGGCATGGGGGTTCCTCCGGGTTGGATCAGGCGCCCAGCTTGGCACGGTTGCCGCGCCGGCGCAGCAGCCCGATAGTCGCACCCGGAGGACGCCAATGACCCTGTATCGCCGCCACCTGCTGGCGTTGCCCGCCCTTGGGCCCGCCCTTGGGCCCGCCCTGTTGCTGGCACGCCCTGCCCTGGCCCAGGCCTGGCCCTCCCGGCCCATCCGCGTGGTCGTGCCCTATGCCGCCAGTGGTGGCACCGATTTGCTGGCCCGCGCGCTGGCAGAAGCCCTGCGGCCGCACCTGCCCCACCCGATGGTGGTGGAGAACCGCGCCGGCGGCGCCGGGGTGGTGGGCAGCGAGGCGGTGGCCCATGCGGAACCGGATGGCCACACAATGCTCTGCGTGGTCAGCACCCATGTGGCCAACAAGTACTTCCTGCCCAGCATGCCCTACGACGCCATCCGCGACTTCTCCCCGGTGGCGCTGCTGACGCGCAACACGATGATGCTGGCGACCAACATCAACGCCCCCTACCCCAACCTGCGCGCCATGCTGGACTATGCGAAAGCCAATCCCGGCCGCGTCGGCACCGGCAGCACCGAAAGCCTTTCTTCGTTTATCGGCCAGGAACTGGCGCGGCGGGCACAAGTGGAAATGCCGGACGTGGCGTATCGCAGCGGCGGGCAGTTGATGAACGACATCGTCGCCGGCCACCTGCCCAGCGGCTGGACCAGCACCGCCAGCGTCATGCCGCATATGCAGACCGGCCGGGTGCGGCTGCTGGCCGCTTCCACCGCCGCACGCAGCAGCTTCTTTCCGGATGTCCCCACTGCGGCTGAACAGGGCGTCGCCGATTTCGACCTCTCCGGCTGGGTCGCGCTGCTGGCGCCAAAGAACCTGCCGGCGGCGGTCAGCGAGCGGATGTACGCCGTGCTGCAGACCGCCTTCACCGACCCGGCGCTGCTGACCAGGCTGACCGCCATGGGGATCGAGCCCGACCTGCGCCCCGCCCCTGCCCTGCTGGCGGCGATGAGGCGGGAAGATGGCATCTGGGCTGCCGCGGCTGCGGCTGGCACCATCAAGCAACAGTAAGGAAGCATCCATGGCCAAGCCCGCCCTCAAGGCCGCCTTCGCGGCAAAGAAGTTCATCGTCGCCCCCGGCATCTTCGACGGCATCTCCGCCCGCGTGGCCGATGCCATGGGGTTCGACTGCCTGTACATGACCGGCTTCGGCACCGTGGCGTCGCATCTCGGCGTGCCGGATGCCGGCATCGGCACCTATACCGACATGGTTTCCCGGGTTGCGACCTTCGCCCGCATTTGCCAGACGCCGTTCATCGCCGATGCCGATACCGGCTATGGCGGGCTGCTGAACGTGCGCCACACGGTGCTGGGCTATGAGGCGGCAGGGGTTTCCGGCATTCAGCTGGAAGACCAGGAAATGCCGAAGAAATGCGGCCATACGCCGGGCCGCCGCGTCATTCCCGCCGAGGAAGCCGCGCTGAAGATCCGCGTCGCCGCCGAAGCCCGCATCGACCCGAACTTCTTGATTGTCGCCCGCACCGATGCCCGCACCACGCTGGGGCTGGATGAAGCGATCAAGCGCGGAAAAATGTTCGCCGAGGCCGGCGCCGACATCATCTTCATCGAGAGCCCCGAGAGCGAGGCCGAGATGGCGGCGATCGGCAAGGCCATCGACAAGCCGCTGCTGGCCAACATGGTCGAAGGCGGCCGCACCCCGGTGCTGCCGGCCGAAACGCTGAAGGCGCTGGGCTATGCCATCGCGATCTACCCCGGCACCGGCTTCCTGGCCGCCGCCCAGGCGCTGGAGAAGTGCTACGCGCACCTGAAGCAGCACGGCGACAGCATCGCATTGGGGGAGGCCTATGGCTTCCAGCGCATGACCGAGTTGATGGGCTTCCCGGAGGTCTGGGAGTTCGAGAAGAAGTGGGCCCAAGGGGAGTGAGCGGCATGACTGTCAAAGCCTGCGTCTTCGACGTCTTCGGCACCGTGGTGGATTGGCGCAACAGCGTCGCCCGTGAGAGCGCACCCTTCCTGGCCCGGCATGGCGGCAGCGCCATCGACCCGCATGCCTTCGCCACCGCCTGGCGCAAGCGCTACCAGCCGGGCATGGAGGAATGCCGCAGCGGCCGCCGGCCCTGGACCCGGTTGGACGTGCTGCACCGGGAAAACCTGGAACTGGTGCTGGTGGACCACGGGCTGGACCCGAAGAAGATCGGCGAGGCCGAGTTGGCCGAGTGGAACAACGCCTGGCGCAAGCTGGACCCCTGGCCGGAAGCGGTGGCCGGGCTGACCCGGCTGAAGCGCAACTATATCATCGCGCCGCTGTCCAACGGCAACATCGCGCTGATGACCGCCATGGCCAAGCGTGCCGGCATTCCCTGGGACGCCATCCTCGGCGCCGAGGTGGCGCAGGCCTACAAGCCGCAACCGGAAGCCTACCTGCGCACGGCCGAGGTGCTGATGATCCGCCCGGACGAGCTTTGCCTGGTGGCGGCGCATAACGGCGACCTGGCGGCGGCGCGGGAATGCGGGCTGAAGACCGCCTTTGTCACCCGGCCGAACGAACACGGCCCCGGCCAGACCGGCGACCTGGCGCCGGCGCAGGCCTGGGACTGGGTCGGCACCGACTTCCAGGACCTGGCTGGCAAGATGGGCTGCTGAAGCAGCCCGGGGCCGGCAGGATGGGAAGCTAACTCAGCCGGTGGCCATCGCGTTCGCCGATGGCCGGCTTGTCCAGCACCTCGAAGAACTCCCCGCCGTAATCCGCCGCGGCGGGGATGTGAAGGCGGAAGCCGTCCGCGGTCTTCGTCATCTCCGGCATGACCGTGACAACCTGGTACTGCGCCACGGCTGCCAGCGCTTCATCCACGGTGGCGTAGCGCGCCAGCTTTTCCAGGTTTTTACGAGTCGCGAAAACCAGGGTGCGCAGGCCTTCGTCGGTCTCGCGCACCGCCTCGGCCGGGCGGATCCACACGCTCTCCACGCTCTCGCTGCCGTCATGCACCGCGGCCTGGTCGGGCGGCGCGGCAGCCAGGAAGAACTGGGTGTCGAACCGCTTGGCCCGGCCCTTCGGCGTGACCCAATGGGCGAAATGCAGCATGGCATCCGCCGCCGGCTGCAACTGCTCGGCCGCCAACAACTCGGACAGCGTGCGTTCGCCGCGGTTCATCGCCGCGCGATGCTTGTCCTCGGCGCGCAGCAGCGTCTCGGCGCCGATCATCACCGGGCAGCCCGGCGGGCGGGCCAGCAGCACGCCGCATTCCTCGAAGGTCTCGCGGATACCGGCGATGCGGAAAGCGTCCAGGCCCTCGCCGCCAGCGATCGCCACGTCATCCGGTTCCACCCGGCCGCCGGGGAAGACCAGCGCGCCGCCGGCAAAGTCGATGGCGCGGTTGCGCACCACCATGAAGACTTCCAGCCCCTCCGCCCCATCGCGGATGAGCAGCACCGTGCTGGCGGGGCGGGCGGTGACTTCGGGCTTGTCGCTCATGGCGTTTCCTATTCGGCGCGCAGGTTGTTGGCGCGGATCAGCGGGGTCCAGCGGGCGATCTCGGCCTTGATCAGCGTGCCGAACTCGCCGGGCGTGCCAGCCACCACCTGCGCCGCCTGGCTGGTCTGCACCCGGGCCACCACTTCCGTCCGGCGCATGATGGCAATGAAGACCTGGTTGATGCGGGCGACCAGCGCGGGGTCCATGCCGGCCGGGCCGACGATGCCGTTCCAGACGCTGGCCTCGAAGCCCGGCAGCGTATCGGCCATCGGCGGCGTGTCCGGCAGTTGCGGCACCCGGGCGGCGGTCAGCACCGCAATCGGTCGCGCCTTGCCTTCGCGGATGAAGGGCAGCGAGGAGGAGACCGTCGGGATAGCACAGTCGCATTCGCCCGAGATCACCGCCCGCATCACCTCGGCGCCGCTGCGGTAGCTCACCGGGATCATCTTCGTGCCGGTCATCTGCAACATCATCTCATGCGCCAGCTGGCTGGGATAACCGATGCCGGGGTGGGCATAGGTCAGCGGCGTCGCGGCGCGTTCCTTGGCGAAGGCGAACCATTCGGCGGCAGTCCGCACCGGCAGGTCCGGCTTCACCACCACCACCACCGGCAGGTTGGTCAGGTGGCAGATCGGGGTGAAGGCGTTGGGCGGATCATACGGCAGCCCGCGCATCATCTCATGCGCAATGGCATTGGCGCCGAGGTCGGCCAGCATCAGCGTGTAGCCGTCCGGCCGTGCCTGGGCGACCACGGCACCGGCAATGGTCCCGCCGGCACCGCCGCGATTCTCCACCACGATGGAATGGCCAGGCAGTTCATCCGCCAGCGCCTGGGCGCAGGTGCGGGCTAGCGTATCCGAAGCACCGCCGGCGCCGAAGGGTACTACCAGCCGCACCGGACGGTCCGGCCAGGCGGCCTGCGCCGCCGCCGGCCGGGCCGCCAACGCGGCGAGCAGCCCCACCGCGCCCCGGCGCCCAACGCCGCTTCCTGTCGGCCCGTTGTTCATTTGCTTCCCCAGCGTCGTATCTGGGCCAAGTTGCCCGCAGGAAGGGCTTGGCGCAACGGCTGGAAACGCCAACTGTACAGCGCAGGAAAAAGGATGATTCCCCCATGACCTGGTCCATCCTTGCGCGGGACCCCGCAACTGGGAGCTTCGCGGTAGGTGTTACCACCTGTGCCTTCGCGGTCGGTGCAAGTTGCCCCTTTGTCCGCGCCGGAGTCGGTGCGGTTTCTACCCAGTCGATGACGAATCGCTACCTCGGGCCCGCCGTGCTGGATGGCATGGCGCGCGGGCTGCACCCGGCCGCGGCCATCCAGGGCGCGCTGGCCGGGGATGAAGGCCGCGGCATCCGCCAGGTGCATGCGCTGGACCGCCATGGCCGCGCCGCCGCCTGGACCGGGGAGAACTGCGTCGAATGGTGCGGCGACGCGGCCGGGCGGGATGTCTCGGTCGCCGGCAACATGCTGTCCGGCGCCGCCGTTGTGGCCGATACGCTGGCCCGCTACCTGGCCAATGACCCGCTGCCGCTGCCGGAGCGCATCATGGCCGCGCTGGATGCCGGGGAGGCCGCGGGCGGTGACCGGCGCGGGCGCCAGTCCGCTGCGCTGAAGGTCATCTCGACCGAGGATTTCCCCGACGCCGACCTGCGGGTGGATGACCACCTGGAACCGCTGGCGGAACTGCGGCGGCTGCTGGGCGTGTGGCGGCGCGAACGTGCGCCGGGCCTGCTGGCAGCGCCGCGGAAGGACAATCCCTCCGGCTTCACCGACCTGGATGCGATCGAGGAAGGCTGGAAGGCGCGCGGCCTGGCGCTGCGCTTCCGGCGCTAGTGCGTGATCGCTTCTGACTGAAGCGCTCACGCACTAGCTTTGTTGTTTGAGAGACTGATTCACGGCTTACGGCGATTCGGCCTAAGCCGATCAGGCTCTAGTTCCAGCGGCTGATTCACGCTGCCGGCGATTCCACCGGCGGCGATCAGACGCTAGCCAGGAGCGTCGAAACGCGGCCAGCGGTGCGCTACCGGTTGGCGGCCTTGTTGGTGCCGACATTCAGGTGCCATTCCACCGGCATGCCGTCCCAGGTGGCCAGCAGCTTGCCGGGCCACTTCTTGCGGATGAAGACCTCGAAGCCCTCGGCCGTCGCCTCGACATAGCCGGACTTGCCATCCGTGAGGCGCAGGTGCTGGGCCAATTGCTCGGCCTGGTCCCGCATGTAGTCGTCGCTCATCGTCGCTTCCCTCATGGCGGGGCAGATTGGGCGGGGCAGAATCGGCGCGCCGCGTGGCTGGGTCGAGGCAGCTTATCAAACGGCCAGCGGCACCGCGCTGATGATGACGATGGCGCTGGCATAGGGGTATTCGTCGGTCATCGTCAGGTGGACCACCGCCTGCATGCCCGGGGGCGTCAGCTTGGCCAGCCGCGCCGCCGCGCCGCCGGTCATCAGCAGGGTCGGCTGGCCAGAGCGCAGGTTGACCACGCCGAGGTCCTTCATGAACACGCCGTCGCGGAAGCCGGTGCCCAGCGCCTTGCTGGCGGCCTCCTTCGCCGCGAACCGCTTGGCGTAAGTGCTGGCGCGGATCTTCTCGGTCCGCCGCTCCGCCTTGGCCCGCTCGACATCGGTGAACACCCGCTCGATGAAGCGGTCGCCGTGGCGCGCCATGACCTGCTCGATCCGGCGGATATCGCAGAGGTCGTTGCCGAGGCCGAGGATCATGACCGCGTCCGCTCCACCCTGATCACGCCGGAATGGGCCCGCAGCGCTGCGACGATGGTGGTGAGGTGCCGCAGGTCGGTGACTTCCATGTCCACTGCCACCTCGACTTCCTCCGGGTCGCGCCGGGCCACCCGCAGGCCGCTGACCACGCCATCCTGCTTGGCGACCACGGTTGCCAGGCCGCCCAGGGCGGAATGGGCGTTTTCCACCACCACGTTCACCCGCGCGACATGGCGTTCCCCACTGGCCGCGGTTTCGTCCCAATCCACGTCCAGGAAGCGTTCCGGCGTGGCGGCGAAGCTCGCCAGCGTGTGGCATTCGGTGGCGTGGATGGTCACGCCCTTGCCGGTGGTGACGATGCCGACGATGCGCTCCCCCGGTAGCGGGTGGCAGCAGCCGGCGTAATGGATCGACATGCCCGAGAGCAGCCCGCTGATCGGCATGCTGGGCGCCGGCCGCGCCGCCGTGCGGTCCATGCGGGACAGCGACGGCCCTGCCCCCAACCGGCCGCGCGGCCGCGCCAGCCCCACCGGGTCCACCGCGCGGGGCGGGCTGCGCAGTTCCGGCACCGCGGCATGCACCACATCGCGTGGCCCCATGCTGCCGGCGCCGACGGCGATGTACAGGTCCTCAAGGCTGGCCTGCTTCAACTGCTTCAGCGCGGGTTCCAGCAGCTTTTCGGAGAACTCCAGCCCTTCCTGGCGGAACGCCTTGGCAATGGCGGAGCGGCCGGACTGCTCGTGCTCCTCCTTCAGCCGGGCGTGGACGAAGCGGCGGATGCGCGCCCGCGCCTTGCCGGTGACGACGAAGCGTTCCCAGCCCGGGTTCGGCGTGCCGCCGCGCGCGGTGATGATCTCGACCTGGTCGCCGTTTTCCAGCTGGTGCCGCAGCGGCACGATCTTGCTGTTGACCTTGGCGCCGACGCAGGTGTCGCCGACCACCGAATGGACTTCATAGGCGAAATCGACCGGCGTAGCGCCGCGCGGCAGCTCGATCAGGTCGCCCTTCGGGGTGAAGCAGAACACCTGGTCGCGGTGAAGTTCGAGCTTGGTGTGCTCCAGGAAGTCCTGCGGCGCGCCCTCGGCATCCTCCAAAATGTCCAGCAGCGCCCGCACCCAGGGGTAGCGCTTGCGGGTCAGCCCGGCATCGGTGCCCTGCTTGTAGATCCAGTGCGCGGCGACGCCGTTCTCGGCCACTTCGTGCATATCCAGCGTGCGGATCTGCACCTCGATCTTGGCATTGCGCCGCTCGGGCACGGTCACGCCGGTGTGCAGGCTTTGGTAGCCGTTGGTCTTCGGCGTGCTGATGTAGTCCTTGAAGCGGCCGGGGACCACGCGATAGGCGTCATGCACCGCACCCAGCGCGGCGTAGCAGTTGGCCTTCTGGTGGTCCGGCAGGATGATACGGAAGGCCATGACATCCGAGAGCTGCTCGAACGCCACGTTCTTCTTTTGCATCTTCAGCCAGATCGAATAGGGCGACTTCTCCCGCCCCATCACATCCACCAGCGGCACGTGGTGGCGGGCCAGCACCTGCTTCAGGTCGGCCTCGATTTCCTTGATCAGGTCGGCGCCCTGGCCGCGCAGATAGGTCAGCCGCGCGGCGATGGTCTGCCAGGCCTCCGGGTTGATGCTGCGGAAGGAGAGCGTCTCCAGCTCATTCTTCAGCGCGTCCATGCCGATGCGTTCGGCCAGAGGGGCGAAGATCTCCAGCGTCTCGCGCGCGGTCCGCGCCCGGCGTTCGCGCTGCGGCACCCCGGCCAGGGTGCGCATGTTGTGCAGCCGGTCCGCCAGCTTCACCAGCAGCACGCGGATGTCTTCGCTAAGCGCCAGCACCAGCTTGCGGAGGTTCTCTGCTTGCTTGGTCTGCTTGGATTTGAGCTCGATGGCGGCGAGC
>CANBNK010000091.1 GCA_947371015.1 Acetobacteraceae bacterium | reverse complement strand
AAGGGCTGGGACATGGCCAAGGCGCTGCTGTCGTTCGAGCGCATCTTCCTCGGCTCCCCACGGCAATCGGGCTACGCGCTGTCCCGGCTGAAGCTGCTGGCGGAGCGGATGGGCGTGGCCGAGGACGCGACCTTCCAGGAAAGCTACGCCCGGCTGCGGCTGGAGTTCGAGGACCTGAAGGACCTGTACGAGACCTACGTCGCCCGGCTGAAGCGCGGCGAAAGCCTGGGGCCGGATGTCTCCATGCTGAAGGTCATCCAGACGGAGCTCTTCCAGAAGATCACCGACTGCATGCTGGAGATCGCCGGCGAGAATGCCGGGCTGCTGGAGCCGATGGAGGGCAACCGCAACCTCAACGCCACCGGCCAGTTCATCCAGGCGCGGCCGGCGACGATCTACGGCGGGTCCAACGAAATCCAACGCAACATTCTCAGCAAGAATGTGCTGGGGATGCCGGGTTAGGCATTCGGTGCCCGCGCCGGCGCCAGCCCAGGGCTGAGCCGGCAGGAAACTCCGGCCCGCTGCGTTGACCCATCGCGCGGCGCGGTGAACCATGCGGCCAGCAACCGCATGGCAGCCCGCGCATGACCGAACTCTGGCAACTTTCAGCAAGTGACCTGGCCGCTCAGGTGCGCGCGAAAAAAGTCTCGGCGACCGAGGCGGTACGCGCGGCGCTTGGCCGGCTGGCGGCGGTTAATCCGCGCATCAACGCGGTGATCGCGGAGATGCCGGAGCAGGCGCTGGCCGCCGCTGCCGCGGTGGATGCGACGATCGCCCGCGGCGAGGATGCCGGGCCGCTGGCCGGCGTGCCGATCACCGTGAAGGTGAATGCGGACATGGCCGGCTGGCCCACCACCAACGGCCTGCGCATCCAGGCGGAACTGATGGCGACGCAGGACAACCCGGTTGTCGCCAACCTGAAGAAGGCCGGCGCCATCGTCATCGGCCGCACCAACACGCCGGCCTTCAGCCTGCGCTGGTTCACCCGCAACGGGCTGCACGGCGCCACGCTGAACCCGCGCGACAAGACCATCACGCCCGGCGGTTCCTCGGGCGGCGCGGCGGCGGCGACGGTGGCCGGCATAGGCGCCATCGGCCATGGCACGGATATCGGCGGCTCGGTCCGCTACCCCGCCTATGCCTGCGGCATCCATGGGCTGCGGCCGACGCTGGGGCGCATCCCCGCGTGGAATTCCTCTGGCCCGGAACGCGCCATCGGCGCCCAGCTGATGGCGACGACCGGCCCGCTGGCGCGGACCATTGCCGATGTGCGGCTGGCCTTCAATGCCATGGCCCAGCCGGACCCGCGCGACCCCTGGTGGGTGCCGGCGCCGCTGGTGGGACCTCAGGTGCCGAAGCGCGCCGCGCTCTGCATCGCGCCCGAGGGCATGCCGGTGCAGCCGGCGGTGGAAGCCGCGCTGCGCGATGCCGGGAAGCGTTTGCAGGCCGCCGGCTGGGTGGTGGAGGAGATTGCCAATACCCCGCCCATGCAGGAATCCGCCGATATCCAGGCGATGCTCTGGTTGGCGGAAACGCGCCGCGCCGCCAATGCCGCCTTCGCGCGGGAAAACGACCCCGATGCCAGCACGGTGTACGACTTCATGCAGCGGCTGTGCCCCGAGCCGGACCTGAACCGCTTCCAGGATGGGCTGACCAAGCGGGCGACGCTGCTGCGGCAATGGACGATGTTCTTCGCCGAGTACGCGGTGGTGCTGATGCCGGTCTCGGGCGAGCTGCCCTTCCCGGACCATGACGACGTGGTCAGCTTCGACCGCTTCAAGCAGATCATGGCGGCGCAGTTGCCGCAGGTCGGCCTGCCGCTGCTGGGGCTGCCGGGGCTGACGGTGACGACGGGCCTGGTCGGCACCGTGCCGGTCGGCGTGCAGATCGTCACCAACCGCTACCGCGAGGATTTGGCGCTGGCGGCGGGCGAGGCGATCGAGGCCGGTGGCGTGCCGGCGATGGTCGTCGATCCGGCGTGAGGGTCGATCCTGCAGGATCGCGGATGTGGTCCTGCAGGATCGCGGATGTGGTCCGGCGCCGTCGCCGATCTCGGCCCCGCGTGATGCCGGTTGCACCGGGGCGGGGGCTTGCCTAGCTTCCGCCCGCCTTAACCTTTGGGCGGTCCATCGGCCTTGGCGTCACCGCCCGGGCTGGCCCGCCGCCGGGAGCCGCCTTCGATGATGCCTCGCCTTGCCGCCCTTGCTTCCCTGGCCGTGCTCGCCGCCTGCGCCAGCGGGCCACAGCGCCCGCCGCAGGCCGAGCGGCGCGAATGCAGCAAGGCCCCGGTCCAGCTGACCAATGCGTCCAACCAGGCGGTGGAACAGCTTTACCTCGGCGCGCCCGGCGCCTGGGGACGTGACCTGCTGGCCGGCAATGAACTGGCGCCGCGCGCCGTGCTGAACCTGCCGCGCCCGGGCGAGGGTCGCTTTAACCTGCGGTTGGTCTGGGTGAACGGCCGTGCCGCCGAGTTCCCCAACCTGGATGGCTGCATCACCACGCGGGTGGAACTGGGCGACACCGGCATGCGCGCGCAGTAGCCGCAGGCGGCTGCCTCCGCCGGCATCGCCTCAGCGATGATGGTGGCTGCCGCCGCGGGATGAACTGGACGGCGCCGGGTGTGACGGCGCCGACGGCGCGCGAAAGCTTGGTGCCGAAGGCGCCCGGTAGCTTGGTGCCGAAGGCGCCCGGTAGCTGGGTGCCGAGGGGGCATGGTAGCTGGGTGCCGGTGGCGCCCGGTAGCTCGGCGCGTTGTAGGCCTGGGCCGGCGGGCTGAAGCGCGGCGCCGGGGCACTGAACGGGCGCTGCGGCGGGCTGCTGAAATGGCTCGGCGGTGGCGCGGAGAAGTGGCCGCCGGAGGGCGGGCCGCCCCAGCCGCCGGGCTTGCCCGCCGCGTAGCCGCCGCCATTCCCGCCGCCATTCCCGCCCCAATTCCCCCTGGGGGCCGGCCCGCCATAGCCGCCCCCAGGCTTGCCCGAAGCATAGCCGCCGGACGTACGCGGCGGGCCGCCCGACCAGGGCGTGCTGCCCATGGGCGGTTGCTTGCCGGCCACGCTCGGCGCCGGTGCGGCGCGGAAGCCCTGGCCGGAGGCCGGCGGCAGGGCGGGGCGCTGCGGCGAAGGACTCAGGCTGATCAGGGGCGGTGCCGGGCGCGGCCCCATCGCCGGCGGCAGCGCCGGGCGGCTGAACGCCAGGGCGCGCGAGGCCAGGGCGCGCGGGGCCAGCAGCGCCGCGCCAACGCCTGCCGCCACCCCAGCGGCAACCGCCGGCGCCAGGCCAGGCCGGGCCAGCACCGGCCCCGCCATCGCCCCGCCATGCGGCTGGGCAAACGGCGTCACCGGCCGGCCGCCGGCAAAGCTGGCGGTGGGCACCAGGGTGGTGCCGCCAGCGTGGAAGCTGCCGGCGGGAGGGGCGTAGCGATGCTGGCGCCACCAGGCCTCGGTGCCCGCCCAGTCACGGACATGGCCGTGGTTCAGCCGGCGAAACCACGGTAGCGAGACCCAGTAGGGCGGCTGATAGGCCTGCCAGGGCCGCAGCGGCGCCCAGCCCAGCCAGCCCGGCCGCGCACCCGGAAAGAAGGTGACCAGCGCCGGCGCATAGACCGGCCAATGGCCGGGGGTGCCGTAGCCGGGCGCCCAGGCCCAGCCGCTGCCCCATTCCACCCAGCGGCCATAGTGGAACGGTGCGAAGCCCCAGGGCGCGTCATCCACCCAGCTCCAGCCCCAGGGCTGCACGAAGCTCCAGCGGCCTTGGCGATATGGCGCCCAACCCTCCGGCACCGGCGGTATCCAAACGTCACCGTATTCCGGTGACTGCTGCCATTCGCCGTGGTGCGAGAGGTCATCCGCGCCGGTCATGCCGGCGACGGCGGCGGGCAGGGGGCCGCGCGGTGCCTGGCTCTGCGCCCAGGCCACCAGCGGCGGCGGCGGGCCGGCGGCCTCGCGTTGCGCTTCGGGCGGGGTGGTGCCGTCCAGCGCCACGGCCTGCCCGGCGGCAAGCGTAATGGGCGCGATGCCCTCGGCTTCGACGCTGGCCTCGCCGGCGAGCAGCACGAACCGGGTTGGCTGGTCCTCGGCGCCGGCCTGGACCAGCATCTGGCCGGGGCCGGCCAGCAGCGCGTCGCCGCGCGGCGTGGTGATGCGGATCGGCAGGGCAGGGCCGCCGGCCGGCACGGCCAGGAACAGCATACCCTGGGCCAGCACCAGGTGCAGCGCGCCGTCATCGGCCTGGGCGAATTCGACGCGGCTGTCGCTGTCCAGCGCCAGGCGCAGGCTGCCCAGTTGCAGCCCGGCGCGAGCGCGCGGGCCGGTGGCGATGGCGTGGCCGGAGGTGACGGGGAAGTTGACCTGGGCCGGCTGCCAGTCTTCCTGGCCGGGCAGGCGGTAGTGGCTGTTGCCGTCCAGCCGGGCGACGCGGCCGACCAGCGCCGGCGGGTCCGGGCGTTGTTCCTCGGGGGTTGCCTGCTCAGGCGTGGCGGCTTTCGGCGCGGGCAACTCGGGCGCGGGGAGCTCCGGCGCGGGCACGGCTTCGGGCGCCGATTGGCCGAGGGCACCGCCCTGGCATAGCAGGGAGAAACCCAGCACGAACGCGCAAGGCAGGCGCGATGGGTGGCGCATGGCGACGTTTCCACGCGGGGCCTGATGCCCCGCTGGCAGCAGCATACCCGCCGCGCCGTGGCGAAATCGGGGCGCGGCGGGTTATATCGCGGTCAGCCGGCAGTTGCCGCGGCGGGCTGGGGGCTTAGGCTAACGGCACGAGGCTTTGACTCGTGCAGAGGCGCCGAATAGCGCCCGCGGGTCGTGCCCTTGGGCGCGCGGAACCGCGCGACGCCGCGAAGCCAAGGAAACCGGAGGTTTCCGCCCGGCGGCTGAGGGTAAGAAAAAGCTGATACCAGCGGTCCAGGAACTTGGCCGCTGGTATCAGCCCTCGCCCTGGTCCTTCGTGAACCCATCGGCGCCGTCGAAGCGCTGCAGCTTCTCCACATGCATCCAGCTGTGGTCGCGGCCGACGCGGGCGATCAGGTCGGCAATCTCGGCCGAGCCATCGCCGTGCGGCGGCGCGCTGAACATGAAGCGGGCGCGGAAATGGTCCACCACGAAGGTGTGTGGCTGCGCCACCGGCCAGACCTGCGCCCCGCGCGAGGAGACCAGCTTCAGGCTGAAGGGGCTGCCCGCCACCGCCGCCACCAGGCCGGCGCCCAGCGGCTCCGGCTCCAGCGTGCTTTCGATGAAGATGTCCAGGCCGACCAATTCGCGCTTGGCCACGGGCTTGGCCCAGGTGCCGCGCGGCCAGGGGCGCATCGCGATCGGGCGGTATTCCCGCGCCGGCACCTTCGCGCTGGTACGGCCCAGGTTGGCGATCACCCGGTCCACATAGACCCAGGTGGAAACCCCCTGGCCCGGCGCGGCGATGTCGCCGGTCAGGTCGCGGCCTTCCTCCAGCGTCACGTACAGCGCGTGCTCCACCTTCGCTGCCACGGCGAAATGGCCGATATGGCGCAGCATCATGACCGCCGAGAGCAGCAGCGCGGTCGGGTTGGCCAGCGCCTTGCCGGCGATCTGCGGGGCGGAGCCGTGCACCGCCTCGAACATCGCCACCGTGTCGCCGAGGTTGGCGGAGGGCGCGACGCCCAACCCGCCGACCAGGCCGGCGGCCAGATCTGACAAAATGTCGCCGTTCATGTTGGTCATGACGCAGACGTCGAACTGCTCCGGCCGGATCACCATCTGGTGGGCGCAGTTGTCGACGATCATGTGTTCATGCGTCAGCGCCGGGTGGCGCTTGATCACGCGTTCGCCGACCGTCTTCAGCATGCCCTCGGTCTGCTTCAGGATGTTCGCCTTGGTCGCCACCGTCACCCGGCTGCGGCCCTCCGCCAGGGCCAGGGCGCAGGCCAGTTCGGTGATGCGCTCGCAGCCGACCTCGGAGATCAGCTTCACCGCTTGGGCAACGCCCGGCGTCTGCATGTGCTCGATGCCGGCGTAGAGGTCCTCGACGTTCTCCCGCACCACGGTGAAGTCGATGCCGCGGCCACTGAACGGCGTGCGGATGCCCGGCAGCTCCCGCACCGGGCGGATGTTGCCGTACATCTCGAAGATCTTGCGCAGGCTGACATTGGCGGATTTCTCGCCAAAACCCACCGGGGTCTCCAGCGGGCCCTTCAGCGCCACGCCGCAGCGCTCGATGCTGTCCAGCGTCTCCCGCGGGGTGCCGGTGGAGATGCCTTTGCGGAAGGCCTCGGCGCCGGCCATGGCGTCTTCCCATTCCACCTGGGCACCGGCCGCCGCCAGCACCTGCTGGGTGGCGCGCATCACCTCGGCGCCGATGCCGTCCCCGGCGATGGCGGTGACCTTGACCTTCTGGGAAACCGGCAGGCTGTCCATGAGTGACCCTTCAAACGCGGAATTTGCTGCGCTGCATATACCGCCAAATCATGACCGGAATTGATCTGGCGCAGCGACAGCGGCGTATCCGCTACCTTGGGATGAACTCCGCGCACTGCTACCGGTTGCCTTCGGCGCCACGATCCCGGTTGCCGTAGGCGGCACGATCCCGGTTGCCGCCGGCGCCCAGCCAGGGCAAGGCTGCGGTAAAATCGGGAGAGAACCGCCATGCTGCGCCGCCCCTTGCTTGCCCTGCCCGCCCTGCTGCTGGCCCGCCCCGGCCAGGCGCAGGCGGCCTATCCCAGCCGCGCCGTCAGCGTCCTGTCCGGCTATGCCCCCGGCGGGGTCACCGATATCGCCAGCCGCGCCGTCTCCGAACGGCTGGGCCGCGAATTGGGCCAGAACTTCATCGTCGAGAACAAGGTCGGCGCGGCCACCGCCGTGGCCTCCACCGCCGCGGCCCAGGCCCGGCCGGATGGCTATACGCTGCTGATGGGCACCACGACGCTGGCGATCAACCCGGCGCTGCAACCCACCCTGACCCCGAAGGAACCGCTGCGCGAACTGGCGCCGATCGGCCCGGTCTTCACCGTGGGCTTCGTCCTGCACGTGCATCCGGACCTGCCGGTCCGCACGGCGGCCGAGCTGATCGCCTGGTGCAAGGCCAATCCTGGCCGCCTGAACTTCGGCAGCAGCGGCACCGGCGCGGTGAATCACCTGGCCCAGGCGCTGTTCGCCCAGCGCGCGGGTATCGAGGTGACGCATGTGCCGTACCGCGGCGGCGCCCCGGCGCTGCTGGACCTGCGGACCGGGCGGATCCAGGCCATGTTCCAGGCGGTGCTGGAGGCGCTGCCGACGCTGCGCGAGGGCGCCACCCGTGGCCTCGGCGTCTCCACCCTGGCGCGCGACCCGACCGCGCCCAACCTGCCGCCCCTGGCCGAGACGCTGCCGGGCTTCGAGGCGGTGTTCTGGCAGGGGCTGTTCGCGCCCGCCGCCACGCCGCAGCCGATCATCGACCAGCTCAGCGCCGGGCTGCGGGCGACCAACGCCGACCCGGCCCTGGTGGCGCGCATGGCCGAGCAGGGCGTCATCCTGCAACGCGGCACCCCGGCGGACCTGCGTGGCCTGCTGCAACGCGAAACGGTCATGTGGGGCGACCTGATCCGCCAGGCCGGCATTCGGGCGGAATAAGCAGCGCTTGAAAGCAGCGGCCGCGACCCGTCATGATGGTCGTGGATACAACGAAAAACGAGGCGCCAACGGGGTATCGCCGGGGCGTCGGGAGACACGTTCAACATGTTCGGTCTGTTCAAGAACCGCCCGGCGGCCGCGCCGGAGGCTGCTGCTTCCGCGCCCGCCGCCCCAGCCGCTGCGCCGGCCAAGCCCGCCCCGCTGCATGGGCTGATGATGGACCGGCCGCTGCTGATCTCGGACATCCTGAAGCATGCCGCCGCCAATCATGCCGGCGCCAAGATCGTCTCGGTGCGGGCCGATGGCTCCCGCGTGCGGCATACCTGGCCGCAGATCGCGGCACGGGCGGCGAAGCTGGCCAATGCGCTGGCCAGGCGCGGCGTGCAGCAGGGCGAGCGCATCGCCACCCTGGCCTGGAACGAGCATCGCCACCTGGAGATCTACTACGGCGTCTCCTGCATGGGCGCGGTCATGCACACGGTGAATCCGCGGCTGTTCGCCGACCAGTTGGTGTTCATCCTGACGGATGCCGCCGACACCCACCTGTTCATCGACCCCACCCTGCTGCCGGCGCTGGAAGCGGTGGCGGACCGGCTGCCGCCGACGCTGAAGGCCGTGGTGGTGATGGGCGAGGCCGGCAGCGTGCCAGGCCAAGGCAAGCTCATCGGCAAGGTGGAGCTGTTGAGCCAGGAAGCGCTGATCGCCGACGAGCCGGACAGCATCGACTGGCCGGTCTTCGACGAACGCTGTGCGTCCTCGCTCTGCTACACCAGCGGCACCACGGGTGAGCCGAAAGGCGTGCTGTACAGCCATCGCTCCACCGTGCTGCACGCGCTGACCACCCTGCAGGTGGACTGCTTCGCCACCAGCGCCGCCGATGTGCTGCTGCCGGTGGTGCCGATGTTCCATGTGAATGCCTGGGGCATCCCCTACGCGGCCGGCATGGCCGGCTGTTCGCTGGTGCTGCCCGGGCCGCGGCTGGACCCGGTGAGCCTCTACACCCTGTTCGAGGAGGAAGGCGTCACCGGCTCGGCCGGGGTGCCGACAATCTGGACTGCGCTGCTGCAATGGCTGCGGGCCAACCCGGAAAAGCGCTTCACCAACCCGCCGCGCTTCACCGTCGGCGGCACCGCGCTGCCCAAGCCGATCAACGAGGGCTTCCTGAAGGAATACGGCGTCCGGATCATGCACGCCTGGGGCATGACCGAGACCAGCCCGCTCGGCGCCGTCAACGTCCGCAAGGCCGAGAACATCGATTGGGATGAGGATCGCTGGCTGGACTATTCCAAGAAGCAGGGCCGCCCGCTGTTCGGCATTGAGCTGAAGGCGGTGGACGCCGAGGGCCACGAGATTGCCCATGACGGCGTGGCCTTTGGCGAGTTGCTGGTGCGCGGCAACTGGGTGGCGGCGCAATACTTCAACCGCACAGGCGACGACGTGTTCACCGATGATGGCTGGTTCCGCACCGGCGATGTCGTGACCATCGATGCCTTGGGCGTGATGGAGATCGTCGATCGCGCCAAGGACGTCATCAAGTCCGGCGGCGAGTGGATTTCCAGCATCGAGCTGGAGAACACCATCATGGGCCACCCGAAGGTCGCCATGGCCGCCGTCATCGCCATGCACCACCCGAAGTGGGATGAGCGCCCGCTGCTGCTGGTGGTGCCCAAACCCGGCAGCAACCCGACGGAAGCCGAGATCCTGGCCTTCTACGAAGGCCGCATCGCCAAGTGGTGGACCCCGGATGCGGTGGAGTTCGTCGAGACCCTGCCGATGACCGCGACGGGCAAGGTGTGGAAGGCGGTGCTGAAGAAGCAATACGCCGACCGCGCGCCGACCACGCTGGCCCATGCCCAGACGCGTTAAACTGGCCTGCGATTCACGCCCTTCGGCGCGGCTGCGCCTAGGACGACCGCTGCCTGCGGCGTGATCCACTTTGGTTGATCACGCTGCAGGCTGTGTTTGAGAGACTGATTCACCGCTCCGACGATTCCGCCTTCGCGGGTCAGGCTCTAGCACGCCCCTTGCATCGGCACCCCCATTGTTTCCTCGGGGGGTTGCCGACGTGAGAATGTTCTACCGCATGGCCGGGCTGGCCGGGCTGGCCGTTGCCGCCGCCGTGCTGGCGCCGCACGTGCCGGCGCTGGCGCAGCAGAAGACGCTGCGCATCGCCATGACCGCGGCCGATGTGCCCATCACCAACGGCGTGCCGAACCAGGGCTATGAGGGCACGCGCTTCCTCGGCTACCCGGTGTTCGAGACGCTGATCCTGTGGGACCTGACGCACACCGACCGCCTGGCGCCGCTCCGCCCCGGCCTGGCCGAGCGCTGGGAGCAGGACGCCGCCGATCCCAAGGTGTGGCGCTTCCACCTGCGGGCCGGGGTGAAGTTCCATGACAACACGGACTTCACTGCCGAAAGCGTGGTCTGGAGCCTGGACCGCTACTTCAAGAACGACAGCCCGAACTTCGATGCCGCCGGCGCCGCCGTGGTGCGCGGCCGGGTGCCCGGCGTCACCGGCTACCGCAAGGTCGACGACCGCACGGTGGAGATCACCACGGCGCGGCCGATCTCCTACTTCCCCTATCTGTCGGTCTACCTGCCCATCACCTCGCCGGCGGCGTGGGAAGCGGCGGGGCGCGACTATGCCCGGCTGGCCCAGGCGCCGGCCGGCACCGGGCCGTTCCGCATCACCCGCTTCACCCCCCGCCAGTCGGTCGAGCTGACCCGCAACGAGGCGTATTGGGACCGTGGCCGGGTGGCCAAGCTGGACCGCATCATCCTGCAACCCATCCCGGATGCGAACACGCGCCTTGCGGCGCTGCGCGGCGGCCAGGTGGACTGGGTCGAGGTGCCGCCGCCCGACGCCATCCCCAGCCTGCGCGCCGCCGGCTTCACCATCACCACCGGCAGCTACCCGCATGTCTGGCCCTGGGTGCTGGCGCCCGGCCGCACTGGCAGCCCTACCGCGGACGTGCGTGTCCGCCAGGCGCTGAACTACTGCGTGGACCGTGCCGGCATGGTGCAGTTGCTGAACGGCACGGCGGAACCGGCGGTGGGCTTCTTCAAGGCCACCGACCCCAATTTCGGCACGCCGCAGAACCAGTACACGTTGAACCCCGCGCGCGGCCGCGCCCTGCTGGCGGAGGCCGGCTACAACGCCCAGCGCCCGCTGCGGCTCAAGGTCGGCATCTCCGCCAGCGGCTCCGGCCAGATGCTGCCGCTGCCGATGAACGAGTTCGTCCAGGCCAATCTGAAGGAGCATTGCGGCGTCGAGGTCACCTTCGACGTGGTGGACTGGAACACGCTGCTGGGCGCGCTGCGCGTGGCGCCGGACCAGCCGGCCTGGCTGGGGGCGGATGCGGTGAACATCTCGCTCGTCTCGTCTGATCCTTCGCAGATGGCGCGCTGGTTCCTCTCGGCCAACTTCTCCCCGGCCGGGTCCAATGCTGGCCATTGGCGTGACCAGCGGTTCGACACGGCCTTCGGCGCGCTTGAGGTCGAGCGCGACCCGACCCGGGCGACACAGCAGATCCGCCAGGCGCATGAGCGGTTGGTCGATGACGCCCCCTGGCTCTACATCGTGCACGACCTGAACCCACGGGCGATGAGCCGCCGCGTGCGCGGCTTCGTCAGCCCGCAGAGCTGGTTCGTGGACCTGAACACGGTGGACTTGCAGTAGGCCGGTCGGCAGCGATTCCGCCTCGACTGGCTAGGCCATAGGCAAAAGCTGCACGTTTGTGCGGCAGAAGGGGCGTCCAGCGCAGGCTGGGCGCCCCTTTCGGTTTTCAAAGCCCGGTCCGTACCGGCGGAATTGCCGGAGCGGTGAATCGGTCTACCAAACAAAGGCTGCGGCACCTTGGTACGCCCCTGGGCCATGCCGCCTTAGCACGCCGCTTGCATCGCCCCACCCAACCTGCGGGAGACCGGGACGATGAAGCTTCTGAAACGCGCGGCCGGGCTTGGCCTGGCGGCGGTCATGGCCAGCCAGGCGCCGGCCATGGCGCAGCCCAAGGTGCTGCGTATCGCCATGACGGCAGCCGATGTGCCGATCACCACGGGCATGCCGAATAACGGCTTCGAGGGCATGCGCTTCCTCGGCTACCCGATCTTCGAGGCGCTGGTGCTGTGGGACCTGACCCGCACCGACCAGTTGGCCTCGCTGCGGCCCGGCCTGGCCGAGCGCTATGAGCAGGACCCCGCCGACCCGAAGCGCTGGATCTTCCACCTGCGCCGCGGCGTGAAGTTCCATGACGGCACGGATTTCAACGCCGACGCCGTCATCTGGAACCTGGACCGCTTCTTCAAGAACGACAGCCCGCAGTTCGAAGCCCAGGCCAGCGGCACCAGCCGCGCCCGTGTGACGATCATGGGCGGCTACCAGAAGATCGACGACCACACCGTCGCGATCTCCTCCACCCGCCCGGCCAGCTACTTCCCCTACATGATCGTCTATCTGCTGATGGCCAGCCCGCAGAGCTGGGAAGCCGCCGGCCGCGACTGGTCCAAGCAGGCCGCCGCGCCAGCCGGCACCGGGCCGTTCCGGCTGACTCGCTTCGTGCCGCGCCAGTCGGCCGAGCTGTCGCGCAACGACGGCTATTGGGACCGGGCCCGGGTGCCGAAGCTGGACCGCATCCTGCTGCTGCCGATCCCCGACGCCAACGCTCGCCTGGCCGCGCTGCGTTCCGGCCAGGTCGATTGGGTCGAGGTGCCGCCGCCGGATAGCCTGCCCAGCCTGCGCGCAGCCAACTTCACCGTCACCACCGGCAGCTACCCGCATGTGTGGCCGTGGTTCCTGCAACAGGCCGGCAATACGCCGTTCTCTGACGTGCGGACCCGTCAGGGGCTGAACTACTGCGTGGACCGCGCCGGCCTGGTGCAGTTGCTGAACGGCACGGCGGAGCCCAGCGTCGGTTGGCTGAAGCCCAGCGACCCCGCCTTCGGCAACCCGACCCACCGCTACAGCTTCGACCCCTCCCGTGGCCGCGCCCTGCTGGCCGAAGCCGGCTACAATGCCGCCAACCCGCTGCGCTTCAAGGTGATGATCTCCACCAGCGGTTCCGGCCAAATGCTGCCGCTGCCGATGAACGAGTTCCTGCAGCAGAACCTGAAGGAAGCCTGCGGCGTGCAGGTTGAGTTCGAGGTGGCGGAGTGGAACACGCTGTTGACCGCCACGCGCAGCCCGCCCGGCGCGCCGGTGCTGAACGGGTCGGTTTCGCTGAACCCCTCCTCGCCCTCGTCGGATGCCAGCATCATGGTGCGGTACTTTACCCGCGGCGCCTTCGCGCCCAATGGCTTCAACTGGCAGCAATGGACCGACCCGGCCTTCGACACCGCGATCGCCTCGCTGGAAGCCGCTCGCACCCCGGCCGAGGCGACCACCGCCTATGCCGCCGCGCATACCCGCCTGGTGGACAACCCGCCCTGGCTCTACATCGTGCATGACCTGAACCCGCGCGCGATGTCCCGCCGGGTGCGCGGCTTCGTCAGCCCGCAGAGCTGGTTCGTCGATCTGGTGCCCCTGGACCTGCAATAGGTCCGGTCGGCCGGGGCGGTTCGCCGCTCCGGCCGCTACGCCCCGGTGGCGCCGGTCCGGCGCTCCAGCGGATGCCCCCAGGGATGCCCCCAGGGATGCCCCCAGGGATGCCGCCGGCGATGCGGCTTCAGCCCGGCGGCGATTGCAGGATTTCGGACGGCCACGCGATTTCGGCATCGTCCACGAAGAAGGCGATGCTGGTCTCGTCCTCGCTGTCCCAGGCGCGCAGCGCGACCATGGCGATCAGCCCCAGCCATGGGCCAGCAGGCAACTCGGTAGAAACGTGCAACTGCAGGGTGCCGCGTTCATCGTGCAGCCGCTGCACGTGATGCGCCCAGACCATTTCCCCGACCGAGCTTTCCGAATCGGCTGCCGGCAGCGTCACCATGCGCAGCAACTCCCGCGCGCGCCCATCCGTGCGGATGAGCCGGCGCAGCCGCCAGGGCTCTTCATCTGCATTATGTGCGGAAAGCTTCGGTTCAACCGGTTCCATGCCACCTGCTCCCAGGCCCTCGGCCGCGCCACCGCGGGGCGAAGGGTCCTTCCAATTCCGTCACTTTGCCAAAGCCGGGACCATCGCGCCATGGCCGAACTTTGGTTGGATTTTTCGCAATTTAGTCGGCAAAGTGTACTGACGTAAAAGTGATGGAGCGATGCCATGTCCATTTCCACCCGCCGCGCGGCGTTTGGCAGCCTGGCCTGCCTGGCCTGCGCCGGATTGCTGCCCGGCCGCCCTGCTCGGGCTTCCGAATCGACCGTGCCAAAGACCTCGCTGACGCCCGACCAGGCGCTGGCGCGGCTGCTGGAAGGCAATTCCCGCTTCGTCGCCGATAACCCGATCGCGCCGGCCATCGGCAGCGGCCGACGGCATGAACTGGCGGGCGGCCAGGGGCCCTTCGCCGCCGTGGTCGGCTGCGCCGACAGCCGCACCGCGCCGGAAAGCCTGTTCGGCGCCGGCCTGGGTGAGATCTTCACCGCTCGCGTCGCCGGTAACACCATAACCCCGCAATCCCTGGCCAGCCTGGCCTATTCGGTGCAGGCGCTGGGCGCGCCGCTGGTCATGGTGCTGGGGCATGAGCGCTGCGGCGCGGTTGGCGCGGCGGTGGAATTCGTCACCAAGGGCACCCGGCTGCCGGACCCGATGATGGCGATGGTGGAGCCCATCGTGCCGGCGGTGCGCGCGGCGCAGAAGCTGGGCGGCGACCTGGTGGACCAGTCGGTGCGGGAGAATGCCCGCCTGATGGCGAAGGGCCTGCGCGAGCACGCCGCCTTCCGCGCTCTCGTGCCCAGCAAGCTGCGCGTCGTCGCGGCCCGCTACGACCTGGACGAGGGCAAGGTGACAGTGCTGGAAGGCTGAGGCCCCGGGCGGAGCGGTCAGCCCCGCAGGTCCGGCAGCGACCGCGTCACCATTTCGGTGCCGCCCATCCATAGCGTCGGGTGGGTCATCTTGACCCCCGGGCCGCCGGCGATGATGGGGTGGATATCGGCGGCGCTCCGGGCAATGCCTGGGTCGGCGCCGAACAGGAAATCCTGGGCGCGGCCCAGGCCCCAGCCGGACTTGAGCAGAATATCCGCCATCTCCGCCGGGATCAGCATGACCTGTTCCTGGCCGGGGCGGGCCTTGGCCCCGCTGCTGGCGCGCTGGGCGCCCTGCATGGCCGCCAGCATTGGGCGCAGCACCATTTCCGGGCTGTCGGCGCCGCCTTCCGGCAGCACTTCCATGGTGCCAGAAACCCCCAACACCGTGACTGCGCTGACGCTCTCCGGCAAGCCGCGCCTGGTGTGCAGTGGCGGCACCCAGGGGTGGCTGCCCTCGGCAAAGGCAAAACCGTATTTGCCGGGCTGGCCCATGGTGGCCATGTCGCCGGTCTCCGGCCGCATGCCCGCGATGTTGCGCAGCACCAGCGCCACCGCCCGGCCGATGCAGGCATTGGCACGGTTGCCGGGGCCAAGGCAGTTGGTGCCGCTGTTCATGCCGAGCGCTGCCGCCACCGGGCCATGCACGCAGACCGCCACGGTGGGCGTGCCGGTGGTGGTGGCAATGCCCAGCAGATTGAAGCTGTCTTCCGCGGCGGCGAGGGCCGCAGCCAGCACCACCGGCAGTTCGGCCGGCACACAGCCCGCCAACATGGCGCAGTAGGCGACGGCCTGGGGCGTGACGGCGCCGAACATCGGCGCCAGGTGGGCCAGTTCCGCGTCGGGCGCGGCTACGCCTGCCAGCATGCGGGCCAGCCGGGCCTCGGTCGGCGGCACCAGCGGCAGGCCGTCGGAGAAGCCAGCGGCTTCCAGCAGCGCCTGGGCGTCATCCCAGGGCGTTGCTTCGTGGAGGAACAGCGCGTCGTCGGCGCCGACGATCATGCTGTTTCCCCGCGGCTCAGGCGCCGATGCCGGCTGGCGGCAGCTTGACCCGGGTGGAGACCACCGCGGTGCCGCCGAAGCTGGGGATGAAGGCGCTGTGCTTGCCCGGGCCGCCGGCCATCGAGATATGGATATCCTCGGGACCACGGCAGATCGTCAGGAAATCCCCGGTCGCGTGGTGCCCGGTGGCGGCATAGGTCGCCAGGTTTTCTTCCGAGATGTGCTTCAGCGGAATGCGGGCGCGCAGCCAGAGTTCATCGCGCAGCTTGTCCACACCCCAGCCATCCCGGTGGAAGGTGGCGGCGTGCTCCGGCCCAACCACCACCATGTACGGCCCCTTGCCGTAAACCGTATTGGCGCCGGGCTGGGCGATGGTGTGGGCGAAGGTGGTCATCAACCCCTCCGCACTCGTGCTGCCGTGGTCGTTTATGTTGTGCGGCGCTTCGCCGGACATCACCGTGACAACGGTGTCCTCGGGCGCGAAGCCGCGGCGGACATGGAAGGGCAGCCACGGGCTTTCCTCCTCGTTCTCGCCGAAGCAGAAGGCGTACTTGGCCGGCGATCCCTGGGTGGAGCGGTCCATCACCCCCGGCTTGCCGCCGCCGACGTTCAGCAAAATCAGCTGGATCGCCCGGCCGATGCTGGCATTGGCGCGCCAGCCCTGACCGAAGCAGTTGCTGGAGCAGTTGATATCCAGCGCCTGGCGCAGCGGGCCGTTGACCATGACCATGGGCGCGCAGCTATGCGTCGTCGCCATGCTGCCATGCAGGTTGTAGCTGGGGTCCAGAATGCCGCGCAGCCCGGCCAGGATGGTGGGGAAGTAGGCGGCCTTGGCGCCGGCCATCACCGCATTGGCCGCCAGGCTGGCCATGGTCGGCACCACCTGGCGGGGGGAGATAGCGGCGAAACCCTCGTTGTCGCCATGCGCCGCGGCCACCATGCGGGCAACGCTGGCTTCCGTCGGCATCACCAGCGGCAGGCCGTCGCTCCAGCCCTGCTCGATGGCGTAGTCCTGCCATGCCTCCTGGTCGAGATCCGCGATGTCCAGGATCTCGGTGTCGGCGCTGTCGCTCATGGGCTGCTGTCCCTGTGGGGGCACGGCCGCCGATGGTGCCCGGCGGCCTGGTTTGGTTAAACCAACGGCATGAGGCCCAGCCTCATGCTGCGGCGCCGAATGGCGCCCGCCGGTCGCGCTTCCCGCGCGCCTGCGGCGCAACCCGGCATCCTAGAGTGTGATCGCCGCAGGCGGAATCGCCGAAGACGTGAATCACACGACAAAGCAAGGAACTAGAGGCTGTCGGGCGCTACTGTTTGCGCCTGACAGACTCTAGGGCGAAAGCAGCCTGAAATCGGCGTGCCGAATTCAGGCGTTCATTTCCTGCTGGAACCCGGCGAAGGCGGCTTCGATCCGCTCCACCAGTTCCTCGGCGTTCAGGCCGCCGACAGGGTGCTTCACCACGATCAGATGCGGGTCCACCTTGCGGGCCTTGGCTTGCGCCAGGACCAACGGCTTGAAGGTCTCGGTGGCGATGACCACCCCGACCATGCCCTTCTTCCTCAACTCGATGCTGTCGTGGAAACTCCACGATGAGCAGGAGCCTCAATCGCCAAGGGCGAGCAGCGCGATACGGTACTTTTTCGCTGCGTCGTTGATCATCTCCAAGGGGGCACCTTGGCTGGCGCTGTTCTTGGCGACGAAGTCGATGTTGTCGGTGCGGCGGATCCCGGCCAGCTTGGCCTTGACGCCTTCCAGCAGCTCGCGCGCATTCGGCTTGGAATTGCCGAACAGCACGATCGGGTCGTTCAGCCAATCGACCTTGCCCTCGGTCGCCTGTTCGGCACCGGCGGGGGTCAGCCCAAATCCTGGATTCACGATACGCATCGCGGCTCCCTCCACACTTGGGTGCTATGGAAGCCCTATCCGGCCGGCTTGCCAAGGGCGAAAGCGGCGGCGGCGCCGCCGGCCCGTGCCCCCGCGGCTGCGGCAGCCAGCACGGTCTCCGCGGCGCCGGGCACGCAATCCCCGGCCAGGAACAGGCCTGGTGCGGCCGGGTCCGCCACGAAGCCGAGCGGCGCGGCGCGGCCGGACTGCACGAAGATGGCGCGCGCCGGCAGCACGGTGCCGTCCACGCTGACGCTTTCCAGCCCCGCGGCGCCGGCCAGTGCGGTGATGCGGCCGGGCCAGATCGCCGCATTGGGCAGGGTGCCGAGCAGCGCTGCGCTGTCATGCGGCTCCGCGCCCTGGGTCACCAGCGTGACGTGTTCCACCGTGGCGGCCAGGTCCAGCGCCTCCTGCACCGCCCAGCGGTCGTGCCCCGCCACCACCACGCGGGCGCCGCCGTATAGCGGGCCATCGCAGGCGGCGCAGTGGGACAGGCCCTGGCCGTCAAAGGCGTCCTCGTTCGCCAGGCCGAGCCGGCCATTGCCGAGGCCGACCGCCAGCACGACGGCTTTCGCGGCATGGGCCTCGTCATCGGTGGCGATGGCGAAGCCGGGCGTCAGCGCGGTGACCTCGGCGATGGCCAGTTCAGCGCCGGCTTCCATCGCCTGGTCCAGCAACGCCGAGGCGTAATCCATGCCATTCGGGTTGCCTGTCATGTCGTGCAACTCAGGCAGGTTCATCAGGACGCCGCCGGGGCCCATGCGGTCGATCACGCAGGTGCGGGCGCCTGCCTCGGCCGCCGCGCGGGCCGCCGCCAGCCCGGCCACGCCGGCGCCCACCACCACCACATCCCAGTCCATGCAGCACCCCAAGCGTTTGGCGGAGGGAAATGGGAGTCGAACCCACCAGGGACCGGCCTACGGCCCCTGCTGGTTTTGAAGACCAGCCGTCCCACCGGGAAGCGTTTCCCCTCCGTGGGGAAGCTTAGCGCGAGTTGTCCGCAGCGCCAAAAAGCGTGCCCGGGTCCTTCACCATGCGGCGCAGGTCGCCTCGGCGGAGCGTCAGGCCGCGACGGTCGAAATATTCCAGCACCAGGATCGCCTGGGTACGGCCATTGCCGCAGGCGTCGCGGAACTGCGCGGCACTGAAGCCTGCGGGGTGGGCGGCGGAGAGTTGGTGCGCGTGGCGCGCCATCGCCGGCACCGAGTCGCGCAGGAAGAACAGGTCCGGTGCCACTTCCAGCAGGCGTCCGGCGGCGGCCAGGCGCTTGGCTGCGCGGCGCAGCAACGGCGGCTCCAGCCGCAGCGTGCGCGCCAGGTCGTTCAGCACCGGTGGTCGGAAGGGCTGTTGCGCCAAGGCGGGCTGCAGCAGCGCCCACAGCTTGGCATCCTCGCCGGCCAACCCGGGCTGATGCGCCGGCAGGCGCAGCCACCCGGCCTCCTTCGCCATGGCGCCTTGCTGCACCAGCGCTTCCGCCAGGGCCGCGAAGGCGTCGCGTGGCAGCCGCGTCGGCAGCGCCAGGCGCAGCGTCTCCGCCGCCAGGCCTGGCGCGGCCGGCAGGCGGGCGTGATGCGCCGCCAGCGCCGCCTCGACCTCCGCCCGCAGCATGGCCAGCGCGGCGGGGGCCAGCAGGAAGTCGCCGGCGCGGGGGCCGTCCACCTCGGCCAGGCCCCAATCCTGCGCCAGGCTAGCGGCGGGCAGCAGGAAGGGCGGCAGCGCCAGCATCGCCGGCAGTGGCTCCGGCTGCGCCAGCGCGCGCAGCATGGCCAGCCGCGCCGGGGTGCGCCGTCGCCGCTCGGGCGCGCGCGGGTCAAGCACACGGCCACCGGCCAGGGTGCGTTGGGCCGAGACATCGCGCAGCACCAGCCGGTCCCCGCGCCAGAAGGGCCGCGGCGCTTGCAGTACCAGCTGCGCCAGCCCGGTCTCGCCCGGCGTCAGTGCCTCGGCCGAAAGCAGCACCACCCGCGCATTCACCTGCGCCGCGCCATGGTGCAGCAGCACCGGCGCCCAGCTGCGCAGCGCGGCACGCTCACTGGGCAGCAGGCGCAGTTCCACGTCCAGCCGGGTGGTCAGCGCGGCCAGCGCCGGGGCGACCACCCAATCACCACGGCCAACCTGCTCCTTGCCCACGCCAGCCAGGTTCAGCGCGCAGCGCTGGCCGGGGCTGGCTTGCTCCACCACGGCGTTCTCGGCGCGCAGGCCACGGATGCGCGCCGCCAGCCCCTGCGGCTGCACCAGCACCGCATCGCCGACGCGCAGCGTGCCGGCCAGCAGCGAGCCGGTGACGATGGTGCCCGCCCCGGCCAATGAAAAGCTGCGATCCACCGCGAAGCGCGGCAGCCCCGGCGCGTGGCTGGGCTGGTGCGCCAGCGCGGCGGCTTCCAACGCTTGGCGCAGCGCCGGGATACCGGCGCCGGTGGTGCTGGAGACCGCCAGGCAGTCGGCGCCGGCCAGGGGCGTCGGCGCCAGCAGCGCGGCAACCTGGCGCTGCACCTCCGCCAGCCGCGCCGCATCCACCAAATCCGCCTTGGTGATGGCGACCAGGCCGTGCCGCAGCCCGAGCAGGTCCAGCACCTGCACATGCTCGCGCGTCTGCGGCATCACGCCGTCATCCGCGGCCACCACCAACAGGCAGAAATCGATGCTGGCGGCGCCCGCGATCATGGTGTGGACCAGGCGCTCATGCCCCGGCACATCGACGAAGCCGAGCGTCGCGCCACCCGCAAGCGGCACATAGGCGAAGCCCAGGTCGATGGTGATGCCGCGCCGCTTCTCCTCGGCCAGCCGGTCGGTGTCCACGCCGGTCAGGGCGCGCACCAGGCTGGTCTTGCCGTGGTCGATATGGCCTGACGTGCCGACGATCATGCGCGCGCTTTGGTGAACATCCTATGCCTCCGGGCCATGCGGCCCTGCGGCTGGATGCTTCAGATTTGCCACGAAGCCCGCCTCATCCTCCAGGCAGCGCAGGTCCAGCCACAGCGCGCCCTCATGGATACGGCCGATCACCGGGCGGGGCAGCGCGCGCAACCGCGTCGCCAATGCGGCCAGCCCGGCAGCGCGCAGGCAGACGGCGAAGCTCGGCAGCGTCTCCAGCGGCAGCGCGCCGGAGCCGATCTGGCTTTCGCAGGCCGCGGCCTCGGCGCTGCAGCCGGCCCAGGCCGCCAGCACCGGGGCCAGGCGGGCGGCGGCGGCCTGCATCTCGGCTGGGGCGCGGGACAGGCTGCGCAGCGTCGGCAGCCGGGCGGCCAGGGTATCCGGGTTGCGATACAGCTTCAGCGTGGCTTCCAGCGCGGCCAGCCGGATCTTGTCCAACCGCAGCGCTCGCTTCAGCGGGTGTTTCGCGCAGCGCTGCACCAACTCTCGCCGGCCGATGATGAAGCCGGCCTGCGGACCGCCCAGCAGCTTGTCGCCGGAAAACGTCACCAGGTCGGCGCCGTCCCGCACCGCGTCCTGCACCGTGCGCTCGCGCTTCAGGCCGAAGCGGGTGAGATCGACCAGCGTGCCGCTGCCAAGGTCGTCCAGCATCGGCAACCCGGCGGCCTGGGCGATCCGTGCCACCTCGGCCGGCGGCACCTCGCTGGTAAAGCCCTGGACCAGGAAGTTGGAGGTATGGACCTTCATCAGCAGCGCGGTCTCGGGGCCGATGGCCTCTGCATAGTCGCGCGGATGGGTGCGGTTGGTGGTGCCGACCTCCCGCAACCTGGTGCCGGCGCTGGCCATGATGGCGGGCAGCCGGAAGGCGCCGCCGATTTCGATGAGTTCGCCGCGCGAGACGACCGTCTCCCGCCCCGCGCCGATCGCGGCCAGCGCCAGCACCAGCGCCGCGGCGTTGTTGTTGACCGCGATGGCATCCTCGGCGCCGGTCAGTTCGCAGAGCAGGGCGCGGATATGGTCGTCGCGCTCGCCGCGGCCGCCGTCTTCCAGCGAGTATTCCAGCGTGGCGGCGCTGCGCATGGCGGTGGTGGCGGCGGCCACCGCTGCCTCCGCCAGCACAGCGCGGCCGAGATTGGTGTGCAGCACCACACCGGTCAGGTTGAAGACCGGGCGCAGGGAAGGTTGCTCGGCGCGTTCCAGCGCTGCCATTGCCTGCACGGCGACCGCTTCGGCATCCGGCGGCGCGGCGCCGGCCAGCACCGCCGGGCGCACCCGGGCCAGCACCGCGCGCACCGCACCGACCACGGCTTCGCGGCCATGGCGGCCCACCGCGACGCCGCCCAGGGCGCCGCGCAGCACGGCATCAACGGCGGGTAGGCGGGCCGGCGAGACTGCTACTCCGCCGCCATTGCCAGCCCGGCGGGCAGCACGGCGCGCAGCGCGGTGACCAGTCCCGCCATCATCGCGTCGGTATGGAACGGCGTGGCGCAAAGCCGAAGCCGTTCGGTGCCGCGCGGCACGG
>CANBNK010000090.1 GCA_947371015.1 Acetobacteraceae bacterium | reverse complement strand
CCCGTGGGTTTCACGGGTTGTAAGCTCCCACCTGAAAGCCATACTGCCGGCAACGTGAGATTGAGGAAACGTATCATGGGCAATCGCATCGCCATCATCGGCGCAGGCGCGGTCGGCGGCTATGCCGGCGCGCATATGGTCCAAGCTGGCGAGGACGTCACCTTCGTCGATATGTGGCCCGAGAATGTTGAGGTGATGCGGACCAAAGGGCTGCGCATCAGCCACATCAAGGACGTGCCCGAGTTCACCGTGCCGGTGAAGGCCATTCATCTGACCGAGCTTCAGCAAGTCTCCAAGGGCGCGCCCTTCGACATCGTCTTCATTTGCGTGAAGTCGTACGACACCGCTTGGGCGACGCTTATGGCCAGGCAGTACCTGGCGCCGGGCGGCTACATGGTCAGCCTGCAGAACTGCATGAACGAGGAGACCATCGCCGAGATCGTCGGCTGGGGCCGCACCCTGGGCGCCATAGCGTCCTCCATCACTGTCGAACTGTACGAACCGGGCCATGTCCGCCGCGCCTCCGGCAAGGGTGGCGCCGCGCATACCGTGTTTCGCGTCGGCGAGGTGCATGGCCGCATTACCGACCGCGCCAATGAGATCGGCCGGCTCTGCGCTCTGTCGGACAGCTGCGTCGTGACCGCCAACCTCTGGGGGGAGCGCTGGTCCAAGTTGGTGACCAACGCCATGGCCAACGGGCTGTCCGCCTGCACCGGGCTGGTTTCCAAGGACATCCTGCTGAACGAACAATTGCGCCAGTTTGGCGCTCGCCTGGGCAGCGAAGCCATCCGCGTTGGTCAGGCGTTGGGCTATGAGCTTGAGGAAGTGCATCACATGGCGCCTGAGCTTATCGCCCGTGCTGGCGAGGGCGACGCCGCCGCCCGCGCCGAATACGACGTTCACCGGATCAAGGAAGCCAACAAGCCGGGCGGCGGTGCACACCGGCCGAGCATGGGCCAGGATATGGTCAAGGGACGCCGGACCGAGATCGAGTTTCTCAACGGCTTCATCGTGGACAAGGCCAAGGCCATCGGCATTGCCACCCCGGCGAATGCGGCGTTGACTGATATCGTAAAGCGCGTCGAGAAGGGCGAGATCCCGCCGGATCCGCGCCACATTCTTGAACTGCGATTGAACTGACGCCTCGATGCGTGACGCCGGCGCAGCCGGCGTGCGCCCTCACGGGAGAGAGAACGCCATGCATCGCCTGCTACTTGCCAGCCTCGTGCTGATCGTCATGCCTGCTCTGGCGCAGACCTTTCCTGACCGCACTGTTACGATAGTCGCCGCCGGTGCGGCGGGTGGACCCACCGACACCATCACCCGCATCGTGGCGGAGAGTATGGGCCGACAACTTGGCCAGCCGGTTGTGGTGGAAAGCGTCGGCGGCACTGTCGTCGGACCCCAACGCGTCGCCACCGCGCGGCCGGACGGCTACATGCTGTTGATCAACAACATCGGCATGGCGGCGAGCGCAACGCTGTTCCGCCGCCTGCCCTACGATGTGCCTGGCGCCTTCGCGCCGCTGGGCATTGTCTCCGACGCGGCTATGACCATCATCACCCGCACTGACTATCCCGCGCAGAATCTGCGCGACGTGATGGCCAGCCTGAAGCAGCGTGGCGATGCGCTGAACATAGCGACCGCTGGCATTTCTTCCGCGGCCAACCTTTGCGCCTTGCTGGTGCAGCACGCAGCCGGCGCGGGCGCCACGCTGGTGGCGTTTCGTGGCACGGCGCCGGCGATCGTCGAACTCATGGCGGGCCGTATCGACCTGCTCTGCGACCAGGCGACCAATACGGTGCCCTATATCCGCGACAACCGGGTGGTTGCGTGGGGGGTGTCCAGCCCGCAGCGCCTTACCGGATTGCCCAACCTTCCGACCACTGCAGAGGCCGGCTTTCCCAGCGTGGCGATGAGCACGTGGCATGGGCTCTACGCCCCCGCCGGTACGCCCGAAGTGGTGCAGCAACGCCTTTCGGCCGCATTACGCGCCGCGTTGCACGACGAGAAGCTGCGCAGCCGTTATGCGGACCTGCTGACCGATGTGCCCAGCGACGAGCGTGCCAGCATTGCCTTCCATCGCCGCTTCGTTGCCGATGAAGTCGCCCGCTGGCGCCCGATCATCCAGGCCGCCAACCAATTCGCCGACTGAACGGAGATAGTGCAATGAACCTTGGTCGCCTCGGCGTCTGGTATTCTACCGACAAGCTCGATGCCGCCGGGTTGGGCGTCCTGCTCAAGCTGGTGGAAGCCAATGGCTATGGCAGTTTCTGGTACCCCGAATCGCGTGGGTATGAGAGCCTGTCCCTGGCAGGGTTTTTGCTTGGCAACAGCAGCAAGCTGGTCATCGGTAGCAGCATCGCCAACATCTATGCACGGGATGCCTTCACCGCTCGCCGGGGCATGCTCTCGCTGAACGCGCTGTACGGCGGCCGCTTTGTGCTCGGCCTGGGGGTCAGTCACAAGCCGATGGTCGAAGGGCTGCGCGGACACAGCTATGACAAGCCTATCCCGGCGATGCGTGGCTATTTGGATGGGATGCAGAAGGGCGAGGCCGATGGCGCGGACTGGCCTGTTGTGCTTGCCGCACTAGGCCCTCTGATGCTGAAACTGGCGGCAGCCCGCACCAAGGGTGCGGTGCCCTATAACGTCACACCATTCCATACAGCCGAAGCTGCCGCCGCGTTGGGGCCGGACAAGTGGCTGGCGGTGGAACAGAAGGTTTGCCTGGAGCCCGACCTGAACAAGGCGCGCGACCTGGGCCGCAAGGAACTGGCGCGCTACATGCCCATGCCCAACTACCGCAACAATTGGCTGCGGCTCGGTTTTACCGAAGCTGAGTTGGAGAATGGCGGCAACGACCGCTTCATCGACGCCATGGTGTTGAATGGTGGCGTGGAGAACATCAAGCGCGGTCTGCGCGCGCATTTTGAGGCAGGTGCCACCCATGTGGCGATCCAGCCGGTGCATGCGGACGGCGATCTTGCCTTGCGCGACGCTACGCTGAAGGCGCTGGCTGATACCTGAAGCTTCTGCCCCGCGCGGGCCAGGTCCGCGCGGGGCAAGGGCTCAGACAACCTCTGAGATCGCCTGCTTCCAGCGCTTCATCAGCGATAGGTGGGTTGCCTTATCGGTGGCCGCGATGCGCTTGTGGCAGGCGTTGCTGAAGGTGTTGTGCAGGACGATCCGGGTGACGCCGGCTTGCTTCCAGGCTCGCGCTTCCTGCTGCCATTCACGCTCGCCGCCCTCGGCGCACGACATCCACACCTCAAGGCCAACAGTGGCTGGGTCCCGCCCGGCAGCTTCGGTGAGCCGCTTCAGATCATTGAAGCGCCCGGTAACCTCAGCGCCGACCGGCAGCGCAAGCTGGATCCAGCCGTCGCCAAGCCGTGCGGTGCGTTCCAGCGTCTCCTGCACGTGCCCGCCGAACCACACCGGCAGCTTGCCGCCAGGCGGGCGCGGATTGATGCCGATGTTGGGCAGGTTGTGCCATTGGCCCTGGTAGGTGACGAAGTCCTCGGCCCAGAGCTTCTGCATTACCTCGACCTGCTCGACGCTGCGCTTGCCGCGGTTGCGGAAGTTCTCGCCCAGGCCAATGAACTCCGGCTCGTTCCAGCCGACGCCGACGCCCAGCCGGAAGCGACCTTCGCACAGCACCGCCAGGCAGGCGGCCTGCTTTGCCACCAGCACCGTCTGCCGCTGCGGCAGGATCAGGACCTGAGTGGAAAAGCTCATTTTCGGTGCCAGGGCGGCCATGAAGCCGAAGACGACGAAGGGTTCGTGATACAGATTGCTGGCCTTGGGCCGACCGCCAGCGCCGAGCGAGGCGGGGTTGGCCCCCAGCACGTGGTCAGGCAGCATCAGGTCGTCGTAGTCCAACTCAACCGCCAGGGCGGTCACCTCGCGCACCGTTGCCGGGTCGCCGCCGATGTCGCCGAATGGCGGCGCGTATCCGAGTTGCATCTGAACCTCCTCCGCTGGCTTGGTGCCGGCCTTGCCGCAGTCTATAGATTTCGGGAAGACGTTGGGGAGAGGGCATCATGCTGAAGCTGGGCTACAAGGCATCCGCCGAACAATTCGCACCCTCGAAGCTGCTGGGCTTCGGCATCCTTGCGGAGCAGGTCGGTTTCGACAGTTGCTTCATCAGTGACCATTTCCAGCCCTGGAAGCACACCGACGGCCACGCGCCTTACTCGCTGGCCTGGCTCGGCGCGCTGGGCGCGCGGACGGAACGGCTGGTGATGGGTACGAGCGTGCTGACGCCGACCTTCCGCTACCACCCGTCCATTGTGGCCCAGGCCTTCGGCACCTTGGGTGCGATGTTCCCTGACCGTGTCATTCTTGGCATCGGTACGGGGGAGGGGCTGAACGAAGTGCCCAGCACGGGCCAGCCGTGGCCAGAGTTCAAGGAGCGCTTCGCCCGCATGCGCGAGGCAGTGCAGTTGATGCGGAAGCTCTGGACCGAGGACCGCGTCAGCTTCGAGGGTCAGTATTATAAAACCGAGAACGCCACGATCTATGATCGCCCGGAGACGCCGGTGCCGATCTGGGTGGCCGCGGCCGGGGCCATGGTGGCGAAGTATGCCGGGCGCGGCGGCGACGGCTTCATCTGCACGTCGGGAAAGAAGCGCGAGTTGTACGAGGAGACGCTGCTCCCGAACCTCAAGGCAGGGCTGGAAGCCGCGGGCGCGCCGAAGCCGAATTACGAAAACATGATCGAAGTGAAGGTCAGCTTCGATACCGACCGTGATCGCGCCTTGCAGGACACGCGCCATTGGGCCGCGCTGGCGCTGACGCCGGAAGAGAAGATGACGGTCGAGGACCCCGTTGCGATGGAAAAGCTGGCAGACCAGTTGCCCCTGGAGCGTACCGCGTCCCGCTGGATCGTCAGCAACGATCCTGAGGAAATGGTCGAGAAGATTGGCTACTACCACGGCCTAGGCTTCAACCACTTGGTGTTCCACGCCCCGGGCCCGGACCAGGAGCGGTTCCTGCGCCTGTATGGTGAGCAGGTGCTGCCAAGGCTGCGTCGGCGCTTCGCTTGAAACAGCTAGAGCTCATCGCGCTGCCCGGCTTGCCCATGGTGCAGGCCGGAGACGACCTGGCCGCGCTGGTGCTGGCTGCCGGCATAGCCCTGCGCCCCGACGACGTGCTGGTCGTGGCTCAGAAGGTCGTCAGCAAGGCCGAGGGGCGAGAGGTCTTGCTGCGCGACGTGGCGCCGAGCGTTCGGGCTGAGGAGCTCGCCCGGGAGACGGGCAAGGACGCGCGCATCGTCGAACTGATCCTGCAGGAAAGTGTACGGGTGGTTCGCGTGCGCCCGAACCTGATCATCGTGCAGCATCGACTGGGCCACACCATGGCCAATGCCGGGATCGACCAGTCCAACGTGACGCAGGAAGGCGACGAACGCGCCCTGCTGCTGCCTGTGGACCCTGACGCCAGCGCCGCCGCACTAAGCGAGCGCCTCGGCTGCGCGGTGGTCATCAGCGACAGTTTCGGACGCGCCTGGCGCCGTGGCACGGTGGGGGTGGCCATCGGGTGCGCCGGGTTGCCGGCGCTGGTCGATCTGCGCGGTAAGCCGGATTTGTTCGGCCGTGAGTTGCACGTGACGCTGACTGGCTTCGCTGACGAGATTGCCGCGGCCGCGGGCCTGCTGATGGGCCAGGCCGCAGAAGGCCAACCCGTGGTACTGCTGCGCGGCTTGCGCTGGTCTGCGCCCGAGACACCCGCCGCGGAGTTGGTGCGGCCGGCGCAGGAAGACCTGTTCCGATGAGCCGCGTCATTGCGCTGTCTGGCGGCATCGGCGGCGCCAAGCTGGCGCTGGGCCTGGCGCAGGTGCTACCCGCGGAGGAGCTGATTGTCGTTGCCAATACTGGCGACGACTTCGAGCATCTTGGGCTCAGCATTTCGCCTGATATCGACACGCTGACCTACACGCTGGCCGGGCTGGACAACCAGGCGCTCGGCTGGGGCCGCCGCGACGAAAGTTGGGCCTGCATGGACGCGCTCGCCGCGCTGGGCGGCGAGACATGGTTTCGCCTGGGCGACCGCGACCTGGCGCTGCACCTGGAGCGCACTCAGGCGTTGCGCAGCGGCGAAACACTCACGGCCGTCACGCAGCGCATTGCCGCGCGGCTGGGCGTACTCGCCACGCTGCTGCCCATGAGCAACGACCCCGTGCGTACGCGCATTCGGACGCCGGAGGGGTGGCTGGACTTTCAGCATTGGTTCGTGCGCGAGCAGTGCCGGCCCGCCGTGTGCGAAGTGGCTTTCCAAGGGGTTAATGAAGCGCGCGCCAATCCTGCCCTCCTGGCCGCGCTGCGCGCGAAGCCGCGCGCCATCATCATCTGTCCTTCCAATCCGCTGATTTCGGTGGAGCCGATTCTCGCTGTTCCAGGCATCCGCGAAGCCATCATTGGCTGTGGCGCACCGGTCATCGCGGTCTCGCCGATCATCGGCGGGCAGGCGGTGAAGGGCCCTACGGCAAGAATGCTTGCGGACCTTGGTACCGCGCCAAGTGCTGCTGCAGTGGCGCTACGCTATGGCGCGCTGTTGACGCACTACGTCATGGAACATGGCGACGACGCCACGGGGATTTCCGCGGCGGTCAGCCGCGCGCCGACGCTCATGCGGACCCTGGAAGACAAGGTCGCGCTTGCCCGTGCGGTGCTGTCGCTCGCATGATCTGGGCGGTCGTCCCGGTGAAGGAATTGGCGGGCGCCAAGCAGCGGCTGATCCCCGCGCTGGCGCCGCAGCGGCGGTTGGAACTGGCGCAGTTGATGCTGTCCGAGGTGCTCGAAGCCCTGGCTGCAACGCGAGGGCTGGCAGGCGTGCTCTTGGTAACCCTTGACCCCTTTGCTACTGCGTTCGCCCGTCAAAATGGCTTTCGCGTTACCACCAGCGGTGCGCGGGACGGCCATACGGGCGCGGTCAATGCTGGCCGCACGCTGCTCGCGGCGGAGGTTGGCATTCTCACGATGCCTGGAGACATCCCTGCCGTCACATCGGCAGAGATCGAGGCGTTGCTTGCTGCCCACAAGCCGGCACCGAGTTTCACCATCGCGCCTGCGCACGACAAGCAAGGCAGCAATGCTGTTCTGCTCTCTCCGCCGCATCAGGTGCCACTGCGGTTCGGTGAAAACAGCTACTATCCGCATCTTGAAGCCGCTCGCGCCGCCGGGGTCGAGCCGACTATCGTGCCACTGCCCGGCATAGCGATGGACATCGATAACCCGGCCGATTTGGCGCTGTTCATGGCTTGCCCTGAAGCACGCACAACCCGAACCTTCGCCTGGCTCAGGGAGCGGGGGTTAGGCTAGTTCCCGCTTTCGTGGCGCGGTCTGAACAACCGGAGATAGCTCACGCGCATTGAACGATGCCACACGCCGTTCCTGGGACGGTTCGCCATACAGCGTCTCGCGTTGCCGCGGCGTGCGACCAATGCCGGAGATCAGCGCCTCCATGGCCTCTGGCGGGAATTCCTGGCCATGCTGCGTCCCGGCGGCGCGGCTGATGCTCTCGTTCATCAGCGTACCGCCCAGGTCGTTGGCGCCCGATTGAAGCGCCAGCGCAGCGCCGGCCGGTCCCATCTTCACCCAACTGGTCTGGATGTTCTGGATGTGCGGGTGCAGCACCAGGCGCGCGACGCTATGCATCAGTACGGCCTCGCGGAAGGTCGGCCCCATGCGTGCGAGGCCACGCAGGTACATCGGCGCTTCCATGTGCACGAAGGGCAGTGGCACGAATTCGGTAAAGCCTTGCGTCTCGGCTTGCAGGTCACGCAGCACCAGCAGGTGCCGTGCCCAGTTGAGAGGGCCTTCGACATGACCGTACATGATCGTGCTCGTCGTCCGCAGGCCGAGCGCGTGGGCGGCACGCGCCACAGCTACCCATTCCGCGGTATTGATCTTGTCAGGACAGATGATGGCGCGGATCTCGTCATCGAGGATCTCTGCCGCTGTCCCGGGTAGCGTGCCCAGCCCAGCCTCCTTCAGCCGTGCCAGGAAAGCGGTGAGCGAGAGCCCCAGAGTCGCCGCGCCCTGCGTCACTTCAAGCGGCGAGAAAGCATGGATGTGCATGCCTGGTACGGCCGCCTTTATGGCGCGGCAGATGCCCAGATATGTCTCGCCGGTATAGTCCGGATGGATGCCGCCTTGCAGGCAAACCTCCGTGGCGCCTCGGTCCCAGGCTTCTACGGCGCGGCGTACGATTTCCGCATGGTCGAGGTCATAGGCGGCGCCGCGGAGGGCTTCGTGGGTCTTCCCCTTGCTGAAGGCACAGAAGGTGCAGCGATAGGTGCAGATGTTGGTGTAGTTGATGTTGCGGTTGACCACGTAGCGGACGACGTTGCCGCTCACTGCCTGCCGCAGCGCATCCGCTGCCGCAGTCACATGGGTGTAGTCAGCGTCACGGGCCGCGAACAGCGTCATGATGCCGTCAGCGTCGAGCCGCTCTCCGCCGGCGGCGCGGTCCACCAACCTGACGAGGCGCGCGTCGGGCGCAGCGAGGCGAACCACCGGCAGGGCAGGGGGGGTCAGTTCTCCGGGGGACCATGTGTCGCCGCGCGCAAAGCCCTGGGCGTCGCTGGCCTGCATCACCTTGGTTGCGACTGCTGGCACCTGCCAGGCCGCACCGCCGAAGCCGGGGTAAACCGGCAACCGCTGCACCAACACCTTGCCGGCTTCGGCCGTCCGCGTGGCCAGCTCTTCCAAATGAGGCCATGGTGCTTCGGGATTGACATAGTCGGGCGTCACCGGCGAAACGCCGCCCCAATCGTTCAGGCCAGCGGCCACCAGGCGCTGGTAAACGCCAGGCGAGAGGTTCGGCGGTGCCTGGATGTTCATTTCCCCGCCCAGCACCAGGCGGGCTGCGGCGATCGTCCATAGCAACTCGTCCAGCCCGGGCTCCTCGGCATCCGCGCGCTTGGTCTTCTGCTTGGCACGGAAGTTCTGGATGATGACTTCCTGGATGTGGCCGTATTGCGCGTGCAGGTCGCGGATCGCCTCGAGTGCCGCCAGTGTCTCGGCGCGCGTCTCGCCAATGCCGATGAGGATGCCGGTGGTGAATGGCACCTTCAGCTCGCCCGCCAGGCGCAGTGTTTCCAGCCGTGCCGCCGGATGCTTGTCCGGGCTGCCGAAGTGCACTTGGCCCGGTTCACAAAGCCGTTCGCTGACGCTTTCCAGCATCACGCCCTGGCTGGCGGTTACGGCGCGCAACGCGGTGACTTCGTCCCGCGTCATGACGCCGGGGTTGGCGTGTGGCAGGAGCGATGTTTCCTTCAGCACCAACGCGCACATCGCAACCAGGTATTCGATAGTGCTGGCGTAACCCAGCGCCTCGAGCGCTTCGCGTGCCGCCGAATAGCGAAGTTCAGGCTTGTCACCGAGCGTGAACAACGCCTCGGTGCAGCCGGCCGCTTCGCCTGCACGAGCGATGGCCAGTACCTCTGCCGGCGAAAGGTAGGCTGGCACGCCGGCGCGCGGCGTCTCGGCGAAGGTGCAATAGTGGCACACGTCCCGGCACAGCTTGGTCAGCGGAATGAATACCTTGCGGGAGTAACTCACCACCCGCCCATGCGCGGCATCGCGGAGCGCTGCCGCTTCGGCCATCAGTGCCGCCAGTGGCATATCCTGCAAGTTTTCCACCCCTGACCCCACTCATGCTCTCCGCTTGCCGGGAAGCCGCTTCACCCGCATCCTGCGGCCAGCGGCGCTACAGCGCAACGGGAGGCTATCCATCATGAAAATCGGCTTCAATGCCCCGGCAGGTGGGCCGTTGGCCACGCCTGAGAACTTGGTCAAGCTGGCCCAAGGCGCCGAAGCCATTGGCTTCGACTACGCGACTTTTTCAGACCACGTGGTGATCCCGAGCGACATATCCACTCGCTACCCGTACAGCGACACAGGCGAATTCCCCGCGGGCGCGGCGGGGTCTCGGCATGAGCAACTGACCGAGGTGGCTTGGGTTGCCGCGAAGACAACGCGGCTGCGCCTGGTCACCAGTGTCATGGTGGTGCCGCACCGTCAGCCCGTACTGACGGCGAAAGTGCTTTCCACCATCGACATCCTCTCAGGCGGGCGACTGACCGTTGGCATCGGTGCGGGCTGGCTGAAGGAAGAGATCGAGGCCATGGGCTCCTCCTATGAGGCCCGCGGCCGCATCACCGACGAGACAATGCAGGTTTGCAAGCTGTTGTGGACGCAGCAGGACCCCAGCTTTGTTGGCGAGTTCCTGAGCTTCGAGAGGCTGGTGTTCGAGCCGAAGCCGGTGCAAAAGCCTCATCCGCCCATCTGGGTCGGAGGCGAGAGCGGTCCAGCGCTGCGTCGCGTTGCGCGCCTCGGCGATGGTTGGTACCCGATCGGCACCAATCCTTCCTTCCCGCTCGACAGTCTGGAACGCTACCAGGCCGGCGTGGCGAAGATGCGAGGTCTGGTGGCCTCGGCAGGGCGCGACCCCGCCAGCGTCGCCTTGGCCTACCGCGTACAAAAATACGGCCCTGACATGACGCCGCTAGCGACTGACGGCAACCGTCGCCTGTTCTCCGGCCCGCCGGATCAGGTCGCCGCCGACCTGCGGGCGTTGCAGGCGATGGGCGTGGACAGCATGGACTTCAATTTCCCTGCCACTAGCGCCGAGGAAATGCTCGACGCGATGCAGGCCTTCCACACCAGCACCATCAGCAAGGTTTAGGGTCATGAAACTCGGCATCACCCTAAGTGTCGGCAGCGCGCGGCCTGAAGTGGATATGCCGCGGATCCTGGAGGCGGAGCGGCTTGGCTACGATTCGGTGTGGTGCGGCGAATCCTGGGGCACGGATGCGGTAACGCCGGTGACATGGGTGCTGGCGCAAACCACGCGGATCAAGGCTGGCACCGGCATCATGCAGATGCCCGGCCGGACACCCTCCTGCGCTGCGATGACGGCGATGACCTTGCAGGGGCTTTCCGGCAACCGCTTCCTTTGCGGCTTGGGGCCCTCCGGCCCGCAGGTGGTGGAAGGCTGGCACGGCGTGGCCTACGGCAAGCCGATGACCCGGATGCGGGAATATATCGGCATCATGAAGCAGATCATGGCCCGCGAAAAACCCCTGGAGCATGATGGCGAACATTACCAGATCCCGTATCGGGGGCCGGGCGCCTCCGGTCTGGGGAAGCCACTGAAGACCATTGTTCATCCGGAGCCAGGGATGAAATTCTACACTGCCAGCATCACCCCGGCCGGGCTCCGCCTCGCTGGTGAGATTGCCGACGGCAACCTGCCGATCTTCTATTCCCCCGAGGCAGCTGATGCCGCTACCGCCGATGTCCTCGAAGGCTGGAAGAAGGCGGGCCGTGGCGAGACTCTGGAAGGCTTTGACACCGCGCCATATGTGAAAATACGGCTGGGCGACGACCTGCAAGCCTGCCGGGACAGTTGCAAGCCGGAACTGGCGCTGTACATCGGCGGCATGGGTGCACGAGGAAAAAATTTCTACAACGACTACTGCAAGCGCCTCGGATACCCCGACGCGGCGAAGCAAATTCAGGACTTGTTTCTGGACGGCAAGAAGCAGGCAGCCGCTGCAGCGGTTCCGGACAAGTTGGTGGATGAGATCGCCCTGCTCGGCAATGCTGACCGCATCCGGGGCCGCTTGGCCGACTACAAGGCCGTAGCCCGGGAGCATAAGCTCGGGACGCTCATTCTCACCGGCGCCACGCCAGAAGCGCTGCGAGTGGTGGCCGAGTCGGTTCTGTAGCGCTGGTGGGCCCGGGCGTGCCGCCCGGGCCGAGGCCGCTCTAACAGGCTGCGGAAATTCGATTTTCGGCACCGGACGCCGCAACATTGATTCGCGGCGCCGACGCGGAGCGACAGGAAGTTTCAGGCAAAGGCCCGGACGGATTCCATTGCGACCTTTGTTGCCCTTCCCCGGTAGAATTTCCGCAGCCTACTAAAGCCTTGCGATCAGCGCCGCCCAGCGGTCCAGTTCCGGCAGGATCACCTCTGCCTTCGCAGCCTCCAGGCTCAGCACCACGCGCTGAACGCCGGCGGCCTGGTCACGCTTCAGCGCATCCAGGTCTTCCACCGCGCCCCAGACGGTGATCGGCAGTTCTGCTGGATCGCGCCCGGCCTCCCGCGCCATTCGGTGGAACTCCGGAAGCAACTCCAACACATCGGCGTGCTGCTTGCGCACGCGAATGGGCATCCAGCCGTTCCCATAGCGAATTGCCCGCCGCGCGCCATAGGGGAAGGAGCCTCCGACCAAGATCGGCGGGTGCGGTTTATGCACCGGTTTGGGCCAGGTCATCATCGGGCCGAAATCCACCATTTCGCCATGATATTCGGGTTTTGACCTGGTCCAGATCGCCTGCATCGCCTCAATATTCTCGCGTGCCAACTTGTGCCGCGTGGCGAAGGCGGTGCCGTGGTTGGCCATCTCGTCCTCGTTCCAGCCGTTGCCCACGCCGAACAGAAAGCGGCCGCCAGAGAGAAGGTCAAGGCTGGCGACCGACTTGGCGGTCTGGATGGGGTCCCGCTGCGCCACCAGGCATATGCCGGTGCCCAAAAGAAGGGTCTTGGTAGCGCAGGCCGCGGCAGTCAGCGTCACGAAGGGGTCCATGACATCGTAGTACATCTTCGGCAGGTCGCCCCCGCCTGGCCAAGGCGACTTCCGTGTCAACGGGATGTGGGAATGTTCCGGCGCCCATAGGCTGTCGAAGCCCCTTTGCTCAGCTGCCCGGGCCAACTCGTCCGGCCGCATTGAGTAGTCGGTGAAAAACATCGCAACGCCGAATTTCATGGCCTAATCACCCCCTCAGACTCGTCCTGCTGTCCAGTACAGCCAGTCCCGCTCACGGGTGCGGCTCTGGCAGGACTTCGCGCAGTCGGAGCCATCATCCGGCCAAGCAGTCCGCAGGGCAAACCGCGAAGGGCACGAGCAATGGGCCTCACCAGGGGGGGGCACGATCGTGCCCCGTGGTGTGGTGTAGGAGTTGTGCTCCTTGGCGGCTTGGGCCGCCGGGTCACCTCCAGCGCCATCAGCCTCACCGCAGCAAAGCCGCTCATCTCCCGCAGCAACTCGGCGTCGGACGACTTCTCCAAAAGCCCGCGCAGGGCCACGTGTCATCGGTCATCGTGGTGGTTTCCTGGTCTCAGGTTGAAGGTCTCGACAACCCAAACCCTACCAAGGATCACCGCGGTGGCCGCCGGGGCCGCTCCGCTACGCTTCGCCTGGCGCTTCGCTGCGCGCCCCGGGCTACGGCGCTCCTACACCACCACCCGGGACACGACCGGGGGGCGCCCATTATAGGGCAGCCAGCTGGTAAGCGCCGATCATCCTGGGAAGACAGCCTGCGCGATTGAACGAAAGCGCTGGTCGTCCAAAGGGCTTTGCGCCCGCCCGCCCTGCCTGTATGGCCTAGGCCAAGCAATCACCGTATGGTTCCGGGCTTAGCCCAGTTTGGGTACCTCCGGGACCGGAGGAGTTGTCTTTACCATTTTCCGCGCGACCGCGGCCGTTCGAGAGCAATGACATGGGACTTCCAGAAGCACAGGGCCTGTATGACCCTCGCAACGAGCACGATGCCTGTGGCGTCGGCTTTGTAGCGAACATCAAAGGTCGCAAATCGCACGAGATCATCCGCCAAGGCCTGCAGATACTGGTCAACCTTGACCATCGCGGAGCAGTCGGCGCCGATCCGCTGATGGGAGACGGCGCCGGCATTCTGGTCCAGATGCCAGACAGGTTGCTGCGCGGCTGGGCCGATGGCCAAGGTCTAAGCCTGCCAGAAGCAGGTCGTTACGCAGTGGCCATGTGCTTCCTGCCACAGGATGAGCGCAGCCGGCAGTTCGCAACGGCGTATATCGAACGCTACGTGACACGCGAGGGCCAGACCCTGCTGGGCTGGCGCGACGTTCCGGTGGACACCACCGGCCTTGGCGCTGCCGTGATTGAGAGCATGCCGGTTATCCGGCAGGCCATTGTCGCCGCAGCCGACAACATCGCTGATCAAGACGCTTTCGAGCGCAAGATCCTGACGATTCGCAAACAGGCGCTGAATAAGTTTGCTGCCACCGCCCGCAGTCGCGGTCTGCCAGGCAAGGCGGACCTGTACATGCCATCCTTCAGCACCCGGACCATGGTCTACAAGGGCCTGTTGCTGGCCGGTCAGGTAGGCACCTTCTACAAGGACCTGCAGGATCCGCTGTGCGAGAGCGCGCTGGCGATGGTCCATCAACGCTTCAGCACCAACACCTTCCCAAGTTGGAAGCTGGCACACCCGTATCGGTTCCTGGCGCATAACGGCGAGATCAACACCGTCCGCGGCAACGTCAACTGGATGTATGCCCGGCGCGGCGCCATGAGCAGCACGCTGCTTGGTCCCGACCTGGACAAGATGTGGCCGCTGATTCCACACGGCCAGTCGGATACGGCGTGTATCGACAACGCGTTGGAAATCCTAATGGCTGGCGGCTATCCGCTGGCACATGCGATGATGATGCTGATACCCGAGGCCTGGGCCGGCAACCCGCTGATGTCAGCCGAGCGCCGCGCCTTCTATGAGTACCATGCCGCTCTGATGGAGCCATGGGACGGCCCCGCCGCTATTGCGTTCACTGATGGCAGGCAAATCGGCGCCACGCTGGACCGCAATGGCCTGCGTCCTGCCCGGTACATCGTCACCACGGACGACCAGGTTATTCTGGCATCTGAATCGGGTGTGCTACCCATCCCGGAGGAGAAGATCCTTCGGAAGTGGCGGTTGCAGCCAGGAAAGATGCTGCTGATCGACCTGGAAGCAGGTCGCATCATTGATGATGCCGAGATAAAGCACGAACTGGCTGCCGCCCAGCCGTACGCCGACTGGCTGAAGCACAGCCAGTTCAAGCTCGCTGAGTTGCCAGAGGTGGCGGAAGACCATGCTTCTAGGCGCAATGACGAACCAGGTCTATTGAAGCAGCAGCAGGCCTTTGGCTACACGCAGGAAGATCGGAACTTCTTTCTGGAGCCGATGGCGAGAAACGGTGATGATCCCATCGGTTCTATGGGAACAGACACGCCGATTGCGGTTCTGAGCAAGAAGCCGAAGCTGCTGTACAATTACTTCAAGCAGAACTTCGCCCAGGTGACCAACCCGCCGATCGATCCGATCCGCGAGGAGTTGGTGATGTCGTTGGTCAGCATGATCGGGCCTCGGCCCAACCTGCTGGGGCACGAGGCTGGCACACATTATCGGCTTGAGGTGGCGCAGCCTGTTCTGACCAACGCTGACCTGGCTAAAATTCGCAACATTGCGGACCTCGCTGCCGGTGACGCGTTCCGTACCATCACGTTGGATGCCACCTGGGCAGCGACGGAGGGTGGTGCCGGGCTGGCCGGCGCCATCGAGCAGCTTTGCGCGGAAGCGACGCGGGCAGTGCTTGAGGATCGGCACAACATCCTCGTGCTCAGCGACCGTGCTGTCAGCGCGGAACGTATTGCGATCCCGGCGCTGCTGGCGACGGCGGCCGTGCATCATCATCTCATCCGTCAGGGACTGCGGACCTCCACCGGCTTGGTCGTGGAGACCGGGGAGGCCCGCGAGGTCCACCATTTCTGCATGCTGGCCGGCTACGGTGCCGAGGCGGTGAACCCCTATCTGGCCTTCGAGACACTCGAGCAGATCCGCGTCGAGACCGGTTTGCCATTCAAGTCCTATGAGGTGCAGAAGAACTACCTCAAGGCCATCGGTAAGGGCGTCATGAAGGTGATGTCCAAGATGGGCATCAGCACCTACCAGAGTTATTGCGGCGCGCAGATCTTCGACGCGGTCGGCCTGACCCGGGACTTCATCGAGAAGTATTTTACGGGAACGGCGACGACGATTGAAGGTGCTGGCATTGGCCAGATCGCGGAAGAAGCGGTGGCGCGGCATCGCGCGGCCTTCGGCGATAATCCCATCTATCGCAATCAGTTGGATGTGGGGGGCGACTACGCGTTCCGTCTGCGCGGCGAGGATCACGCCTGGACACCTGAAAGCGTGTCCAAGCTTCAGCATGCCGTCCGCGGCAATTCGCTGGATGACTACAAAGCCTTTGCTGCAACCATCAATGACCAGTCGCGGCGACTGCTGACCCTGCGTGGCCTCATGCAGTTCAAGGCGGCGACGGCGGTGCCGCTGGAGGAAGTCGAACCGGCGGCCGATATCGTGAAGCGCTTCGCCACGGGGGCGATGAGCTTCGGCAGCATCAGCCGCGAGGCGCACACCACGCTGGCGATAGCGATGAACCGCATCGGCGGGCGCAGCAACACTGGCGAGGGTGGTGAAGAGTCGGACCGCTACGTGCGGATGCCGAATGGCGACAGCATGCGCAGCGCCATCAAGCAGGTGGCAAGCGGCCGCTTCGGTGTGACCGCCGAGTACCTGGTCAACGCCGACGACATCCAGATCAAGATGGCGCAGGGCGCCAAGCCGGGTGAGGGCGGGCAGTTGCCCGGGCACAAGGTGGACAAGAACATTGCCAAGGTGCGGCACTCCACCCCGGGCGTTGGCCTCATCAGCCCGCCGCCGCACCACGACATCTACAGCATCGAGGATCTGGCGCAGCTGATCCACGACCTGAAGAACGTCAACACCAAGGCCCGCATCAGCGTCAAGCTGGTGAGTGAGGTTGGCGTCGGCACCGTCGCCGCCGGCGTCTCCAAGGCGCGGGCTGACCACGTGACGATTTCGGGCTTCGAAGGCGGCACCGGCGCTTCGCCGCTGACCAGCCTGACGCATGCCGGCAGCCCGTGGGAAATCGGCCTTGCCGAAACCCAGCAGACCCTGGTGCTGAACGGGCTCCGCGGCCGGATCGCGGTGCAGGTGGATGGCGGTCTGCGGACGGGCCGCGATGTCGCAATCGGTGCGTTGCTTGGCGCCGATGAGTTCGGCTTCGCCACTGCGCCCCTGATTTCTGCGGGTTGCATCATGATGCGGAAATGCCACCTGAACACCTGCCCAGTGGGTGTGGCAACGCAGGACCCTGTACTGCGCGCTCGCTTCACCGGGCAGCCGGAGCACGTGATCAACTATTTCTTCTTCGTGGCGGAAGAACTGCGCGAGATCATGGCGCAGTTGGGCTTCCGCACGCTGAACGAGATGATCGGCCGCGTGGATATGCTGGACATGCGCGACGCGGTTGATCATTGGAAGGCCAGCGGTGTCGACCTTGGCCGCATACTCTATCAGCCGGCTCCGCGCGACGGCGTGGCGATCTTTAATGCCGAACGGCAGGACCACGGCCTGGACAAGGCGCTGGACCGCGAGTTGATCGCTGCCGCCCTGCCGGCCCTGGCGAAGGGCGAGCCAGTTCGCATAAGCCGCAGCGTCACCAACGTGCACCGCACTGTCGGCGCGATGCTGTCCGGCGAGATCGCGCGCCGCCACGGTCATGCCGGCCTGGCGGAGGACACCATCCAGGTTGCTTTTACCGGTACCGCAGGCCAGAGCTTTGGTGCTTTCCTGGCCCGCGGCGTGCTGCTGGAGCTGACTGGCGATGGCAACGACTATGTGGGTAAGGGCCTGTCTGGTGGTCGCCTCGTCGTCAAGCAGCCGCTCGGCATCCGGCGCGATCCTTCGGTCAATATCATCGTGGGCAACACGGTGCTGTACGGCGCGATTGCGGGCGAGGCCTACTTCGAGGGAGTTGCCGGGGAACGATTCGCCGTGCGCAACTCGGGTGCCGTCGCCGTTGTGGAAGGCTGTGGCGACCACGGCTGCGAATACATGACTGGCGGCACGGTCGTCGTGCTCGGAGAAACCGGTCGGAACTTCGCGGCGGGCATGTCGGGCGGTGTCGCTTATGTTTACGACGCCGACGGGCATTTCCATGAGCGTTGCAACACAGCGCAGGTAGAGATTGAGGAACTTGGCGCGGTCGATCCATCCGAAGACAGCGAGCGGCCGCGCCAGCGCAGCCTCAGCGCCGAGAATAGCGGTATGGGCGACATGCTGCGCTTCGACGCTGAGCGTCTTCGTATTCTGGTTGAGCGCCACGCGCTGATGACCAACAGCGCCCGCGCTCGCCTGCTGCTGGAGGACTGGGAAAGCTCCGTGCAGAAATTCGTCAAAGTGATGCCGACCGATTACCGCCGCGCCCTGCTCGACCTGAAGGCCGAGCGTGAGGCGACGCCCGCGGCTGCGGCAGAGTAGGGGTAGCAGTTATGGGCAAGCCAACCGGATTCCTTGAGATCGAGCGCAGCGACCGCGGTTATGTCGACCCGCAGGAGCGCATCCACAACTATCGGGAATACGTCACCCCGCTGCCGGCCGACCAACTGCATGGCCAGGCCGCGCGTTGCATGAACTGCGGCATTCCGTACTGCCATAACGGCTGTCCGGTGAATAACATGATTCCAGATTGGAATGACCTAGTTTATCGTAACCAGTGGCAGTCCGCGCTGGATACGCTGCACAGCACCAACAACTTCCCAGAATTCACCGGACGCATCTGCCCGGCGCCATGCGAGGCAAGTTGTACGCTGAACATTCAGGACATGCCTGTCACCATCAAGTCGATCGAATGCGCGATCGTTGATAAGGGCTGGCAGGAAGGTTGGATCGTACCGCAGGTGGCGGCGACGAAGACCGGCAAGCGTGTCGCCGTCGTGGGCAGCGGCCCGGCCGGCATGGCGGTTTCGCAGCAGTTGGCGCGCGCTGGCCACAGTGTCACGCTGTTCGAGAAGAACGACCGGGTTGGCGGCCTGCTCCGGTACGGGATTCCCGACTTCAAGATGGAAAAGCACCTGATCGACCGTCGCATGCAGCAGATGCAGGCGGAGGGCGTTCAGTTCCTCACCGGCGTGGAAGTCGGCAACACGTTGCCGATGGAAGTCCTGGTGCTTGGATATGACGCCGTGGTGCTGTCTGGCGGCGCCGAATGGCCGCGCAACCTGGAGATCCCGGAACGCCAGTTGGACGGCATCCACTATGCCATGGATTTCCTTGCGCAGCAGAATAAGCGCGTCGCCGGCGATACTGAGGACCGCGCCGCCCCGCGTGGCACTCTCACTGCTAAGGGCAAGCATGTCGTGGTGATTGGTGGCGGCGACACTGGTGCCGACTGCATCGGCACTTCGGCGCGCCATGGCGCGGCCTCGATCACGCAGATTGAGATCATGCCGAAGCCGCCGGAGAAGGAGAACAAGGCCCTATCCTGGCCAAATTGGCCCAACAAGCTGCGCACGGCGCCTGCCCATCATGAAGGTTGCGCCCGCGACTGGTCAGTGCTGACCAAGAATGCCCGCAGCGAGAACGGGAAGGTTACAGCGCTGGATTGCGTGCGGGTGGAATGGGTAGGCAAGGGTGGCCGCATGCAGATGCAGGAGGTGCCCGGCAGCGAGTTCACGCTGCAGGCCGACCTGGTGCTGCTTGCCATGGGTTTCCTTGGCCCAAAAAAGTCGGGCCTGTTGGAAGCGGCGGGTGTGAAGCTGGACGGTCGCGGCAATGTCGCCGCGAATACCGAGGACTATCGCACGAGCGTGGACAAGGTGTTCAGCGCTGGTGACATGCGCCGTGGGCAATCATTGGTGGTGTGGGCCATCCGCGAGGGCCGCCAGTGCGCCCGCGCGGTGGACGAGTTCCTGATGGGCAACTCGACGCTGCCGCGGTAGCGAAGCAAGGGGCGCGTCAGCGCCCCTTGAACTCCGGCGTCCGCTTTTCGACGTACGCGTTGATTCCTTCGATCCGGTCTTCGGTAGGGATCAATTGGTAGTAGGCCTCGATCTCGAACAGCATGCCGCTGGCCTTATCCATCTGCATGCCGGTCGAGATCGATTTTTTTGCCTGGCGCACGCTGATCGGCGCGTTGGCGCAGATGGTGCGGGCGACGTCCAGCACTTCGGCCAGCACGGTACCGGGCGCGCAGAGCTTGTTGACCAGCCCCCATTCCATCGCTTCCGCCGCGCTGAACGGCCTGCCGGTGAAGATCAACTCCTTTGCCCGGCGCTCTCCGATGCTGCGCGGCAGCATCTGGGTACCGCCGCCACCGGGCATGATGCCGCGTGTCACCTCGGTCAGGGCGAAGCGGGCGGTTTCGCTGGCATAGGCGAAGTCGCATTGCAGCGCGATTTCCAGACCGCCGGCGAAGGCCGCGCCGTTCAACGCGGCGATCAGTGGTGGCGGGCAGGCACCTACGGCACGGAAGCAGCGCTCATACAGGTAGTGTTGCGCGCGGAAGTCGGCATCGCTCATGCCGTCGCGCTCTTTCAGGTCGGCGCCGGCGCAAAAAGCGCGATCTCCAGCCGCAGTCAACACCACGCACCGATAAGCCTCGGGCTCGGCTTCCAATGCGCCAAACACGTCAATGATCTCTCGCGCCATCTCGGTGGTGAACGCGTTGGCGCGTTGCGGTCGGTTCAACGTGACGACCAGCACGCCATCGAAGGGCTCAGCGAGCAAAAGGGTGTTCAGGGGCTTGTCAAATATCGCCAGTTTCATGGCGTTGTCTCCTCGTGTCTCAATCCGGTCGCACCGCTTGGCAGCGCCACCTCGTGGTCTTGCATCCAGGCCAGGATGTCCGCCGCCACCTTTGCACGGTCAAGATCTCGCAACAGCAGGTGGAAGCCCTCAGGGTAGAAGGCTACGCGCACTGCCGCGCCGGGCGCCATGGCCCGCAAGGCCCGCCGAACCACGCTGTCGGGTACCAGATCATCGCGGCCGCCATACAGCAACAGGGCGGGCGCGCGGAAGTTTGGCAGCGCCGCGACCGCTTCATCCATCAACCCAACCAGCCCGTACATCGCATCTACCCGGATTTCCTTGGTGGTCAGCGGGTCGCGGCTCCAACGGCGCATGGCGTTGACATTGTCGGTTGGCTTGATGCTGGAGGATGAATTACGGAACGCCAGCGAAGGCACGGTATGGCCCGCCACCTCAAGCAGGCTGCTGAGGACAATCCCGATCGCCTGGCGTCCTCGCACCGCCGGCGACTGCAGGATGTAGCCATCTACTGGCGGCGGATCGGTGCCTGTAGCGGCTACCAGCAGTACCGCGACGCCCATACTTTCACCCATCAGGTACAGGGGCACTCCTGGATGCCGTGCGCGTAGCAGGCGAGCGACTTCCACTGCGTCGGCTGCTAATGTTTCCGCCCCGGGCCAGTAGCCACGGTTCGGCGCGGCGCCGAAGCCGCGTTGGTCATAAGCGTACAGCGCTACCCCACTGCCGGTGAACAATGGAGCCGGAATCTCGAGGTAGTTTACCGAGTAGTCGCCGAATCCGTGGACGCCGAGGATGATCGCCCGTGGCTCACCGTTGGGCAGCCACGCCCGGTAGGGCAGGCGGGCGCCATCTGCCATGGTCAGGGCGTTGTCGTTCACCGTCGGTGCCATCGACGCCGGGCCGGCGGGCATGACGACGGGGGAACAGGCGCTGAGAAGCAGTAGCAGAATGAGTAACGGCAGCCGCACGATGTATTCCAGCGCCTGTTCCAGTGAAGCGCCAACGCGCTGCGATCATCATGGTGCCGTTGCACGTGTACCGCCAGACCGGGCGAAGGCCTGATGTGCCGAGTTAGTGAGCAGGGCTGCCGATAGCGTTCCTTGAAACGACTTGACTGGCCACCGGCTACTTTGTGCTAAGTCTCTGGTATGGCGGCATGCGTAACCGCTGTCTTGACCCCACCTTGCGGCGCGGGTGCTGGATGATGTGCTCTGCGCTGGCACGAGGTGCTGGAGGCGGAGTTGGTTGGCGAGATAGAATTGGAAAGCGCTCGACTGAGCGCTCAATCGAGCGCTCGATTTGATGTTG
>CANBNK010000089.1 GCA_947371015.1 Acetobacteraceae bacterium | reverse complement strand
CAGGCGCATGCCGGCGACGCCAGCCGTCGGCGCCCGGCGCCAGCGGTGGCCAGCGGTGACCCGCGGCCTGAGCGCGCGGCGTGGCGCAATGCCGATTTCCGCGACGCGTCGCCCGAGCCGGCGCGCGGCGGCGGGCGCGGGTAGAGCTTGATCCACCAAGGCGGAATCGCCGTAGTGGTGAAGCAATCTCTCGAACACTGGCCACAGCGTGATCCATCAAAGCGGATCACGCTGTAGCAGCACCGTCAACGCGTAGCGGCGGCGTTGGGTAAGCGCAGGCCGCCACGCCGTCATGGGCTTGGACAACCGAAACGCCGGCCAGCGATGGCCGGTGTTTTTTGTTACGGGCCAGCGCTCAGCTTGTTGCGGATGTCGGCTTCCAGATTGCGCACCCAGAAATTGTAGTGCGAATGGATGGCGCCGTTGTTGGCCATCAGCCCGTTGCTGTCGCGGTAGGTGATGCGGAACTGCCGCTGGTCGAAGGTGATATCGACGGTGGCGGAGAACTTGTCTGCCACCTGCGTGGCCCGCAGATGGCCGCCGCCGACGCGTTCAACCCGCCAGGCCCGCATTTGGGCGCCGGCGATAACCAGTGCCTCGATCCGGGCCAGCGGCAGGGATTGCGCCGAGAGCGGCACCGGCTGCACCGGATTGTAGATGGGCTGCTGCTTGTAGGCGCAGCCCGCCAGCATGATGACGGCCAGCAGGACGACCAGGCGCTTCATGGCGCTCTCTCCGCGTTTTGGTGCGATGGCAGATTGGCGCGGTTGCCGCGGGGCCCGCAAGGCGCGGGTCAGCCGGAGGAGGGGATTTGTCCGAACACCGCCGCCCACTCCCCCATCATCGCCGCCTGTACTTCCTCGACCGTCGCCACCACCCCCAGCGCGGCCAGGCTGGTCACGCCGTGCTCGCTGATCCCACACGGCACGATGCCGCCGAAGTGGCTCAACTCCGGCTCCACGTTCAGTGACACGCCGTGCCAGGTCACCCAGCGCGTCACCCGCACGCCCAGCGCGGCGATCTTCGCCTCGCCGCCCGTTGCCGGGTCCACCACCCAGATGCCGACACGGCCGTCCCGCCGCTCGCCCCGCACATTGAAGCGCCAGAGCGTGCGGATCAGCCATTCCTCCAACTGCCGGACATAGGCGCGGATGTCCTTGCCGCGCCGGTTCAGGTCCAGCATCACATAGCCGGTGACCTGGCCTGGCCCGTGATAGGTCCACTGTCCGCCACGTCCGGCGCTGAAGGTGGGGAAGCGGGCGTCCACCAGGTCCTCCGGCCGGGCGGAGGTACCGGCGGTATAGGTCGGCGGATGCTCCAGCAGCCAGACCAACTCCGGCGCCTCCCCGGCGCGAATGGCCGCCACCCGGGCTTCCTGGGCCGCCAGGGCCGCCGGATATGGCACCGGCGCATCGGAAATCCGCCATTCGACGCCGAAAGCGTCGTGGTGCGTTGATGCCGGCGGGATCATCGGTTATACGCGCCTGCTCTCGCTACCATGCGGTCATGGCGGAATGGTAGACGCGCCAGCTTGAGGTGCTGGTGGGGGAAACCCCGTGGAAGTTCGAATCTTCTTGACCGCATATTCCTGGGCATCGCTTTCCCTGGGCACTGGCAGGCCGAACCGCCGCCGGCCAGGATGTAGCCCCAGCCCATCATTTCCACAATTTGCCGGCTGGCTTTGTCCATCGGCCATCGGTGCTTCGCCTCCCTGACCCAACGGCAAGGCCGCGCAGCTGGAAAGCTGGCTATCATCCCGCTGCGGGCGGCCTGCGCCTGCCATGGCACGCCAGGTGCCACCGAATCCGGGGCGGTCAGGGCTGCCCTGGATACTCTGCCTACATATAGGTATGCGCGCCGCGGGGCGGTGCCCGGTGCGGCGCCACTCCTTGGACCAGCATACGGTGCCGGGCGCTGAAGCGGCCTGACGCAAGGGCACTCTTTTCGGCTATAACGCCGCCGTCAGGGGGACCGCATGGACGAAGATATCCGTAAGGACGCGCTGGACTATCACCGGCTGCCGCGCCCGGGGAAGCTCTCCATCGAGCCGACCAAGCGCATGGCCAACCAGCGTGACTTGTCGCTGGCCTATTCCCCCGGGGTGGCGGCCGCCTGCGAGGAGATCGCCCGCGACCCCGACAAGGCCTGGGACTACACCAGCCGCGGCAACCTGGTAGCTGTCATCACCAATGGCACCGCGGTGCTGGGGCTGGGCGCCATCGGTGCGTTAGCGTCGAAGCCGGTGATGGAGGGCAAGGCGGTCCTCTTCAAGAAGTTCGCCTCCATCGACAGCATCGATATCGAGATCGATGAGCGCGACCCGGACAAGCTGATCGAGGTGATCGCGGCGCTGGAACCCAGCTTCGGCGCCATCAACCTTGAAGACATCAAAGCGCCGGAATGCTTCGAGGTGGAGCGGCGGCTGCGCGAGCGGATGAAGATCCCGGTCTTCCACGACGACCAGCATGGCACCGCCATCATCGTCGCCGCCGCGGTACGCAACGGGTTGCTGCTGCAGGGCAAGGAACTGTCAGAAGTCCGCCTGGTCAATAGCGGCGGCGGCGCCGCAGCGCTGGCCTGCCTGGACCTGCTGGTGGCCATGGGGCTGAAGCGCGAGAACGTCACGGTCTGCGATATCAAGGGCGTGGTCTATGAGGGCCGCACCGAGCAGATGGACCCCTACAAGGCGCGCTACGCCCAGCGTACCAATGCCCGGAGCCTGGAGGAGGTGCTGGAAGGCGCCGATGTCTTCCTCGGCCTGTCCGCGCCGCGGGTGCTGAAGGCGGAATGGCTGCACAAGCTGGCGCCGAAGCCGCTGATCTTCGCCCTGGCCAACCCGGAGCCGGAAATCCTGCCGGAAGCCGTCCGCGCCGTGCGGCCGGACGCCATCGTCGCCACCGGGCGATCAGACTATCCTAACCAAGTAAACAACGTCCTCTGCTTCCCCTTCATCTTCCGCGGTGCGCTGGATGTTGGCGCCGAGCAGATCAACGAGGCGATGAAGGTCGCCGCCGCCGACGCCATCGCCGCCCTGGCGCGGCAGGAGGCCAGCGAGGTGGTGGCCGCGGCCTATGGCGGCCACGCCCCTGTGTTCGGGCCGGACTACATCATCCCGCGCCCGTTTGACCCGCGGCTGATCCTGGAAGTGGCGCCGGCGGTGGCCCGCGCCGCGATGGAAAGCGGCGTGGCGCGGCGGCCGATTGCCGATTTCGACGAGTATCGCCGCCGCCTGGAAGGCTATGTCTTCCGCTCCGGCGACCTGATGCGCCCGGTATTCGAGGCGGCGCGCAAGAATGTCCGCCGCGTGGTCTATGCCGAGGGCGAGGACGAACGCACGCTGCGGGCGGTGCAGACCGTGCTGGACGAAGGCATCGCCGAGCCGGTGCTGATCGGCCGCCGTGCCGTCATTGAAGGCCGCGCCCGGGCGATGGGCCTGCGGATGGATTTTTCCGAGAGTGTCGAGATCTTCGATCCCTCCGAAGGTGGCCCTCGGGTGGCGCAATTGGCGGCGCTGTACCAGCAGCGCGTCGGCCGGCGCGGCGTACCGCCCGAGGCGGCGGCGCGGCGGATTGGTAACCGGCCAACCGTGACGGCCAGTTGCATGCTGGAAGCCGGCATGGTGGATGCGGCGCTGTGCGGCGGTTCCGGCAACTGGATGCGGCAGTGGCATTATGCCTTCGACATCATCGGCAAGCGCGACGATGTCAGCCGGGTCTATGGGCTGTCGGCAGTGATTCTGACCACCGGCACGCTGTTCGTGGTGGACACCCATTTGCTGGTGGACCCCGACGCCGAGCAGGTGGCGGAGATGACGCTGCTTGCGGCCGAGCAGGTCCACGCCTTCGGTATTGCGCCGCGAGCTGCGTTGCTCTCGCATTCCAGCTTCGGGGCCAGCCACGCACCAAGCGCCCGCAAGATGCGCGACGCCTTGGCGCTGGTGCGTGCCCGCGCGCCTCACCTGCCGGTGGATGGCGAGATGCACGCCGATGCGGCGCTGGTGCAGGCGATCCGCCAGAAGGCCGTGGCGGACAGTCCGCTGGAGGGTGCCGCCAACCTGCTGGTGATGCCCAACCTGGACGCGGCGAATATCGGCTTCAACCTGGTCAAGGCCGCCGGCGACGGCTTGCAGGTGGGGCCGCTGCTGCTGGGCATGAAGAAGCCGGTCCATATCCTGGTGCCAGCTGTCACCGCGCGGGGCATTGTCAACCTGACGGCGCTGGCGGTGCATCAGGCGAATGCGTTGCGCGAGGAGCGCACGGGCTAAATTGCGCGAGGAGCGCACGGGCTAAATTGCGCGAGGGCGCCGGAGGTTGAGGCTGCCGATGGAGCCCATGACCACGCGGGGCCAAGGGCGCTCGGTGTGATGCCAAGCGGCAGCCAGCAGGCGCGGTTCAGGCCGCGCCTGCTGGCTGCACTTTACCGCGCCACCGCGCCCAACCCCAGCCGAGCCGCCGCATCCGCGGGGCTGGCCGGCGGGCGTTGCGCCAGCTCCATCAGCGGCACCGGCTGTGCTGGGTGCAGGGTCACCTCCACCTCTCGCGCCTGGCCTCGGATGAAGCGCTGCACCGCTTCGCGCACCGCGCTCAACGCCGGTTGCGCCAGCGCACCGCCGGCCATGTTGGCGTATTGCTCGCGCAGCTGGGCTTCGGGGGTGTTGCTCTCGCGCGCCTGCTGCGCCAACAGCCGCCCGACCAGGCCCTGGTCGATGTAGCGCAGCCCCGCGGAGATTAGCCGCAGCCCAGCGAAGTCGCCGCGTTGCATGGCGGCGGTGGCGGCGCCATCCCCGCTGAAGGCCAGCGCCAGGGTGCCGATATCGCGCCCGACCAGCGACATGGAGGTCAGGTCCATGCGGCCGGTGGCGGGGTCGAAGCGGCTATCTGCCGTCAGGTCGAACAGCAGGACGCCGTAGCCCAGCCGCTGCATCCAGGGGGCGCTCTCGCCAATGGGGTTCAGCCGCAGCGCCCGCAGCGCGAAGCTGCCCACGCCGACGCCGTCACTCGGCTGGTCGCTGACCAGGCGCACCGAGCCGATGCTGCCGAGCGCCGCGTTGTTGGCGCCGGTCGCGGTCAGCTCCTGCAACTCCAGCGCCAGGCGGCCGGCCATCGGCGGCTGCTGGTTGCGGGCCATGGTGGTGGCGATGGTGGCGATATCCATGCCGCGCAGCACCGCGCGGCTGAGCGTCAGGCCCTGCACCGGCCCACCGGGCTTCAGCCGCATGGCCAGGCCAGAGAGCGAGAAGCGGGTCTGCCGCCCCGGGCCGTAATCCTCCAGCGCGGATTGGGCCAGGCGCAGCTCCGTCTCGGTACCGTCCCGCACCAGCAGGCCGCCGACCCGCAGGCTGTCCAGCGTCACCAAATCGGGGGTCCGCGACTGCCCGGCGGCGGCGGCGCGCACGGTCAGGCCGGCGATCTGCGCGCGTTCCAGCGTGAAGGTGGTGGTGCCGTCCTGGTAGGTCAGGTTGCGCGCATCGGCCTCGCCCAGGCCATCCTCGCGCAGGTCGTCCAGCGCCAGGGTCTCGATGCGGATGGGCTTGCCATTGCTGGTGATGGTGACACCGGAAAGCCGCACCGTGCCGCGGGCGGGGTCGGTCACCTCGGCGCGGGTGTAGGCCAGGGCGATGTCGGCGCCGAGCAGGCTGCGCAGCCGGCCAACCGCGGTGGGCTCATCGATCGGCGCCGGGACGCTGGGTGCCTGGGCGCGCGGTGCCGGCGGCACGGTTTGCGGCCCCGGGGTACCTGGGGGAGTAGCCGGGGCGCCCGGGGTGGGGGGCTGGGGCGCCGGCAGCTTGCCGGGCACGGCGGGGCCCGGCGCGGGCGGCGGCGCCGGGGCCGGCTTGGAACTCGGCGGCGTGGGGGTGCCGGCCGGCGGCGGCTTCTGCGCCTCGGCCACGCCAAGGGCCAGGCCACCGGCCAGCAGGCTGGCCAAGGCCAGTTTACCCAGATGCCGCATCGCCATCTCCTTGCTTCGGCGTACAGTAGAGCGCGCGATCGGGGTTGCTGCCAACGACGGCCGCGTGATCTGGCGCTGTTCCATTCCGCCCTGGCAGCGCCGCCGAGGCTTCACCATGTATCACCACATGAGCAACCTGCCCGAAAAGCCCAAGGTGCCACCGGCTTCGGCGGCGGTCAGCGCCTTCCTGAAGCGCGTGGAGGCGATGCCGCAGGCACGCCCGGCCAATGGCCGGCGCGGCCGGCTGGTCTTCGCCATGGATGCGACCGCCAGCCGGCAACCCAGCTGGGACCGCGCCTGCACCCTGCAGGGCGAGATGTTCCTGGCCACGCGGGATCTGGGCGGCCTGGCGGTGCAACTGGCCTATTATCGCGGCTTCATGGAACTCGCGGCCACCCCCTTCCTGACCGACTCGGCCGAGCTGACCCGGCGGATGACCGGCGTGCAGTGCCTGGGCGGGCAGACCCAGATCGGCCGCCTGTTGCAGCACGTGCTGACCGAAAGCCGCCAGGAACGGGTCAACGCCCTGGTCTTCGTCGGTGACGCGCTGGAGGAGCCGGTGGACCCGCTCTGCCACCTGGCCGGGCAGCTGGGGCTCTCGGGCACGCCGATCTTCGTTTTCCACGAAGGCGACAGCACCGAGGCCGGCGCCGGCTTCCGGCAATTGGCGAAGATCAGCGGTGGGGCCTATGCGCCGTTCGATGCCGGCGCCGCGAGCGCCTTGGCGGAGCTGCTGCGGGCGGTTGCCGTCTTTGCCGCCGGCGGCCGCGCGGCGCTGACCCGGCTGGGCGGCTCCGCGGCGCAACGCATCGCCGGGCAACTGCCCGCGCCGAAACGGTAGCGGCGCATGGCGGCAATCCTTCTCGGTGGGCTGGCGCTGGCCTTTGGGCTCTGGCTGCTGCGCCTGTTTGTTTCTGCGCCGGTGGAGGCGATCCGCAAGGGGTTGGTGTGGGTGGCGGCGACCGGCGCCGTCATCCTCGGCGGCCTGTTGCTGGTCAGTGGCCGGGGGATGCAGGCGATCTGGGCCGCCGGGCTGTTCGCGCCGATGCTCTGGCGCTGGTGGAACCGCGCCCGCTTCAGTGGCTGGTTCAACCGCGGCAACGGCGCGTCCGGCACCCCCGGCAGTGAGGCGGAAACTGCGGTGGAGACGGCCTGGCTGGCCATGCGGCTGGACCACGCCAGCGGTGAGATGAGCGGCCGGGTGCGCCAGGGCGGCTTTGCCGGGCGCGAATTGGCGGAACTGAGCCTGGCGGACCTGCTGGCCTTGCTGGCCGAATGCCACAGTCAGGACACCGAGGCCGTGCCTCTGCTGGAAGCCTGGCTGGATCGGGCCCAGCCGGACTGGCGCGCGGCAGCGGACCAGCCCGCCGAGGCGCCGCCTGCCTCGGCCGGCATGGATCAGGCTGAGGCGCTGGCCGTGCTTGGCCTTGCCCCGGGAGCGACGCATGATGACGTCCGGGCGGCGCATCGTCGGTTGATGCTGGCGGCGCACCCGGACCACGGTGGCAGCGACTGGCTGGCCTCCCGGGTCAACCAGGCCAGGGATATTTTGATGCGATAGCGAAACTTGTGGCAGACAGAACGCGACGGTAACCGTCTTGCGCCTGTACTGCCCCAGGGCTACGCGCCTATTCGTCCATCAGAAGACCTAACCAAGGAGATTTCCTTGCCTGCTTTGAAGCCGCTGAAGAAGGCCGTCCTGCCGGTTGCCGGCCTGGGCACTCGATTCCTGCCTGCCACCAAGGCGATGGCGAAGGAGATGCTGCCGGTGGTTGACCGGCCGCTGATCCAGTACGCCGTGGACGAGGCGCGCGAGGCCGGAATCGAACAATTCTGCCTGATTACCGGCCGCGGCAAGACCGCGATCGTCGAGCATTTCGACGTCGCCTATGAGCTGGAGCGCACCCTGGCGGAGCGCAACAAGCAGGCCGAGCTGAACGTGCTGCGTGCCATGGCGATGGAGCCGGGCAGCATGGTGACGGTGCGCCAGCAGGTGCCGATGGGCCTGGGCCACGCGATCTGGTGCGCCCGCAGTTTCATTGCCGACGAGCCCTTCGCGATCCTGCTGCCGGATGACCTGATGCAGTGCGATGTCAGCTGCACCAAGCAGCTGGCCGATGCCTACATGGAAACCGGCGGCAACGTGGTGGCGATCGAGGAAGTGCCGATGGAGCGGGTCAACCGCTACGGCGTGCTGGACGTTGAGAAGGACATGGGCCGGCTCGTTTCCGTCAAGGGCCTGGTGGAGAAGCCGCCGATTGACCAAGCGCCGTCCAACCTGACCGTCATTGGCCGCTACGTGCTGATGCCCGAGGTGATCGGCCACCTGGCCAAGATGGAACGCGGCGCCGGCGGCGAGGTGCAGTTGACCGACGGCATGGCCAAGCTGATCGGCCACCAGCCCTTCCACGGCGTGCGCTATGAGGGCAAGCGCTTCGACTGCGGTGACAAGACCGGCTTCCTGGAAGCGCAGATCGCCTTCGCGCTGAAGCGCGACGACATGGCGCCGGCGGTGCGTGAGTTCCTGAAGAAGTACACCTGAGCGCGGAGACAAGCTGTTGCGCATCGCCATGGTGGGGGCCGGCTATGTCGGCCTAGTCTCCGGTGCCTGCTTCGCAGAATTCGGGGTCGATGTCTGCATCGTCGATACCGATGCCAGCAAGGTGGTGGCGCTGCGCGACGGGCGCATCCCGATCTATGAGCCCGGCCTGGAAAAGCTGGTGATGGACAACGCCCGCGACGGGCGGTTGAGCTTTACCACCAGCCTGGACGAAGCGGTGCATGGCGCCGACGCGGTGTTCCTCGCGGTCGGCACGCCCAGCCGGCGCGGCGATGGCCACGCCGACCTCAGCTACGTCTTCGCCGCCGCCGAGCAGGTGGCGATGGCGGCGCAGGGGCCGGTGGTGCTGGTGACGAAATCCACCGTGCCGGTTGGCACCGGCGCCCGCGTGAAGGCGCTGGTGCAGGCGGCGCGGCCGGATGTGGACATCGCGGTGGCGTCGAACCCGGAGTTCCTGCGGGAAGGCAATGCCATCGGCGACTTCATGCGGCCGGACCGCGTGGTGATCGGCACCGAGGACGGCGCTTCCGGTGAACGTGCGCTGGCGGTGCTGAAGCGGCTGTACCGGCCGCTCTATCTGTTCGAGACGCCGATCGTCGCCACCAGCATCGAGACGGCGGAGCTGATCAAGTACGCCGCGAATGCGTTCCTGGCGGTGAAGATCACCTTCATCAACGAGATGGCCGACCTGTGCGAGAAGGTCGGCGCCGACGTGCACGACGTGGCGCGCGGCATCGGGCTGGATGGCCGCATCGGCCGCAAGTTTCTGCATCCCGGCCCCGGCTATGGCGGCAGTTGCTTCCCGAAGGACACGCTGGCGCTGGCCCGAACCGCGCAGGACTACGGCGCGCCGGTGCGGTTGGTGGAGACCACCATCGCGGTGAACGACGCCCGCAAGGAACAGATGACCGCGCGCGTCATCGCGGCCTGCGGCGGCAGCGTCGAAGGCAAGGTGGTGGCCGTGCTGGGCCTGGCGTTCAAGCCGGAGACCGACGACATGCGCGACAGCACGGCGCTGGTGCTTGTGCCGCAGTTGGTCGCCGCCGGCGCCACGGTGCGCGCCTTTGACCCCGCGGCGGTGGCCAATGCCCGGCCGCTGCTGCCGGTGGCGGTACACTACGCCGAGAATGCACTGGATGCGGCGCAGGGCGCCGACTGCCTGGTGCTGATGACCGAATGGAACGAGTTCCGCGCGCTGTCGCCCGAGCGGCTGAAGGCGGCGATGCGGGGCGATGTTCTGCAGGATTTGCGTAACGTGTATGATCCCGAGGCGATGCGGGCGGCCGGGTTCCGCTACGGCAGCATCGGCCGGCCCTGAGACGAGGATTGAAGCAATGACGGTTTTCAACCATCAGTTCGACGGCACCGTGCTGCGCGAATACGATATCCGCGGCATTGTCGGTAAGACGCTGCAGCCGGAGGACGCCTTCGCCATCGGCCGCTGCTTCGGCAGCATCATCGCCCGGAGTGGCGGCACGAAGATCGTGGTCGGCATGGATGGCCGCGTCTCCTCCCCGCTGCTGGAACCGCAGCTGGTGGCCGGGCTGCGCGCCTGTGGCCTGGAAGTGCTGCGGATTGGCCTGGTGGCGACGCCGATGACCTATTTCGGCACCTATGCGCTGCACGCCGATGGCTGCGTCATGGTCACCGGCAGCCATAACCCGCCGGACTACAACGGCTTCAAGATGATGATGGGCAAGAAGCCGTTCTTTGGCGCGCAGATCCAGGAAATCGGCCGCATGGCGCGCGAGGGCGACGTGGTGCCGGTGGCCCAGGGCAGCGACCGCCAGGTGGACGTGACCGAGGAATACGCCGCCCGCGTGATGCAGGATTATGACGGCGGCGACCGCAAGCTGACCGTGGTGTGGGACCCCGGCAATGGCAGCGGTTGCGACATCACCAAGGTGCTGGTCGCCCGGCTGCCGGGCGAGCATTTCGTCATCAACGGCACGGTGGACGGCACCTTCCCGAACCACCACCCGGACCCGACGGTGGCGAAGAACCTGGAGCAGCTGATCGCCGAGGTGGCGAAGCGGAAGGCCGATCTCGGCATTGCCTTCGACGGCGACGCCGACCGCATCGGCGTGGTGGATGGCGAGGGCAACATCCTGTTCGGCGACCAGCTGCTGGTGGTGCTGGCGCGGGACGTGCTGAAGAGCCATCCGGGCGGCACCATCATCGCTGATGTGAAGGCCAGCCAGGTGCTGTTCGACGAGATCGCCAAGGCCGGCGGCACGCCGATGATGTGGAAGACCGGGCACTCGCTCATCAAGTCCAAGATGGCCGAGACCGGCAGCCCGCTGGCCGGCGAGATGAGCGGCCACATCTTCTTCGCGGATAAGTGGTACGGCTTCGACGACGCGCCGTACTCGGCAGTGCGGCTGCTCGGTATCATCGCCCGCAGCAGCGAGACTCTGGGAGACATGCGCGCTGGCCTGCCGGTGGTGATCAACACGCCGGAGCTGCGCTTCGACTGCGACGAGGCGCGCAAGTTCGTGGTGGTGGAAGAAGTAAAAGCTCGCCTGGCCGCCGAGGGCGCCAAGGTGCAGGCGGTGGATGGCGTGCGCGTGCTGACCGAGGATGGCTGGTGGCTGCTGCGCGCCTCCAACACCCAGGCTGTGCTGGTGGCACGCTGCGAGGCCAGCACCGAGGCCGGCCTGGAGCGGCTGAAGGCCATGCTGGTCAAGCAACTGGTCGCCAGTGGGCTGGCCGCGCCGGACTTCAGCGGCGAGAACGCCGGGCACTGACAACGGGCGTGGATCAGGGTTAGGCTCTCCTCCAATAATACGGAGGAGACCCGCCATGACCACGCGCCGCATGCTGCTGGCCGCCGCTGCGCTCTCGCCCTTCGCGGCGCTGGCGCAGGACGCCTACCCACAAAAACCCATCCGCATCATCGTGCCGTTCCCGGCCGGCGGCACCACGGACATCCTGGCGCGGCTATTCGCGCAGCGCATGACCGAGACCATGGGCCAGCCGGTGCTGGTGGAGAACCGGGGCGGTGGCGGTGGTTCCATCGGCGCCGATGTCGTGGCGAAGGCGCCGGCCGATGGCTACACGCTGCTGTTCCACAACCTGACCTTCAGCACCACCACGGCGGCGCTGGAACGGCTTGGCCGGGCGCCGCACAGCATCGAGCGTGACTTCGCCCCGATCTCCATGGGCGCCAATGTGCCGATGATGCTGCTGGCCATTCCGGGCGTTGGCGCCAGCGACCTGCGCGGCTTCGTCGATTGGGCGAAGGCGCACCCGACCCAAGCCTTCTACGGCAGCACCGGCCCTGGCAGCACGATGAATCTGGTCGGCGAAGTGCTGAAGCGCGACGCGGGCATCCGCATGGAGCACGTGCCGTTCCGTGGCGCGGCGCCGCTGGTGCAGGAAATGCTCGCCGGGCGCATCCAGTTCGGCGGCGACCAGCTTTCATCCTCGCTGGCGCGCATCCGCGCCGGCGAGTTGCGGCCGATGGCGACCCTGGCGGCACAGCGGGCCAGCGCGCTGCCGGAAGTGCCGACAGTGCGCGAGCTGGGCTACCCGAACCTGGAGTTGCTGGGCTGGAACGGCTTCTTCGCGCCCGCGCAGACCCCGGCGCCGGTGTCGGCCCGGTTGCACCGGGAGATTGCCGCCGCCGCCCAGCACCCGGCGCTGCGCCAGCGCATCCTGGACCTGGGTGCCGAGCCGGGCGGCGACACGCCGGAGGTATTCGGCGCCGCGGTGCGGGCGCAGGTGGCGCAGGTGCGGCCGCTGGTGGCCGAGTTGCAGATGACCGTGGAGTAGCGCTGGACAAGCGCTGCGGCGCGGGTTGACCCTGTGGGCATGAAGCCCCTGTTCGACCCCGCCGATTTCCGCCTGCCCGAGGGCGTGACGCATGTCTGCGCCGCCGGCGAGACGCCCTTCCTGAAGCGCCACGCCCGGGCCTTCGAGGCCTATGCCGAGGACAAGAGCCTGGGCCATCATGGCCGCGCGCCGCAGGAAGCGCAGATCGAGCGCGCCCGCGAAGGCGCCGCCGCCATGTGGCACGTGCAGCCCGGCGATATCGGCTTCGTCAGCAACGTCGCCGAAGGCGTCGCCATGCTGGTGGAGAGCCTGGACTGGCGCCCCGACGACAACGTTGTGCTGGACCCCGATGAGTACCCCTCAGATGTCGGCCCGCTGGCGCTTCGGCATGAGCCCCGGCCACAACTGCGCTTCGCCGATGTGATGGACCCCGCCGCCGTCGCCGCGCAGGTGGATGCGCGGACGCGGATGATCGTGGTCTCCGCCGTCTCCTACCTCAACGCGCAGCGGCCGGACCTGGCGGCGCTGCGGCGCGTGGCGGATCGCGTCGGCGCGCTGCTGGTGGTGGACTACACCCAGGGCGCCGGCTGGATGCCGATCGACGCCGGCATCACCGACTTCGCCTTTTCCGCCTGCTACAAGTGGATGCTGGGCACCACCGGCGTCGCCATCGCCTACTGGAACCGGGCGCGGCAGCCAGGTTGGGCACCGGCCTCGGCGGGGTGGTTCAACATCACCGGCAACAGCATCATCGGCGGCGGCCGGCCGGATTATGTCGGTGGGCTGCAGCTGAAGCCGGACGCCATGCGCTTCACCCGCGGCAACCCCGCGCATGCGCCGCTGTATGTCTTGAACGAGGCGATGGACTACCTGCGGCAATACGACGCCCACGCGGTGCAGGCCCATGTGCAGCGGCTGACCGGCGCCTTGCTGGCGCGGCTGGCGCAGCACGGCATCCCCAGCACCACGCCGCAGGACCCGGCGCGGCACGGCGCCAGCGTCTGCGTGGAACACCCTGAGGCCGATGCGGCGGTGGAAGCGATGTACGCGCGGGGTGTCTGGGCCTGGGGCGGGCGTGGGCGCATCCGCATCAGCTTCCACGGCTATAACGGCATGGCGGATGTCGAGCGGATCGAGGCGGCGCTGCTGGCCAGCTTGCCGTAGCGCCGAGGCCGGGCCTAGGCTTCCGCCCAAGAAGCGGAGGGATGGCCATGCTGCAACCGGTGAAGGGCCCGCAGGCCTGGTACGGCGCCGAGATGGCGCAGCGCGCGGACTGGCTGCGCCCGCTGCGCGAGACCGAGATCGAGGAGCTGCTCGCCGCCGTCCGCAGGCTGGACGCGACGGGGATCGACATCGCCGCCATCGACGCCAGCCATCTGGACGTGCCCGGCCTGGCGCCACTGGTCAGCGAAATCCGCGAGGCCACGCTGCGCGGGCGCGGCTTCATCCTGGTTCGCGGCGTGCCGGTGGAACGCTGGTCCATCCGGCAATGCGCCATCGCCTATTTCGGCCTGGGCACGCTGCTCGGCGAGCCGGTGTCGCAGAATGCCATGGGGCATATCCTGGGGCACGTGAAGGATATCGGCGCCGACTACGCCCAGCCAAACCATCGTGGCTACCAGACGGCAGCGCGGCTGCCCTACCACTGCGATTCATCCGACATCGTCGCACTGCTCTGCATCAAGCCCAGCAGGGCCGGCGGCAAGTCCAGCCTGGTCAGCTCCTCCACGCTGTTCAACGAGATGCTGGCGCGCCACCCCGACCTGCTGCCGGAACTGCTCAAGCCAGCGTATCGCGACCGCCGTGGCGAAGTGCCCGACGGCGCCGAGCCCTGGTACGCCGTGCCGGTGTTCAACCCCATGCCGGATGGCAGCGTCGTCGCCACCTATGTCCGCAGCGCCATGCGGAAGGCGCAGCGCTTTCCGGACGTGCCGCGCAGCACGCCGCAGCTGGAAGCCGCCTGCGACGCGCTGGATGCTCTCGCAGAAGACCCTGCGATTCACCTGGACATGGATTTCCGCCCCGGCGACATGCAGTGGGTCAGCAACCACACCATCATGCATTCGCGCACGGCGTATGAGGACTTTGCCGAGCCGGAGAACCGCCGCCATCTGTTCCGGCTGTGGCTGGCCTGCACGGATGGGCCTGCCTTGCCGGAAGTGTACACGCGGGCCTGGCAGGGCAGCACGGCCAAGGGCCGCCCGGCCGGTATCCGCGTCGAAGGCGTGCCGCTCTCGGCGCCGCTGGATGGCAGCTGGTGAGCGCCATGATCCACCTGAACCTGTTCATCCAGAGCCGCGGTCATCACGAGGCATCGTGGCGGCATCCCGGCGCCTCGACGCTGCCGCTGACGGATATCCGCTACTACGCGGACTGCGCGCGCATGGCGGAGGCGGCGAAATTCGACAGCATCTTCCTGGCTGACCAGTTGGCGCTGGGCGATGACGTGGCCCACGCGCCGCGCACCTGGCTGGAGCCGGTGACCGCGCTTGCGGCGCTGAGCATGGCGACGACGCATATCGGGCTGATCGGCACCTGCTCCACCACCTATACCGAGCCGTTCAATCTGGCGCGGCAGTTCGCCTCGCTGGACCACATCACTGGTGGCCGTATCGGCTGGAACATCGTGACCTCCTGGTTGGCAGCGGCGGCGCGCAATTTCGGCGATGCGGCGCAGGTCAGCCATGCCGACCGCTATGAGCGCGCCGAGGAGTTCATGGCCGTGGTCAAGGGGCTGTGGGACTCATGGGCGGATGACGCCGTGCTGGATGACCGCGCCGCCGGACGCTACCTGCGCGATGGCGCGCTGCGGCCGCCCAACCATGTGGGCGCGCAATACCAGGTGGCCGGGCCGCTGAACTTGCCGCGCGGGCCGCAGGGCAGGCCGGTCTTCGTGCAGGCGGGGTCGTCCGAGACCGGCCGTCGCTTCGCCGCGCGCCATGCCGAAGCGGTGTTCACCGCGCAGATGGAAAAGCTGACCGCGCAGGAATTCTACCGCGACCTGAAGGCTCAGGCGGTGGCCGAGGGCCGCGACCCCAGCCAGGTGGTGATCCTCCCCGGCCTCTCCCCGGTCATCGGCGGTACCGAGGCCGAGGCGCAGCGGCTGGCGCGCGAGTTGGACGACCTGAGCGACCCGGAGGTGGGCCGCAAGCGGCTGAGCGGGCGCTTCGGCGGGCATGACTTCTCCCATTTGCCGATGGACAAGCCGCTTTCGCCCGAAGACTTCCCCGACCCGGGAAAGGTGGAGGCGGCGCGCAGCCGCACCGAGGTGATCGTCGGGCTGGTCAGGCGGGAAAAGCCGACGCTGCGGCAGTTGCTGAGCTACCTGGCCGGGGCGCGCGGCCACTACGTCACCGCCGGTACGCCGGAGCAGATTGCCGACCTGATCGCCGACTGGTGCGAGGACGGCGCGGCGGATGGCTTCAACGTCATGCCACCGGTGCTCCCGGCCTCGCTGGAGGTGTTTGCCAGCCAGGTGATCCCGCTGCTGCAGCGGCGCGGGTTGTTCCGCACGGAGTACAGCGCGGAAACGCTGCGCGGGCATTACGGGCTGGCGCGGCCTGCGGTAGTCTGACCGCCAGACGAGGAGCCATGCCGATGCTGCAACACCCGCCCGCCGAACCCGGCATGCGCGAAGAGGACGTCGAGACCCCCGCGCTGCTGCTGGACCTCGATGCCTTTGAGCACAATCTGGACCTGATGGCGTCCTTGCTGGCGCCGACCGGTGCGAAGCTCAGGGCGCACGCCAAGACACACAAGTCGGCGGTGGTGGCGCACCAGCAGATGCGCCGCGGCGCCATCGGCCAATGCGTGCAGAAGGTGGGCGAGGCGGAAGTGCTGGCCTGGGGCGGCATCCCCGATATCCTCGTCTCCAACGAGGTGGTCGGGCCGAAGAAGCTGGCGCGGCTGGCGGCGCTGGCCAAGATCGCCAAGGTCGCGGTCTGCATCGACGACGAGAGCCAGGTGGCGGCCTGCGCGGCGGCGGCCGAGGCGGCGGGCATCCGGCTGACGGTGCTGGTGGAGATCGATGTCGGCGCCGCCCGTTGCGGCGTGCCGCCGGGGCCGCCGGCGGTGGCGCTGGCCGAGAAGATCGCCGCGAGCAAGCACCTGATCTTCGGCGGCTTGCAGGCCTATCACGGCAGCGCCCAGCACAAGCGGGCGCCGGAACTGCGCGCGAGGGTCATCGCCGAAGCCGCGGAGATGTGCCGCCGCACGGTGGAGCAACTGCGCCAGCGTGGGCTGGACTGCCCGATCGTCGGCGGCGCCGGCACCGGCACCTTCCGGCATGAGGCCGCGAGTGGCGTCTACACCGAGATCCAGGCCGGCAGCTACGCCTTCATGGATGCCGACTACGCCCGCAACGAGGACGCGCCGCCGTTCCAGCAGAGCCTGTTCGTGCTGAGCACGGTGATGAGCCGCAGCATCCCCGGCGTGGCGGTGCTGGACGCCGGGCACAAGGCGGTGGCGGTGGATAGCGGCCTGCCGCTGGTCTGGCAGCGCCCAGGCCTGGTCTGCACCAGCTTCAGCGACGAGCACGGCAAGATGGAGGTGCGCGATGGCGCGACCCCGGGCTTGGGCGAAAAGCTGCGCCTGGTGCCCGGCCATTGCGACCCGACGGTGGACCGCTACGACTGGTATGTCGGCGTGCGCAAGGGCCGGGTGGAATGCGTCTGGCCGATCGGCGCGCGCGGCGCGATGGCGTGACGCAGGGCCCGCGATTCACGTCCGGCGGCGCTGCGGCGGCTCGGACGGTCGCGGGCTAGTCCCGTAGCGCCCGCAAGCAGGCCTCGAACATCGAGAAGTCGAGCAACGGGTCGGCGTGCAGCGCCGGCCCGCGCAGGATGGGAAAGCCGCCCTCGCTCAACCCGCAGGCCAGCATTAGGTTGTCTGCCTCGCCGAAGTCTTCCACCGCCAGCCCGTCCGGGGGCACGCGCGCCGCCAGGTCGCGCGGGTCGTTGCTGTAGCCCAGGGCGCGCTTGCCGCGGCCGATCATCCAGCCGAGTTCATAGACCGTGCCGGGGTCGGCGCTCGGCCCGCGGAACGGGGTCAGGTTGGCGATGACGACGTCGGCGGCGTGCATGCGCGCCAGGTTGCGGCGATAGATCGTCACCGCCGCGTCGGTCGCCACCTCGTTCTCCTCCAGCGGAAAGAGGCCGGCGAAGCCGTGCGCGGCGCACAGCGCCAGCTTGCGCGCACCGATCTCGCGCGCCGCGGGGTGGAAGACTTCCGGCCCCGCCAGGTAGATGCTCAGCCCCATGCGCCGATGACTAGCGCAAGCGGCCAGCCGGTGCGACCTTTGCGGAAACCCCTGGAGGAAACCACCCGTGAGCAGCACCCAACCCGCGCATTCTCCCTATCTGGCGGTCCGTGAGGAGTGGTTGGCCCAGCGCGTGGAACCGGCGCTGGACCCGACCCTGCCGATCATCGACCCGCACCACCACCTGTGGGATCGCGCTGACTGGCGTTACCTGATCCGTGATTTTGCCGCCGACCTGGCGCAAGGCCACAACATCGTCTCCACCGTCTTCATCCAGTGCCGCGCCATGCATCGCGCCACCGGGCCGGACGCCTTCAAGCCGGTGGGCGAGACCGAGTTCGTGGTCGGCCAGGCGGCGATGAGCGAGAGCGGTGCCTTCGGCGCCACCCGCGTGGCGCTGGGCATCGTCGGGCATGTGGACCTGCGCAACGGCGCGCTGGCGCGCAACGTGCTGGAGGCGCATGTCGCCGCCGGCAATGGGCGCTTCCGCGGCATCCGCCACATCTCTACCTGGGATGAGGAGCCCAGCCTGCTGAACCCGGCCTACCAGCCACCGCGCGACATGTTTTACTCGACCGAATTCCGTGAGGGTTTTGCCCAGTTGGCGCCGCTGGGGTTGAGCTTCGACGCCTGGCTGTACCATCGGCAGATCCCGGACCTGGCCAAGCTGGCGCAGGCCTTTCCGGGCACGCAGATCATCCTGGACCATGTCGGCGGGCCGCTGGGCATCGGCCCCTATGCCGGCCAGCGGGATGCGGTCTTCGCCGAGTGGAAGGCCAGCATCCGCGACCTGGCGCGCTGCCCGAACGTGACAGTGAAGCTGGGGGGCTTGGGCATGCGGATCGGCGGCTTCGGATTCGAGGCCGGCGCGCTGCCGCCTTCCAGCGATGCGCTGGTGGCGGCGTGGAAGCCGTACATCGAAACCTGCATCGAGGCGTTTGGTGCCGCCCGCTGCATGTTCCAGTCCAACTTCCCGGTGGACAAGGGCAGCTACGGCTACGGCGTGTTCTGGAACGCCTGCAAGAAGCTGGCGGCTGGTGTCAGCCCCAGCGAGAGGGCGGCGCTGTTCCACGACACCGCCGCGCGGGTGTACCGGCTGTAGCAGCCCTGGCCCGCGCCGGCGCGACCGCCGGCGCGGGCGTCAGAACCGCAGCATCACCTTGCCGATGACCTCGCCGCGCTCCACCAACTCGTGAGCCGTGGCGATCTCCTCCAATGGCAGGATGCGGCCGATGCTGTGCGTGATGTCGCCCTGCGCCATCCACTGGGTCAGCCGGCGGGTGCCTTCGGCGCGCAGCTCGGCGGCCATGAAGGAACAGAACACCGTGCGCACCACCATGTCGCGCGCCAGCATCTCGTAGAAGGGCAGGGCGGGTTGCTGGCCGCCGCGGCTGGCATAGGCGCCGATGACGCACTTCTTGCCGGCCACCTGCATGGTGGTGACCATGTTGCCGCCCAAATCCACCTCGGCAATGCGGGTCACGCCGCGGCCCTCGGTGATCCGCATGACCTCGGCGCCGACGTCCTCGGTGCGGTAGTTCAGGATGTGGGTCGGGCCGGCCTTTGCGGCATGCGCGGCTTTTTCGGCGCCGCTGACGGTGGTGATCACGGTCTTCGCCCCGGCCAGCCGGGCCATCTGGATGGCGTAGTGGCCGACCGCGCCGGCGCCGCCGGTCACCAGCACGTCGCGCCCCGCCACGTCGCCATCGGCGAACAGGGAATACCACGCCGTCATCGCCGGCACGCCGAGGCAGGCGCCGACCTCCAGCGCTTCGCCATCCGGCAGCTTCACCGCCTGGGCGGCGTCCACCGCCATGTATTCCGAACAGGTGCCAAAGGCGCGGCCGCCGCGCTGGCCGTTGTAGATCCAGACGCGCTGCCCGGCGCGAGATGGCTCCACGCCTGGCCCGACCGCCAGGATGATGCCGGCGCCGTCATTGTGCGGGACCACCAGCGGGAAGTTCTCCCGTCCGCGGAGGCCGCTGCGGCGGTTCACGTCGGAGGGGTTCACGCCGGAGAACATCATCCGCACCAGCACCTCGCCGGGGCCGGGCGAGACGTCGGGCACATCGCCCACGCGCAGTACGTCGCGCGCGGCGCCATATTCGGTGAAGTAGCCTGCGCGCATGGTGGGTCTCCTTGGGGCGGCGGACGCGCAGGCTAGCGAAAACAACGCGGGTTGCCAGGGCGGGAAGGTCGGGCGCCGGTGGAATCGCACGGCATCCCAGCCTGGACTCAGCCGCGGCGGCGGTCCAGGCTTTGGCTAAATTCAGATCGGGGAAACACCAATGTCCGAGGCCCTCGCCCTCTCTCCCGCCGCCCTGCCGCCGGGGCCGATCCCACCGGGGCCGATCCCACCGGGGCCGATCACTGGCCCGCAGGCCTGGCTGGGCCGCGACATGCGCACGCGCACCGACTGGGTGGTGCCCTTCACGCCGGAAGACCTGGCGGAGCTGGATACCGCGGTGCGGGCGCACCGGGCCGGCGGCAAGGCGCTGGGCGAGATCACGCCCGCCAACTTCAAGCTGCCGAAACTTGCGGCCAAGCTGGCGCAGGTTTCGGACGAATTGCTGAATGGCCGCGGCTTCCTCGTGCTGCGCGGCTTCCAGGTGGATGTGACGGATATCGAGGGTGCGGCGATTGCCTATCTCGGCGTCGGCAGCCACCTCGGCACCTTCCGCAGCCAGAACGCCAAGGGGCATCTGCTGGGGCATGTGAAGGACCTGGGGCTGGATATCGCCAACCCGAAGGTGCGCTACTACCAGACCACGCGGGAGCTGGAATACCACACCGACAGCTGCGACATCGTCGGGCTGATCTGCCTGAAGACGGCGCAGGAAGGCGGCGAGAGCCGGCTGTGCAGCAGCACCACGCTGTACAACGAGGTACTGAAGCGCCGGCCGGACCTGGTGCCGCTGCTGTTCAACCCCTTCCCCACCGACCGGCGCGGCGAGATTCCGCCGGGGATGAAGCCGTGGTTCGACATGCCGGTGTTCCACTGGCATGCCGGCAAGCTCAGCGCGATCTATTCCGGCCAGTACATCCGCAGCGCACAGGAGAACTTCCCGCAGGCGCGGCGGCTTTCGGCGGCCGAGCACGAGGCGCTGGACCTGCTGGACGCGATTGCCAACGAGGACGATGTGAACCTCAAAGTGGAATTCCGCCCGGGCGACATGCAGTTCGTGCACAACCACACCATGCTGCATTCACGCGGCGACTTCGTGAACTGGCCGGAGCCGGAGCGGCATCGGCACCTGCTGCGGCTGTGGCTGGCGGCGCCGGGCGCGCGGCCGCTGCCAGAAGTGTATGCGCAACGTTATGGCAGCGTGGAACTGGGCAACCGCGGCGGCATCGTCTGCGCCGAGACGGTGCTGAAGTTCACCTTGCAGCCGGAGTAGCTCGCGGCTGCGCGCCCAGAGTCTGTCAGGCGCAAACAGAAGCGCCCGACAGACTCTAGCTCATTGTTTTGTCGTGTGATTCACGTCTTCGGCGATCCCGCCTGCGACGATCACACGCTAGCGCGCTGGCGCGGCCTGCGACATCACCCCGCGCCAACGCTGTATTTCGGCGGCGATGAAAGCGCGGAACTCGGCGGGGGTGGAGGTGATGTTCGGGCTGCCCATCTCGGCGATGCGGCGCGCGGCATCCGGCTCCAGCAGCGCCTTCACCGCCTCGGCATGCAGCTTCGCCACCACCGCGTCGGGCAGGCCGGCGGGGCCGAGGAAGCCGTACCAGCCGCCGGCCTCGAAGCCTGGCAGCCCGGCCTCGATCATCGTTGGTACCTCCGGCAGCAGCGCGGCGCGGGTGCGGCTGGTCACCGCCAGGGCGCGCAGCGAGCCGCTGCGGATGTGCTGCAGCACCAGGGTCAGGTTCTCGAAGGTGAAGGGCATTTCCTTCGCCAAAATCGCCAGCACCACCGGCGCGCTGCCGTTGTAGTGCACCGGCGCCGCGGCGAAGCCGACCTGCTGGCGGAACGCCTCGCTGGCCAGCAGCTGCGGGCTGCCGACGCCGGGCGTGGGGTACAGCACCTCCTGTCCACTGGCCTTGAGCGCCGCCATCATCTGCGCCAGGTTGCGCCAGGGGCTTTCCGCCGGCACCACCAGCACCAGCGGCGTCTGCGCCATGATGGTGATGGGTGTGAGGTCGGCCAGCGGGTCGTAGCCCAGGTTGGGCTCGGTGATGGGCGAGATGGCCAGCGGGCCGCTGCTGCCGATGCC
>CANBNK010000088.1 GCA_947371015.1 Acetobacteraceae bacterium | reverse complement strand
GGCTGATCCGCGGGTGAAGCCGCTGCTGTCGTCGGAGCATTTCTCGGTGGACGGCACGCTGATCGAGGCCTGGGCGTCGATGAAGAGCTTCCGGCCGAAGGATGGCGGCGGCGCGCCGCCCGGCCCGGGCCGCAACGGCGAGCGGGACTTCCACGGCGAGAAGCGCAGCAACGAGACGCACGTCTCGACGACCGATCCCGATGCCAGGTTGGCGCGCAAGTCGAACGGCCAGTCGGCAAAGCTCTGCTACGGCGGGCATGTGGTGATGGAGAACCGCCACGGCCTGGTGGTGGGGGCGACGACGACACGGGCCACGGGCACCGCCGAGCGGGACGCGGGTGAGGCGATGATGGCCGAGTTGGACCGGGCGGGGCGCTGCACATTGGGCGCCGATAAGAACTACGACACGCAGGGCTTTGTGGCGGCCATGCGCCGGCTGGGGGTGACCCCGCATGTGGCGCAGCACAGCAACGGCCGGCGATCGGCGATCGACGGCCGCACCACGCGGCACCCGGGCTATGCGGTCAGCCAGCGCATCCGTAAGCGGATCGAGGAAGTGTTCGGCTGGGGCAAGGAGATCGGCGGCATGCGGCGCACGCTGCTCCGCGGGCTTGAGCGGGTGGGATGGACGTTTACGCTGCGTGTTGCCGCCTACAACCTCGTCCGACTGCCGAAGCTGCTGGCAGCGGCTGCCTGAAGGGCGCCAACCAGCGGCCGGGCGCGGTAGTTTTCCTCAACCGGCCGCTAGAAATCAGCCAAGCCAGCCCGCAACCCATCAGCCGAATGCATCACGACCCAGCGCAATCCAGCATCCACCGGCGAATCTCCGCTGCCTGTTAGCCGTCATGGAGAGACTGATTCACGGCCTAAGGCGATCCCGCCTAAGTTGAGCAGCCTGCTAGAAAACCTGGTCCCAAGGGGCTTTCGGCCCTTGGTGGGGGTGTTGCGGGGGCGACGCCCCCTCATCGGATCAGCGCGCGCACCATCGCTTCCAGCGCTGCCGCGGTCAGCCCTGCGGGCAGCGGGGGCGGCGCTGCCTCGCCGGTCTTGCGAATGCTGACCATCAGCGTGGCGCCAAGCGTCGCCTCCACGGTGCAGGGGCAGTCCAGGGCGGTGGCCACGTCGATGGTCTCGGTTGGTGTCCACAGCACGAAGCGGCCGTCGCGCAGGTCCAGGTTCCATTGGTGGAAGCCGCTGTAGCCCTCGCGCTCGCCTTCATTGGGGAAGTGGTCCAGCGCCACGATGCCGCCCGGCCGCGTGACGGCCAGCATCTGGCGGATGCCCAGCAGCGGGTCGGCGGCGTGGTCCAGCGCGTTGCGGCAATGCACCAGATCGAAGCGTTCGGTGGGGAAAAAAAGTAAAAGTTCCTCCATGGTGGCGAAGCGGGTCGGGGTCGGCGGCACCACGCCGTGCTGGGCCAGCAGCTGGGCATAAAGTGGCGCCAGCGGGTCAACGGCGGTGACGTGCAGCGCCACGCCGGGCAGCACGCCGCCGAGCGAGGTGATCGGCCCGGCGCCGACATCCAGCAGGCGCAGCGCGGCATCGGCTGGCGTGGGGGTGCCGGGCGTAGGCAGGAGCAACGCGGCCACCACCTGGGTCGGGAAGGGCCAGAGCGGTGCGGCCGGGTTCATCCGCCAGGCGAAATCCTCGGGCCATTGGCCGCCGCGGCTGGCGATCCAGCCGTCCCAGAAGCGGCGTTCCTCGGGGATGCCGGCGGCCCAGCCGGCCAGGCGCTGCGTCAGGTGCTGCATGGGCGCGGGCATACAGGGGCGGCGGCCGGCGGGCCATACCTGGCGGCGGGTCGGCTTGGGGCGAACCCGGTTTGGGGGACCAGACCGGACGCCCGCGGTCGGACCCGTTGCCCGCTGGTGCGGGCCGATCGCCCGAATGGCGTCACGCCGAAAGCGTGGGTCGCACCACGCCAAGGGCGCGGCGCCGGCCTGCGTTACGCCAGAGGCACGCTAACGCACGTCATGCCAAGGGCGTGCTGCCGCACGACGTGATTCAGCGGCATGAAGCTGCATCCTGCATGTGCCGGGTATCAGGCCTCAGAACCGCGTGCGCAGCGGCTCGCAGCTGCCGGCCAGGGTGGCGACGGGCACGGGCAGGTCGCAGGGCGGCGGCAGGCTGGGTGGCTCGTTGCTGTCGTTCGGCCGGGCCGCGGCGGTGGCGGCGGTGGCGTCGCGGCAGGCCTGTACCTGGGCCGGCGGCGGCAGGCGGGACAGCGCCAGCCGGGCCTCGCCGGTCAGGCGTTCCAGGCTGAGGGTGAAGCGGTCATGCGCCGGCAGGCGGCCGCCGGCCTCGGGCGGGATCGGCAGGGTGAAGCCGCCGATGACGGGGTCCCGCAGCGAGGTCAGCTCATCCGCGTCCTGCCACAGCTGGCGGCCCGGCAGTTGCAGCGCCAGCCCCCGGGGCTCCAGGGCCAGGCGCAATCGCGTCCCAGCCTCGAAGCGGCAGGCCAGGAAGGTCTGCGCGCCTGCCGGGGCGGCCAGCAGCAGCAGCAGGGCCAACAGGAGCAGGGGCAGCACCAACCAGCGGGACATGCGAGGGCCTCAGCATACGTCCGGTGGTTATGGCTGGCGCCAGCGCGTTGAACAACGGCGGCCTGCGCAACCGCGGCTTCAACAACCGCCCGCAAGCGCCTAGGTTGGGGGGGTGAGCAACGCACCCTCCCTGGCGGCCCGCCCGGCTGCATCCCTGCACCGCTTCGCCAATCCGGGGCGGTTCCTGCGGCTGTCCGGCCGGGTGCTGCCCTGGCTAGCCGGTGCCGCGGTGCTGGTGCTGGCGGTGGGGCTGCCCTGGGCGCTGCTGTTCTCGCCGCCCGATTGGCAGCAGGGCGAGACGGTGCGGATCATGTACCTGCATGTGCCGATGGCCTGGCTGGCCATGGGTGGCTATGCCGGGCTGGCGGTCGGCTCCGCCATGGCGCTGGTCTGGCGCCATCCCCTCGCGGATTTGGCGGCGCGGGAGCTTTCCCCGGTGGGCGCGGCCGTCACGGCGCTGTGCCTGGCCACCGGCAGCCTGTGGGGCAAGCCGATGTGGGGCGCCTGGTGGGTCTGGGATGCACGGCTGACCAGCGTGCTGGTGCTGTTCTTCCTGTGGCTTGGGCACGCCGCGCTGGTCCGTGCCTTCGACGACCCCGAGCGCGGCGCGCGGATGGGCGCGATCCTGGCCCTGGTGGGCGCGCTGAACCTGCCGGTGGTGAAGTTCTCGGTGGATTGGTGGAACACGCTGCACCAGCCGGCCAGCTTGACCCGGGTCAATGCGCCGGCCTTGCACGTGGATATCCTGTACCCATTGTTGACGTGCACCTTGGGCCTCACCCTGGCCTTCGCGGCGGTGGTGCTGCTGCGGGTGCGGGCGGCGGTGATGGAACGGCGCATTCGCGCGCTGCAGATGGCGGCGGCGCGACGGGCGGAGGCGCCTCCGATGGTCGGAGCGGAGAGCTGAATCGGATGCGCAAGCGATGAGCCTGCATTGGTGGCACGTGGCGATCAGCTATGCGCTGGTCCTCGGTGGCTTTGCCGCGCTGACGGCGACTGCGGTGCTGCGCCATGCACAGGCGAAGCGCGTGCTGGCGCGGCTTGAAACGCGGAAGCGGCCGGCATGACCCGCAAGAAGAAGCGCCTGTACCTGCTGCTGCTCTGCGGCCTGGGGCTGGGCAGCGCCACGGCGCTGACGCTGACGGCGTTCCAGGACAATCTCGTGTTTTTTCGCTCGCCCAGCGATATCGTGCGTGAGGCGCCGGGGCCGGAGCGTGCCTTCCGCCTGGGTGGGCTGGTCGAGACCGGCAGCCTGAGCCGCAGCACCGAGGCCGGGCGCCCGCTGGCGCGCTTCGTGGTGACGGATGGCGCGGCGCAGGTGCCGGTGGCGTTCGGCGGCGTGCTGCCGGATTTGTTCCGCGAAGGGCAGGGCGTGGTCACGCTGGGTAAGCTGGGCCGCGACGGCGTGTTCATGGCCAGCGAGGTGCTGGCGCGCCATGACGAGACCTACATGCCGCCCGATGTGGCCGACGCGCTGAAGCGCAGCGGCCATTGGAACCCAAACCAGGGCGCGGCACCGCCGGCTTCCAGCTGGAACACGCTGCAACCCGGGCGGGGCGGCGGATGAGCGACGACCCGGCCGCCGAGGCCTCCCCGCTGGCCTCACCCCTGGCCTCCCCGGGCCTGCCGACGCCCGACGCCCGGCATGGCGAGCCGGAACCCGCCACGGTGGCGGAACTGACCGAGGACCTGGCCCGCACCGCCGCCGAACAGGCCGCGCTGGACGCCCTGGCCGACAACCCCGATGGCCAGGCGCTGGAAATGCTGTTGCAGCACCTGCGTCATGCCGCCGACGAGGAACCGCCTACCGCATGATCCCTGAACTCGGGCATTTCGCGCTCGGCCTGGCGCTGGTGCTGGCGCTGGCCATGTCGGGCTTCGGCCTGGTCGGCGCGCATCGGGCGGAGGCGCGGCTGATGGGGCTGGTGCCGCCATTGGCCATGGGCGTGATGCTGGCGGTGCTGGGGAGCTTCCTCTGCCTGGTCGCCAGCTTCATGGTGAACGACACCACGGTTTCCGCCGTGGTGGCGAACAGCCATTCGCTGAAGCCGATGCTGTACAAGATCAGCGGCACCTGGGGGAACCACGAGGGTTCCATGCTGCTCTGGGTGCTGATCCTGGCGCTGTGCGCCGGGGCGGTGGCGGGGTTCGGCCGCAACCTGCCGAGCGCGCTGCAATCCCGCGTGCTGGCGGTGCTGGGGTTGATTGCGGCCGGCTTCCTGACCTTCATCCTGGCCACGTCGGACCCGTTCGGCCGGGTATGGCCGCCGCCGATGGATGGCAACGGGCTGAACCCGATCCTGCAGGACCCGGGGTTGGCCTTTCATCCGCCGCTGCTCTACCTCGGCTATGTCGGCTTTGCCGTGACGTTTGCTTTTGCGGTGGCCGCGCTGATCGAAGGCCGGGTGGACGCCGCCTGGGGCCGCTGGGTGCGGCCCTGGGCGCTGGCGGCCTGGTCCTTCCTGACTCTCGGCATCGGGCTGGGCAGCTGGTGGGCCTATTATGAGCTGGGCTGGGGCGGCTACTGGTTCTGGGACCCGGTGGAGAACGCCTCGCTGCTGCCCTGGCTGGCGGGCTGCGCCCTGCTGCACAGCGCCATCGTGGTGGAGAAGCGCGAGGCGCTGAAGACCTGGACGGTGTTCCTGGCGCTGCTGGCCTTCGCGCTGTCGCTGCTGGGGACGTTCCTGGTTCGCTCCGGCGTGCTGAACAGCGTGCATGCTTTTGCCAGTGACCCCAGCCGCGGCGTGTTCATCCTGGTGCTGCTGATGCTCTACGTCGGTGGCGGGTTCGCGCTGTTTGCGTGGCGGGCGCAGGCGATGGCGCCGACCGGGGTGTTTGCGCCGGTCAGCCGCGAAGGCGCGCTGGTGCTGAACAACCTGCTGCTCTGCTCGGTGGCGGCGGTGGTGCTGGTGGGCACGCTGTACCCGATGTTCGCCGACCTGGTGCTGGGGCAGAAGATTTCCGTCGGGCCGCCCTTCTTCAACACCGCGACCTTGCCGCTGGCAGTGCCGCTGGTGGGCGCCATGGCGGTGGGGCCGTTCATGCCGTGGAAGCGGGCGCGGCTGTGGCCGGCGCTGCAGAAGCTTTGGTGGGTGGCGCTGGTGGCGCTGGCCGCGGCGCTGCTGTGTATGGCGCTGGAGGGCGTGCGCGTCGGCCCGGCGCTGGGGTTCTTCGCCGCGGCCTGGCTGATCTTCGGTGCCTTCGCGGATGTTGCCCAGCGGGTCGGGCTGTTCTCCCGCCCAAAGGCTGCGCTCGCCCGGGCGCTGGCGCTGCCGCGCGCGTCCTGGGGTGGCGCGCTGGCGCATGGCGGCTTGGGCGTGACCATCCTCGGGCTGGCCGGCATGGGGCTGGCGGTGGACCGGCTGGCGTTGCTGAAGCCGGGCGAGAGCGTGGAGCTCGCCGGCTACGAATACCGGCTGGACGGCGTGGTGGATGCCGCCGGGTCCAACTTCGCCGCACGCCGGGCCACGGTGCAGGTGCTGCGCCAGGGCCGCGCGGTGGTGACGCTGCACCCGGAAAAGCGCAGTTTTCCGTTGGCCCGCATGACCACGTCCGAGGCCGCGATCCATACGACGTGGCTGGAAGACCTGTACGTCGTGCTCGGCGAGGAACGCGAGGGCGGCGTGGTGCTGCGCATCCATGACAACCCGCTGGCGCCGTGGATCTGGCTCGGTGCCGGCATCATGGCGCTGGGCGGCGGGCTTTCGCTGAGCGACCGACGTACCCGCGTGGCCGCGCCGGCGGCCAAGGCCCCCGCCCTCAAGAACCCAGCGGTGCGGGCATGAGCGAGGCGACGCCGAACCCCTGGCGCCGCCGTGCCCTGCTCGGCCTGCCGCTGCTGGCGGCGGGCGGCGCGGGCCTGGGCTTCTGGGCCATGCTGCGCGGCCTCGGCACCGGCAGCTATGACCCGCATGGCGTGCCCTCCGCCCTGCTCGGCAAGGCGCCGCCGGAGTTTGCGTTGCCGGCGCCTGCGGGCAGCGACCTGCCGGCCCTGGCTGCGGCCGACCTACGCGGTGGCCTGGCGCGGCCGGTACTGGTCAATTTCTTCGCCAGCTGGTGCGTGCCCTGCGTCATCGAGCACCCGCAGCTGATGGCGCTGAAGCGCCAGGGCGTGCCGGTCTTCGGCGTGGCCTACAAGGACAAGCCGGCCGATGCGCTGGGCTTCCTGGCCCGGCGCGGCAACCCGTACACCCGGCTGGCGGCGGATGAGCCGGGCCGCGTCGCGATCGACTGGGGGCTCTATGGCGTGCCGGAGAGCTACCTGATCGACCGCCAGGGCATCATCCGCTGGCGCTGGGCCGGGCCGATCACCGAGGACACGGTGGCCGCCGACCTGGGGCCGCTGCTGCGGCGCTATTCCGCATGAGGCGCTGGCTGTTCGCGCTGCTGCTGGCGAGTGGCCCCGCCTGGGCGCTCTCGGACCCGGCCGAGCAACTGCCGGACCCCACGCAGGAGCAGCGCGCCCGCGCCCTGGGCCGGGAGCTGCGCTGCCTGGTCTGCCAGAACCAGAGCATCGAGGATTCCGACGCCGAGTTGGCGCGCGACCTGCGCCGGATCGTGCGGGAACAGGTGGCGGCCGGGCGCAGCGACGGCCAGGTGATGAGCTTCCTCCATGACCGCTACGGCGATTTCGTGCTGCTGCGGCCGCCGGTCAACGCCGGCACCGCCTTGCTGTGGGCCACGCCGGTGCTGGCGCTGGGGGCGGGCGCGCTGCTCGTGCTGGGTCTGCGCCGCCGCCGCACTGCCGCCGCGCCGGCCGCACTGAGCGCCGCCGAGCAGGCGCGGCTGGCTGAACTGGACCGGCTGCCATGATCTGGTTGTGGATGCTGCTGCTGGCGCTGCTGGCGCTGGCGCCGTTGGGCTGGGCGCTGTGGCGCCCGCGCGCGGTGCGCGGCCGGCGGGAAGCCGACCTGGCGCTGTATCGCTCGCAGCTGGCTGAACTGGACGCCGACCTGACCGCCGGCCGGCTGGACGCGCCGGGCCATGCGGCGGCGAAGCTGGAAGTGCAGCGCCGACTGTTGGCCACGCCGGATGCGGCCGAGCCGAACGCGGCTGCTGCCGGTGTCCCCGCTCGGCTGACGCCGCGCACGCTGGCGCTGCTGCTGGCGGTGCCGCTGCTGGCACTGGCGCTGTATGTCGCGACCGGGACGCCGGACATGCCCTCGGCCCCGTTCAGCCTGCGCCAGCAGACCGCGGATCGCGACGAGGCGCTGCTGGCGCAACTCCGTACGCGCCTGGCGCAACTGCCGCCGGAGAGCGACCAGGCGCGCCAGGGCTGGATGCTGCTGGCCACGGCCGAGCGCAATCGCGGCCGGCTGGAGGCGGCGGCCGAGGCGTATCGGCGTGCGCTGGCCAGCCGGTTCGATGCCGATGCCACGGCGCAGCTGGCGCAACTGCTGCTGGAGGACGACAAGCCCGAGGCCGCCGCCGCCCTGCTGGCCGCAGCCCTGGAGCAGGCGCCGCAGCATATCGGGCTGCGCTTTCTCAGTGGCTCGGCGGAGCTGGCTGCCGGCCATGCCGACCGGGCCAAGGCGCTGTGGCAGGCGCTGGTGGCGGATTCGCCGGAAGGCGCGCCCTGGCGGGCCATGGTGCAGCGGCGATTGGAAAGCCTGCCGTAGCGTCTGATCGTCGCCGGTGGAGACACCGGCGGCGTGAATCAGCCGCTCGAGGGTCTCTGATCGTCGCCGGTGGAGACACCGGCGGCGTGAATCAGCCACTCAGGCCACGCCTAGCCGTGGTGGTGCGGGTCCTGCGCCAGCTTGCGCAGCCGCCACGCCAGGCCCAGCAGCACGGCGCCCATGAACAGCGCCTGCAGCCCCACCAGCCACACCAGGGCGAGCAGGCCCGGTTCGGGGTTCAACACCAGCCAGCAGCCGAAGAACACCGCGATGGCGCCCAGCACGCCCAGCAGCACGTTGGCCAGGCGGAAGGCCAGCACCAGCCGGATGGCACCGCTGGCGATCGACCAGGCGCCGGTGACGATGACCAGGCCGAGCGCGGATTGCGCCGGCGCCAGCAGCAGGAAGGCGGCGGCGCCGAGGGAGAGAAGGCCGTCGAGCCAGAACCATAAGCCGTGCGCATGGCCGGTGGCGGCCTTCCAAAGCGTGGCGAGCCCCTCCACCGCCAGCCAGGCGGCCAGGAAGCCGAGCATCAGCGCCAGCCCCATCTGCGGCACCAGCACCGCCAGCGCGGCGAACAGCAGTGCCGCGACGCCACGCAGCGCGAACAGCCACCAGTGCCGTGCGGCAAGGCGGATCAGGTGGACCGGGCCGGGAACGGGATGTTGCAGAGGATCGGGCATGTGGCGCCTCCTGGGCGGAAGCGGCAGGCTACCGCGATGGCCGGCCAGATGCCATCCTCAGGATGGATTTCCTGCCCTGGATTCAATGACTTCCAGAGTACTCCCCGGCTCCGGGTCGACGCTGGATGCCAGCCCAGGGGCGTCGAGCGCAGGTGCGCCCTGGCGACGGCCGCGCAACACCGCGGGTCCCCGTGAGGGGGGAAGCATGACCGGGCGGCGGGTTATCTCAAGCGGCGGATGGTGGAGCTGAGCGGGATCGAACCGCTGACCTCGTCATTGCGAACGACGCGCTCTCCCAACTGAGCTACAGCCCCATCCGTGCCGCGAGAGGCGCGCTCTTTGCCTCCACGGCAACGCCCTGTCAAGCGGGCACGGCGTATCCTTGCGGCGGATGGAGCCGGCCGATAGGTTGCGGGCCGCGCGAAGGGGACCCTGCCGCATGCATGCGTTGTTCTGGTTGCTGGATACCGGCATCAGTCTTTTTGTCTGGGCGTTGATCATCGCGGCCGTGCTGAGCACGCTGCTGAGCTTCGGCGTGCTGGACCACCGCAACCGGCTGGTCTGGACGGTGACGGATTTCTTCGAGCGGCTGACCCAGCCGGTGCTGCGGCCGGTCCGCAACATGCTGCCCAACCTCGGCGGCATCGATATCTCGGCGATCGTGGTGATCCTGCTGCTGCAGGCGCTGCGGATTTTGCTCGGCGAGGTCGAGATCAGCCTGCTTCGGGCCGGCATTGGCATCTGACCGCTGCTGGCGCCAGACGGCGGCCGGCATCCAGCTGCGGGTGAAGGTGCAGCCGAAGTCGCGCCGGCCTGGCCTGCAAGGGCTGGTTGAGGCCGCCGACGGCCCGCGCCTGAAGCTGGCGGTGACCGAGGCGCCCGAGGATGGCCGCGCCAACAAGGCGGTCTGCCTGGCGGTGGCCAAGGCGCTGGGCCTGCCGGGCGGCGCGGTTTCGGTCGAACATGGCGCCACCAGCCGCGAGAAGACCCTGCTGCTGGCGGGCGAGACCACCGACATCATCCCCAAACTGGAGGCGCTGGCATGAGCGCACGCATCATCGACGGCAAGCAGGTGGCGGAAGCGCTGCGGGCGCGCCTGACCGCCCAGGTGGCCGGCCTGGGATTCAAGCCCGGCTTGCGCGTGGTGCGCGTGGGGGAGGACCCCGCCAGCGTGGTCTATGTCCGCAACAAGGACCGCGCCGCCGCCGCCTGCGGGTTCGACAGCAGCACCATCGTGCTGCCCGAGGGCACCAGCGAGGCCGAATTGTTGGCCGTGGTGCGCCGGCTGAACGACGACCCTGATGTGGATGGCATCCTCGTGCAGTTCCCGCTCCCCGGCGGCATCCGGCAGGAGGCGGTGATCAACGCGATCTCCCCGGCCAAGGATGTGGACGGGCTGCATCCGATCAACGCGGGGTTGCTGGCCAGCGGGGCGCCCGCCTTGGTGCCGTGTACGCCGCGGGGGGTGATGCACCTGCTGGCCGCCGCCGGCACGCCGCTGAAGGGCGCGCGCGCGGTGGTGATCGGGCGCAGCGTGCTGGTCGGCCGCCCGGTGGCACAGCTGCTGCTGGCGGCCGATGCCACCGTGACCATGGCGCATTCCCGCACCATGGACCTGGCCGCGGAATGCCGCCGGGCCGAGGTGGTGGTGGCCGCCGTCGGCCGCGCGCAGCTGGTGCGCGGCGACTGGATCAGCGAAGGCGCCACAGTGATTGATGTGGGCATCAACCGCACGGCGGAAGGCAAGCTGGTGGGCGATGTCGCCTTTGCCGAGGCGGTGGACCGCGCTGGCGCCATAACGCCGGTGCCCGGTGGGGTTGGGCCGATGACCATTGCCTGCCTGCTGGAGAATACCGTGAAGGCCGCACTGGCCCGGCGCGGCTGAAGGTGGCGGCCGGCGCCCCACTGGCCCCGGCCTTGGCTCAAGCCCTGGCGCTGCACCAGGCCGGCCGGTTGGCGGAAGCGGCGCGCGGCTATGAGCGGCTGCTGCGGGCGCGCCCCGGGGACGCCCGGGCGCTGGCCCTGCTGGGCGCGCTGCGGCTGCAACAGGGCGAGGCGCGGCCGGCGGCGAAGCTGTTGCGCCAGGCCCTGGCGCTGGCGCCGGGCGATGCCGCCGCGCGCTACAATCTGGGCTTGGCCCTGTTGCGGCTGGGCGAGGACGCCGATGCCGAGGCTGCCTTCCGAGGCGTGCTGGCAGCCCAGCCGGGGCATGGCGGGGCGCTGGTCAACCTGGGCGGGCTGCTGAACCGGCAGGGCGGCTTTGTCGAGGCGGAGGCGCTGCTGCGTCGCGCCCTCGGCGCGCGGTTTGACGCCGCCCTCGGCGCGCGGTTTGACGCCGCCCTCGGCGCGCGGCTGGAGCCTGGCCTCGGCGCGCAGCCCGGCGATGCGCTGGCGCTGAACAACCTGGGCGCCTGCCTGCACGGCCAGGGCCGCCATGCCGAGGCGATTTCCCCGCTCCGTCAGGCCCTTGCGCTGCGGCCGGACTATGCCCTGGCGCTGGAGAATCTCGGTGCCGCGCTGCTGGCTGCGGACCAACCCGCCGCGGCGGCCGAGGCGCTGGACCAGGCGGTGGCGCTGAACGCGGTGCCGTCGGGCGACCTGCTGGGCGCGGCGCTGCTGGCGCGGCTGCGGCTGCATCGGTGGGACGGCGCAGCGGCGCTGCTGGCGCGCGCCCTGGCCGCCCCCGCCCCGCCGCCGGAGCCGCTGGACCTGCTGTACCACCCGCTGCCGCCGGCCACGCTGCGGGCCCAGGCCGCCGCCCAGGCCGCCGAGGTTGTGGCGCGGGTGGCGGCGCTGCCCCGGCCGCGCCGCGCCAGCCGGCCGCCAGGGCGCATCCGGCTGGGCTATGTCTCCGGCGACTTGCATGAGCACGCCACCGCCTGGCTGGTGGCGGAAACCCTGGAACGGCACGACCGCGCGGCGTTCCAGGTGCATGCCTATGCCACCAGCCCCGATGATGGCGGGCCGATGCGTCGGCGCCTGGCCTGGGGCGTGGAGGTGTTCCGCGATGTCAGCGACCTCGGCGCCGCCGCGCTGGCGCAGTGCATGGCGGCGGATGGGCTGGACCTGCTGGTGGATTTGAAGGGCTGGACCCGTGGGCATCGGCTGGAGGTGCTTGCGCTGCGGCCGGCCCCCGTCCAGGCGCATTGGCTGGGCTTTCCCGGCACGCTGGGCGCCGGCTTCATCGACTATGCGCTGGTGGATGCCGTGGTGGCGCCGCCGGGCTGCGAGGCCGGCTACAGCGAGGCCCTGGTCCGCCTGCCCCGGTACCAGCCCACCGACAGCCAGCGGCCGCTGGCGCCCCCGCTCAGCCGCGCGGAGGTGGGTTTGCCAGTGGAGGCCCTGGTGCTGGCCTGCTTCTGCCAGCCGCAGAAGCTGAACCCCGGCGTGCTGGCGCTGTGGCTGCGGCTGCTGGTGGCGCTGCCGGATGCCGTGCTGTGGCTGCTGGCCATGGCGCCGGAAGCCGAGGCCGCGCTGCGCGCCGCGGCCAGCGCCGCGGGCGTGGCGCCGGCCCGGCTGGTCTTTGCGCCGCAGCAGCCGCAAGCAAAGCACCTTGCGCGCTATGCGCTGGCCGACCTGGCGCTGGATACCTGGCCCTACGGCAGCCACACCACGGCGTCCGACGCGCTCTGGGCCGGTTGCCCGCAGCTGGCGCTGCTGGGGCTGCACTTCCCCGGCCGGGTGGCCGCCAGCGTGCTGCACGCCGCCGGGCTGGCCGATTGCATCACCGACAGCGAGGCCGAGCACGAGGCGATGATCCTGCGACTGGGCCGCGACCCCGCCGCCCGCGCCGCGCTGCGCCAGCGCGTGGCGGCGGCGCGCGGCTCGGCGCTGTTCGACACGCCGGGCTTCCTGCACGGCCTGGAGGCCGCCTATGCCGCCATGCACGCCCGCGCCGAGGCCGGGCTGCCGCCGGCCGCGATGAGCTTCGGCTGATGCGCGGCTTCCTGCTGGCGGCGCTGTTCGTGACCATCTGGGCCTCGGCCTTCACCTCCATCCGCGGGCTGGTGCCGGAATGGCCGCCCTTCTGGGGACTGGCCAGCCGCTTCACCCTGGTGACGCCGCTGCTGCTGGCGGTGGTGTTCTGGCGCGGGGCCGCGCTGCCCAGCCGCGAGGATCGCTGGCGCATCGGCGTGATGGGCATGTTCGGGTCGGCTTTCTACCTCGGCGGTGCCTGGATGGGCTCCCGGGTGCTGCCGACCGGGCTGGTGGCGCTGCTCTCGGCCACGGCGCCGCTGTTCGTGGCGGGCGGGGAGGTGCTGTTCCACAAGCGCCGGCTGCCGCCGCTGGCCTGGGTCGGGCTGGCGCTGGGCTGGCTGGGCGTGGCGACGCTGGGCATCGGCCGTGGCGCGCTGGGGGTGCGGGCCGAGGAACTGCACGGCCTGGGCTTCGTGCTGGGCGGCGCGCTGTGCCAGGCCATCGGCATCCTGGCCTTCGCCCCGGCGCGCGGCCGGGTGGACCCCTGGGTGGCCAATGCCGGCCAGGCGGGGGCGGCGGCCTGCACCATGCTGGTGCTGGCCAACCTGGCCTCGCCAGGGTTGCCGCCGCCGCCCAGCGCCACGCTGCTGTGGACCCTGGCCTATTCGGTGCTGGTGGTCGGCGGGCTGGGCTACGCGCTGTTCTTCATGATGCTGGCGCGCTTCCCCGCTGCTTCCGCCGCCGCGCTGCAATTGCTGGCGCCGCCGCTGGCCGCTGTGTTCGGCTGGGCGCTGCTGGGGGAGGCACTGGGCTGGCTGGATGTGCTGGGCGGGGTGGTGACGCTGTGCGGGCTGCTGCTGCTGTTCCGGGCGCGGCCTTGAGGGGGCGCGGTCGCGTCGGGCGACTGCCTCGGACCCGACCCTGGCTCGGCCCGCGGCCCGCTTGAACGGCCCGATACGCTGAATGGCGGCCGCGGCTGATGCCGCGCCACCCGCCGGCGTGCATCCGCGCTACATACCAGCGTGCATCCGCACGACGCCCTGGGGAGGCTGTGGCGGCCCCAGGGCGAAAAGTCGGCTACGGGTCCCGCTTCATGCCCTTGGCGGCCAGCTCGGCTTCGTAGGCCGCCCAGCGGGTGGCGTGTTCCTCGCCCAGGGTGCGCAGGTAGTTGAACGAGAAGATGCCGCTGTCGTGCAGGTCGTCGAAGATCAGCCGGACCGCGTACTGGCCCACCGGCTCGACCTTCATGATGCCGACATGGCGGCGGCCGCCGACCGTGGTCTTCTGGCCGGGGCCATGGCCCTGGACCTCGGCGCTGGGGCTTTCCACGCGCAGATATTCCGCCGGTAGGTGGAAGCGGGCGCCATCGTCATAGGCCACTTCCAGCGCGCGCTCGGACCGCTTCAGGCGGATTTCGGTGCAGTCGGCCATCAATCCTCCAGCGGCCTGGCTTCTTCGGGCAGCATGATGGGAATGCCGTCGCGGATCGGAAAGGCCAGCCTGGCGCGGTCGCTGACCAGCTCGCCACGGGCGCGGTCGTAGCGCAACGGCCCCTTGGTGACGGGGCAGACCAAAATCTCCAGCAATTGTGGGTCCACCGCGCCGCCCATCGGGGCCGGGGTATCGCTCATGGGCTTCGTCCTCTGGAGCAAGGGCCGCACGTCACCGTGGGCCTGGCGTGCTCGTTGAAACAGGTTGGCTCAGCTCGGCTTGCTGCCGGGTGGGGGTTCGTTGTGGGCGCCGGGCTGGCCGCCCATCAGCAGCAGCCCCAGCAGCAGCCGGGCGCGCTGGTCCGGGGTGGCGACTTCCAGCAGCGCCTGCTTCTCGCGCGGCTCGAACGGGCAGACCATGCACAGCGTGGTCAGCAGCGCATCATCAGGCGTCTGGTCGATGCTGGCCCAGTTCGCCTCGATGCTGCGGGCGCGGAAGAAGGCACGCAGGGCCGCCAGCAGGCCGGCGCGGTCGGCCAGTTGCGGCCGGGCGGCAAGGTCCAGGTCGGCCTCGAAGCCGCTGTAGTCCGGGTGCACCACCCGGTGCAGCCGGGCCTGGGGCAGTTCCACGGCGACGCGGAAGCGGATGACGCCGGTCAGCGTGATCAGGTAGCGGCCATCCTCGGTCTCCGAGAACGAGGAGAGCCGCCCCAGGCAGCCGACCTTGAACAGCGCCGGGCCGGCTTCCCCGGCGGGCTGGGCCGGGTCCGGCTGGAGCATGCCGAACATGCGGCCCTGGCCCAGCGCGTCTTCCACCAGGTTCAGGTACCGACGTTCGAAGATGTTCAGCGGCAGCCTTCCCTGCGGCAACAGCAGGGCGCCAGGGAGCGGGAAGACCCCGATCTCCGCCGGCAGGTCCCGCGGGCCCGGATGGAAGGCGGCCATGCCGGCGGCCTAGCGGAACAGGACCGAGGACAGCTTGCGCCGCCCGGCCACGCTGGCGGGGTCCGAGAAGCCCCAGGCCTCGAAGAACTTCACCAACTGCTTGCGGGCGGCTTCCTCGTTCCAGGCACGGTCGCGCTTGATCGCCTCGATCAGCTGGTCCACCGCCTGGTCACGCTCGTCGGCGCTGTTCAGCGCGACAGCCAGGTCGATCCGGGCGGCGTGGTCGTTCGCGTCGGCGGCCAGGCGGGTTTCGTATTCGCCGAACTTTTCCCGCGCGCGGCGGCCTTCGGCGGCCAGTTCCAGCGCGCTGCGGACGCTGACGATCTCGGCATGCTCGGCGATCTTGGCCGGGACGTCATTGATGACCTCCAGCGCCTGTGCCTCCTCGCCCAGCGCCATCAGGCAGCGGGCGATGCCGGCGAAGGCGTCGGCGTTCTCGGGTTCCTGCTCGATCAGCGCGCCGAAGGTCTCGATGGCGCCCTGGTGGTCGCCCTGCTCGGCGGCCTGCTTGGCTTCGGCCAGCAGGTCGGCGGTCGGCATCTGGCCGCCGGCGACCTTGAGCAGGCCTTCGACGAACTTCTTCACTTCCGATTCCGGCAAGGCGCCCTGGAACATGTCGGCGATCTGGCCCTGCCAGAAGGCGACCACCGTGGGCACCGATTGCAGCGGCAGGCCCATCTGGGTCAGCTGGGCGACCAGCTGCTTGTTCTTGTCGATGTCGATCTTGACCAGGCGGACGCGGCCGCCGGCCGACCGCACGACCTTTTCCAGCGCCGGGGTCAGGGTTTTGCAGGGGCCGCACCAGGTGGCCCAGAAGTCCACCAGGATGGGGACCTGCTGGCTGCCCTGGACCACGTCCTGCATGAAGGTCTGCTGGTTACCGTCCGAGACCGGGTCTGGGCCGCCCAGGGTGGTGCCATTGGGGGCGGCGCCATTCGGGGCCGGTTGGCGGGCGGGGTCGAAGAGCACTTCCATGCGGGCGGTCCTGTTCCTGGGCGGTCACCCCTTGGCGGGGCGTGGTTGGCAGAGGCACCCCGAGGGGTGCGGTTGGCTGGTTGCCCTCAGGGGGGCACGGCTGGTTGGTTGCCCCGGGGGGCACGGTTGCAGGGTCGCCCCACGGGGGCGCGCTTTGCTGATAGATGCGCCTCTCGGGCGCGGGCGCAAGCGGGGGTGGCTAGGTTGCGGGGCTGTCCAGGTCCAGCAGCACGGGCTGATGGCCCAGGCTTTCCAGCAGGCGCAGCAGGTCGCCCGGGCGGATGGTGGTCGTTGCCGTGTTCACCAGCGGGTGGAAGTTTACCCATTCGTGGTCCTGCATCAGGCCGCGGTCGAACACCACCTGCACCGCGCCAGGTCGGGCGTTGACCATGCCGAAGGGCGTGACCGAGCCGGGGGTGACGCCCAACTGCGCCAACAGGTCCTCGGCCGAGCCGAAGCTGACCCGGCCCACCCCGGCGGCGCGGCCGAGCGCGTTGACCGAAACCTGCCGGTCCTCCTGCAGCACGGCCAGCAGGAAGGCGCCGGCCTTGGGCTTCAGGAACAGGTTCTTGGCGTGGCCGCCGTGCAGCTGGCCGCGCAGCGCCTGGGATTCGGCCACGGTGAAAACCGCGGGGTGCTGCGTGGTGCGGGCTTCGATGCCCAGCGCAACCAGGCGGGCGAGCAGGCTTTCCGGCGTTTCCATGAGGCTCCGTCGTGGCGGATTAGGGGGGCAGGGTCGCGGTGGTCCGATAGGCGGTGACGGAAATATGCGCAATCTTCCGTTGGGCGCTTGCAATCCCCGAGAGGCATGGTAGAAGCCGCGCCCTCGGCGGAATGCGGGCGTAGCTCAGGGGTAGAGCACAACCTTGCCAAGGTTGGGGTCGAGGGTTCGAATCCCTTCGCCCGCTCCAGTCGAGATCACCACAAATAGTCTCCCCCTCCGGGGGCACCGCGCTGAGGCGCAGGTTTGGCCGCGATTTGCGCGGAAGGCTTGGGAGTGGTCACTAAAATATGGCGGTGGTTTCTCTCTCTGAGAGGCCGGCTATCTCCGCACCTCGGGACTTGGACGATTTTTTCCCAACCCCACAACGCATTGATTTCTTTATTTTGTCTTTGAGGCAGCAGGGCCGAGAGTTGCGTTCGCCATCGCCTGGCGATGACAATCGGGCACAAACTCGTGGCTCGCAGCACTCGACCTCGTGCCGCCTACATCGGCCAATACATAGTGTCGGTGATGTTGGCCGTCGGGCGCTTCCTGCGAGATGGCGCGCGCCGAGTAGTCTTCACGAACTCGAGGTAGGCTACCAACACGCCCCTCAGCCGGATGGCGACTTATTTTTCTAGATCAGCCGATCTTCAACGTGGCCGGCTGGCGTTCGGCAGCCAAGGCGGCCTCCTGCTCGTGCCAGCATGCCGGAAGGGGCTGGAGCAGACGCGGCAGCCCGGGATCGCAACGGCCCTCCAGCAGTGCCTCGACCAGGTCTGGCGCCAGCAGCGTCAAACTGAGGAGCTTGCCCAGGAAGGATCTGTCCATCTTTTCGGCAGCCGCCAGTTCGGTCAATGATCCGTGGCGGCCCTGGTCGAGCATGCGCTGGTAGCGGAATGCCCGTGCCATCGCCTTTACCAGCGCCGGGTCGGCGCGCGTTGGAACGGCCGGGACGCCGGACAGCGCCATCGGTGTCACTACCGTCTTCCGCCCCGGCCGATGCCGAATCTTCAGTGGGACTCGGACCGTGATGCTGGTAGCGGTCGTCATGCCGTGGCCCTCAGTGCAGCAGGCGCGATGGCGGTCAGATCGCGGACCAACCCGCCGAGCCCATCCAGCCGCAGCCGAACGTCTGCGCCGGCCGGGCCAACCACCACCCGCTCCACCAGCGACCGGACAATTCTGACCTGCTCGGCAGGGAATAGCTGATCCCATAGGGGGTCGAGCCGATGCAGCGCGTCATGAGCTTCTGCCTCGGTCAGGTGCGGCACCTCTACGCGCGCCGCGCGCCAGGTACCGACCACGATCTCGGGCTGCCGCAGCAGCGCGCGTACTTGGTCGACGACCGCCGTCTCGATCTCTGCCGCCGACACGCGACGCAGGATGCTGGCGTCGCCGGCGGCGTCCCCCTTCAGGACGCGCTGGGCCACGTAATAGCGATAGAGCCGGCCATTCTTGCGGCAATGGGTCGGCGACAGGGCCCGGCCATCCACCCCAAAGATCAGCCCCTTCAGCAGCGCCGGCGTCTGCGCCCGGTTCTGGTTGGCGCGCACGCGTGGGCTGATTTGCAGAACGGCGTGGGCCCGGTCCCAGAGCTCCCGCGGCACGATGCCCTGGTGCTCGCCGGGATAGACCTGCCCCTTGTGCGCGGCCTCGCCGACATAGGTGCGATTGTTCAGCACCTTGTAGACATCGCCCTTGTCGAGGGGCCGGCCCGACTTGCTGGTGGCTCCCTCCGCCTGGAGCAGGCGGACAGTCTCGATGCCCGATCCTGTCTCGGCGAAGATCTCGAACAGGCGGCGGACGCGAGGTGCTTCGTCCTCGTTCACCACCAGCTTGCGGGCCACGACATCGTAGCCGAGCGGCACCTTGCCACCCATCCACATGCCGCGGGCGCGGGAGGCGGCGAATTTGTCGCGGATGCGCTCGCCAATTACCTCGCGTTCGAACTGTGCAAAGCTGAGCAGGATGTTCAGCGTCAGCCGACCCATGCTGGTGGTCGTATTGAAGGACTGGGTGACGGAAACGAAAGTGACGCCGTGCGCGTCCATCACCTCCACCAGCTTGGCGAAATCCATCAGTGAGCGGGACAGCCGGTCGATCTTGTAGACCACAATGACATCGACCAGGTCGGCCTGGATGTCGCGCAGCAAGCGCTGCAACGCTGGCCGCTCCAGCGTGCCGCCGGAGAAGCCACCGTCATCATAGCGGTCGCGGACCAGGACCCAGCCCTCGGCGCGCTGGCTGGTGATATAGGCCTCGCAGGCATCGCGCTGCGCGTCGAGGGTGTTGAACTCTTTCTCCAGCCCCTCGTCGGTGGACTTCCGCGTATAGACCGCGCAGCGCAGCTTCTTCATGCTGGCCGGCATGGCCGGCGCGATGCTGGCCCGGCGGGTCATGGGCGGGCTCCTTTCAGGCCAAAGAACGTCCACCCATTCCAGCGCGTGCCGGTGATGTGGCGGGCGATGGCCGACAGCGACTGGTATGGCCGCCCCTCGAATTCGAAGTCATCGGCGCGCACCGTGACCACGTGCTGCACGCCCTGCCATTCCCGCACCAGGCGCGTGCCAGCCAATGGCCGGCTATCGGCGCGGATGCGGCGCAGCACCACGTTGCCGCCATCCAACTGCTCGCCCAGCGCTTCCAGCCGGGCGCGAGTCTCGGGCTTCAGCCCGCCATAGGCCAGTTCCTGGATCCTGTAGGCCAGCCGGCTCTGGATATAGGCCTTGTTGAACGGCGGCGGCTCCTTGCCGAACAACTCGCGCCATTGCTGCTTCAGCTGCGCGATCGGCGTTGTGGGCAACGCCGCCAGCCGCGGCAGCACCTGCGCAGGCGGAATCTTCGGAATGCTGGGCGCCGCCGCGGGTGCAGCGGTGGGTCGTCTGGTCATGCGAGTCCCTTTCTCCTGGGGTTCGCATGACGGCGCAGGCGGGCGGTGGAGTGTAGGCGAACCTCTCCCGCCCCCCGGGCCTCGGCGGCATCCCGCGCAGCTTCCTCGGCATCGCGGCTACGCAGCCGCACCAGGCCCTTGGCCAGGATGGCGCAGACCTCGCGTAGGTGGGGTGGAAGATGCAGATTGGCTGGTGTGGAGGGGGGCATAGCCATGATTACCGGCCCTGCCTGGCCGGTGTTTCACGCCCCAGCAGAATCGATTCGACAAGCCCAAGCGCGATGATGTACTTGTTATGTTCCACATTACCGGAAGGCAACGTGCAGAAGGACTTCACCAAGTTCGCCAACCAGCGCTTCCTCAAGACCGCTAACTGGGAGGTCCTCGGCCGCCTCCTCGGCAAGCATGCCGCCGGCCTTAAGGACCTCGATCTCGAGCTTCTGGCCTCCGACCCCGCCGAGGGCCGCAGGCGGATCAGCGAGTTCCTGCTCGGGCCCCGTGACAATTATCCCGATACGCTGGTCCATGACCTGCACCGGATCGTGCGGCTCGACAGCGTGCCGGGCATGCAGCTGATCCTGGACGAGGCGGCACGGCAGCGGGTGGTGCTGATCGATCCCGAAGCACCGGCAACGGCCACCTCCCGCGATATCGCGTTGCTCGCCTTCGTCGACCACCCGCAGGTCTTCGCCGAGGCGGAGCACACCTCGGTCTTCATCGCCCCGCCCAGCGTGTCCGAGTTCAATGCCCGTGAGGAGGGCATCCTCCCTGAGGTGACGCCGGAGACGCTGGAGGACCTGCGGCTGCGCGCGGCCGAGATGTTCGCGGCCGACCTCCGCGGGAAGTATTGCCGCGTCCGCGACTATGAGGATGACGGTGAGCTTTGCATCGCCGTGCGCCATGGCGCACCGCCAGTGTCGACCGAGGTGGTCAAGGGCGATGATGACGGCGTGATCGGCTTCCAGGAGGTGGACACGGCTGTCATCTCCTACTCCGCGGTCACCGGCAGGCTGACCGTCTGGGGCTGCGCCAAAAAGCGACGGAAGGATCTGGCCCAGGCCTTCGCCAGCAGCCTCCTTGGCCATCCCGATCTGTTCCTGGCTGCCGACGCGCAGCGTTTGTACACGCTGGCGCCGCTGGAGCGCTCCAGCGGCGCCTACGCCTTTAGGAAGGGTGACGACGAGGAGATCGACCACATCCTGATCGTGGAAGCGCAGGCGAACCGCGTGGCCACCAACATCAAGACCGGCCGGGAAAAGACGCTGTTCTCGCTGACGCTGCGTGATCCTGCTGGTAACGCGCTGAGGCTGCTGCACCAAAGCCGGACCGACATCGTCTACGGCGACGATGCCTGGCGGCTGGCGCATGTGACCATCCGCATCGTCCTCAAGGGTCCCGGCCGGCGGCCACCGACGATCAGCGTGAAGATCAAGCCGGACGATTCGGTCAGCTTCCCCCGCAGCCGCCACAAGAAGCGCGTGATGGCGCTGCTGGCCTTGAACAATCTGGTCCATGCACGACAGCCTGCAGACGCGGCTCTGGCAGCTTAGCCGGTCGGGCGAGCCGGTGGTGATGTTGGGCCGCCAGCATCGGCCCGATGAAGCCGCTACATTTGCCCGCCTGCTCGAACTGGGTGTCCTGCTGCATGGCGAGCGGTGCAGCGCTTGGAGCCTGTGCCCAGACTGCGATTGCGGCGCCGAGGAGCGGATTATCCGCTGGCAAGATGATGCGCCGGTGGCGATTTGCCCGGCTGACCACCGCCGCGACGAAGTCCTGACCAAGGACGAGGTCACCTGCTTTGCCCTGTCGATTGCAGCCCTGATGCAGGAGACGGCGACGGCAATGGGCCTTGGCCTTGCAGAGGAACTGGCCCCGGGTCTTTGGCGCCTCGGGCGGCTGCCGGATGGCCGGGTCATTGCCGCGGCGCCTACCCAGGCTGGCATGGCGCTGCCCGGGCTGGTGGGGGCGCTGCGGATGGTGGATCGGGAAGACCCGATCGTGCTGGTGGGTCCCGCGTTGCCGGCGCGCCGTCGCGCCGAACTGGCGCATCAGGGCATCCATGCTGTGCTGCCGGCCGACGTCCTCGCGCCTATCAGCCGCGGCAC
>CANBNK010000087.1 GCA_947371015.1 Acetobacteraceae bacterium | reverse complement strand
GCCGGAGGTCGCCCCATGCCGCTCAGCCTGTCCATCCTGGATCAATCCAGCATCACCGCCGGCGGCAGCGCGGCCGAGGCCATCCGCAATACGCTGGTCGCGGCCCGCAAGGCGGATGCGTGGGGTTTCCACCGCTATTGGCTGGCCGAGCACCACAACAGCGAAAGCCACGCCGGCAGCGCGCCGGAAATGCTGGTGGCGGCCATTGCCGCGACCACCAGCCGGATTCGCATCGGCACCGCCGGGGTGATGCTGCCGCACTACTCCGCGCTGAAGGTGGCCGAGCAGTTCCGCGTGGCCGAAGCCCTGGCGCCGGGGCGAATCGACCTTGGCCTCGGCCGGGCGCCCGGCAGCGATGGCCGCACCGCCTTCGCGCTGAACCCGCGCGCGAACGAGGCGGCGGAGCAGTTCCCCAGCATGGTGCGCGACCTGATGGGCTGGTTGGGCGATGGCCTGCCGGAGAACCACCCCTTCCGCGCGGTACGGGCCAGCCCGCAGGTGACGACACGACCAGAAGTGTGGATCCTCGGCAGTTCCGACTATGGCGCCCAGGTCGCCGCCTATTTCGGCCTGCCCTACTGCTTCGCGCACTTCATCTCGGACCAGGGCAGCGAGCAGGCGCTGGATGTCTATCGCGAGGGCTTCCAGCCGCATGCCGGGCAGGCCGGGCGCCTAGCCAAGCCGCATGCCGCACTGGCGGTCTTCGCGCTGACCGCGGATACCGAGGCGGAGGCTTGGCGCGTGTTCCAGTCCCGCGCGCTGGCTCGGCTGATGCGGGACAAGGGGCAATACGTGCCGCTGCCGAGCATCGAGGAGGCCGAGGCCTACCCGTATTCGGACCATGAGCGGGCACATATCGAGCGAATGAAGGCCAAGGCCCTGGTCGGCGCGCCGGAGCAGGTGAAGGCCAAGCTGGAGGCGCTGGCGGCGCGGCACGGCGCGGCCGAGATTGCCGTGCTGACCGCGACCTTCGAGCCAGCGGCGCGGCTGCGCAGTTACCAGTTGCTGGCCGAGGTGTTCGGGCTGCGCGCGCAGGCCGAGGCCGATGCCGCTGCCTGAACGGCTGCTGCTGGACCGGATGGCCTCGCCGCTGGGCGAGATGCTGCTGGTGACCGATGCGGCCGGCATCCTGCGCGCGGCGGACTTTCACGACCACGCGGCGCGGATGCAACGGTTGCTGCGGCTGCACTATGGCGCGCTGGCGCCCGAGGCCGGGACAGCCCCAAGCGCCGTCCGGCACGCGCTGGCGCGGTACTTCGCGGGCGAGTTCCCGGCGCTGGGCGAGGTAGCTTGGGCGACCGCCGGGACCGCGTTCCAGCGCGCCGTCTGGGCGGCGCTGGTGCGCATACCCTGCGGGCAGACCACCACCTATGGCGCGCTGGCGGTGCAGTTGGGTCGCCCCGCGGCGATGCGCGCGGTCGGGGCGGCGAATGGGGCGAACCCTATCAGCATCGTGGTGCCGTGCCATCGGTTGGTCGGCGCCAATGGCGCGCTGACCGGCTATGGCGGCGGCCTGCCGCGCAAGCAGTGGCTGTTGCGGCATGAGGGCGCCTTGGCCTGACGAAACGCCGCGCTGCACGCCCCAAGCCGGAAGCGGCAACGGGCGGGGGTCAGTCGCTCAACACGGCCCGCAGCGGGGTCACCGCTTCAGCCGCCGAAGCCTGCCGGACGGGTGTGGTGCCGCCGGCGGCGGCCGCGGCGATGCCGCCACCAATCCTGCGCCGGGCCCAGCAGCAGCAAGGGGCTGGCCAGCAGCGTCAGCAGGCCGAAGCCCGCCGCCAGCAAGCGCCAGCCCAGCGCCAGGCTGATGATGCTGGCCGCGGCCAACCCCGCCAGCAGCAATGCCGCCATGGCGGAAAGCCCCAGCAGCAGGCGGTGACGGTAGGAGAGGAACGCGGGCGGCGCGCTGCTGTCGGTGCGCGGCACGCCATCGGCGCCGACGTCGTAGAGCCGGCTGGGGTCGATCTTGAAGCCGGGTCCGCTCAGCGGCGTACCACCGTGAACCGCACGCCCGGGCGGCCCAGCCCGGCGCGGCGCAGCTTCCAGTACAGCGTGCCGGCGCCGACCACGCCGGCCACCAGCACCACCGGCAGCAGCAAGCTGATGGCGACCACCGCCAGCGCCGCCAGCAGCAGGCCGCCAGCCCCCAGCGCCAACAGCAGCGCCAGGCCGCTGACCTTGCCCAGCGCCCGGTCGAGCCAAGTGCGGGGCCGCGCGGCGGCTTCGGGGGCCGTGCGGAACTGCCCGTCCAGCGTCATGTCCAGCACGGGCGGGTTGCGGGGGCGGCCGAATGGATCGTTTTCCATGCCGGGCATGTTGCGCCGCCCACCCACGGGTTCAAGGGGTCAGCGGGCGGACCACCAGGGTGGTGCCGTCCACCGCCTCCACCCGCACGGCCTCGCCGGGTTGGGCGGCGGCGTGGCGGGTCAGGCGGGCCGGCCAATCGCTGTCGCCGACGCGCACGCGCTGCTGTGGGCCTTCAGCGGCCACCAGCACCCCGTGGCGGCCCACCAGCCCGGCATCCGGCGTGTTCAGGTTGGGGCGGGCATGCGGGGTGCGCTTCAGCCGCACCGCCACCGCAATGCCGGCGACCAGGAACACCAGGAAGGCAATGGCGGTTTCCCAGAACAGCGGCGCCACCAGCAGCACGAACAGGCCGGTACCGATCGCCGCCAACCCGACCCAGAGCAGGAATATCCCGGGCAGCGCCAGCTCGGCGCCCAGCAGGATCAGGCCGGCAAGGACCCATATCAGCCCTGGGTCCATGGATTCCCGCCTCCGCTGGAGGACGGATTCCCACCTCCGCTGGAGGACGGATTCGCACCTCCGCCGGAGGATGCGTTCCCGCCGCCCCCGGACAGCGCCGGGCCGGGCTGCGGCGGCGGCATGGGCTGGTGCGGGGCGGGCGGTGGCGTCGGGCCGGCGGCACCAGGGGGTTGCAGCATCTGCAACGCGGCGGAAATGCCACCGAACAGCGCGGTCGCCTCCATCGGCACCACCACCAGCTTGCTGTTGGGGTTGCCGGCCAGGGCCTCGAAGGCGCGGACGTATTTGTCGCTGATGAAGTAGCGCAGCGCCGCCTCGCCGGCACCGGAGGCGGCATCGGCCACCAGCCGCGTCGCCTTGGCCTCGGCCTCGGCCAGGCGCTCACGCGCCTCGGCGTCGCGCATGGCGGATTGCTGGCGGCCCTCGGCCTGCAACACCAGGGCCTGCTTCTCGCCCTCGGCGCGCATCACGCTGGCGCGGCGCTCGCGCTCGGCGGTCATCTGCAGGTTCATGGCGCGCACCAGGGTCTCCGGCGGCTCCACCTTGCGCAGTTCCACGCGGCTGACCTTGACGCCCCAGGGCTCGGTTGCGCCATCCAATATGCGCAGCAGGGAGGAGTTGATCTGCTCGCGGCCGGACAGCGTGGCGTCCAGGTCCATCTCGCCGATCACGGCGCGGATGTTGGTCATGGCCAGGCTGGTCAGCGCCTGCTGCAGGTTCTGCACCGCATAGGCCGCCTTGGCCGGGTCCATGACGCGGTAATAGACGATGCCGTCCACCGCGACCGAGGCATTGTCCTTGGTGATGACGGATTGCTCGGGGATATCGAGCACCACTTCCTGCACGTTCAGGCGGCGGCCGACCTGGTCCATGAACGGCACCAGGAAGTTCAGCCCCGGCTGCATCAGCTTGGTGAAGGCGCCGAAGCGTTCCACCGTCCAGACCTGGCCCTGGGGCACCGTGCGGATGCCCTTGGCGGCGGTGAACACCGCCAGCAGGACAAGCACGATGAGAACGATTTCGGTGTTGCCCATGCTGGTCCCTGCCCGGCTTCGTTCCGCATGTTGTAGCACGCGGGCTGGAATACCAGCAGGATTTGGTGGCGCTACCCGGCCAGGAAGCGCGCCGCGGCGTCGCCCAGCACCTGGATGCCCAGCGCCAGGTCCTCGGCCTTGGTGTCCTCGGCCCAATGGTGGCTGATGCCGCCGATGCTGGGGGTGAACAGCATGGAAACCGGCATGCGCTTGGCGATGTACTGCGCGTCATGCCCGGCGCCGCTCGGCATGCGCTGCCAGACGCCCGGCGCGTGCTGCTCGGCGGCGGCATCCAGCGCCGCCATCATCGCGGGGTCGCACAGCGCCGGGGTGGCACGGCTCATCTGGGTCAGCGTGGCTGGGCACTTCTCGCGGCGGTTGCTCTCCGCCACCAGGCGGCGGAGGGTTTCCTCCATGCGCTCCAGCACCGGGACTTCCACGTCGCGGAACTGGAACAGCACCTCGGCCACGCCGGGGATAATGCTGGGCGCGCCGGGGTCCAGCGTGATGCGCCCGGTGGTCCAGACGCTGCGCGGGCCGCAGATGCGCGGGAACTCGGCGTCGATGGCCGCCAGCAGACGCACCGCGGAGAGGCCGGCGTCCTTGCGTTCCGCCATGGTGGTGCCGCCGGCGTGGTCCTGCTGGCCCTGGAAGCGGATGTGCCACTGCCAGATCGCGACGATGCCGGTGACGACGCCGACGCGCAGGCCGGCATTCTCCAGCTGGGTGCCCTGCTCGATATGCATCTCGAAGAACCCCTTGTGGCGGCCGGGTTCCAGTTGCATGCGCGGCTTGCCGGCCAGGCCGGCGGCGGCCAGGGCATCGCGCAGCGGCGTGCCGTCGTTGCGGCTGCGGCTGCGGTCGATCTCGTCTTCGGTCAGTTCACCGATGATGCTGCGGCTGCCGAGGAAGCCGCCCTCGAAGTGGCCTTCCTCGTCGGCGAAGGCGCAGACATCCACCGGCAGCCCGGCACGGGCCAGGGCGACGCCGGCGACGACGCCCAGCGCGCCGTCCAGCCAGCCCGCCTGGTTCTGGGTTTCGATATGGCTGCCGACCAGCAGATGTGGGCCGGGGCCCTTGTGGCGGCCATAGACGTTGCCGATGCCGTCGATGCTGGGTTCCAGCCCGCATTCGGACAGGCGCTCCATCAGCCAGCGGCGGCTTGCCATGTCCTCGGGCGAATAGGTCGGGCGGTGGACACCGGTCTTGAACTTGCCGATCTGACGCAGCTCGTTGAGGTCATGCAGGAAGCGGTCGGCGTCGATCAACGGCATGGTGCGGTCCTGGTGTTGCGTCGCAGCATCCTGCGGCAGAAGGCGGGGGCTTCGCCAGCCCCCGCGCAAACCATCAAGCCAGCGTCAGCCCGCCATCCACCACCACCGTCTGGCCTGTCACCATGGCGGCGCCGGCCAGCAGGAAGACCACCACCTCGGCCAGGTCTTCCGGCGTGCAGCGGCGCTTCAGCAGCGCCTTGTCGATGGACCCCGCGCGCTGCTCGTTGGTCCACTGGATCTGCCAGGTGCTGTCCACCGCACCGGGGGCGATGGCGTTGGCGCGCGCCTCCGGCCCCAGCGCGCGGGCGAAGTTCTTCGTCAGGCTGATGACGCCGGCCTTGGTGGCGCCATAGGCCATGGAGGAACCCGCCGCGTCGAACCCGCTGATGCTGGCGGTGGAAACCACTGCGCCGTGGCTGGCCTTCAACGCCACCTGCGCCGCCTTGGTGCAGCGGAACACGCCCTTCAGGTTCACCTCGACCACCGCGTCGAACAGTTCCTCGGTGATGCGATCCATCTCCCGCGGTGCCACGGTGGTGATGGTGCCCGGCGTGCCCGCGTTGTTGACCAGGTAGTCCAGCCGGCCGAGGTCGGCGATGGCCTGGGTGACCATGGCCTCACACTCGCCAGCCTTGCCGACATTGCCGGGGGCGCTGATGACGTCCAGGCCGAGCGCGGTCAGGCGCTCCACCTGTTCCAGCCCGCGGGCGTCGTCGGCCAGGTGGTTGATCGCCACCTTGCAGCCGGACTTGGCCAGCAGCGTGACGCAGGCCAGGCCGATGCCGGAGGCACCGCCGGTGACCAGCGCCGTCTTGCCCTTGAGGTCGTAGGTGATCATTGGTCGCGCTCCAGCCCTGCCATGGTGCCGATTTTCCGCAGAGCCTGCTTCAGCTCGATCAGCTTCTTGTCGCGGGTCTCGAACAGCTTTTCGGCGTCCGTGTCCCAATCATAATAGCCGGCGCCGGAGAGCACGCCGGTGCGGCCCTCCGCCACCAGCTTGTCCAGCACCGCGGATTGGCGGCGCGGCGGCGGCGGGGTGTAGCTGCCGTTCTTGAGGATGCTCTGGCTCAGCGACAACCCGGTGAAGTCCGCCTTGGCGAAGACCGCCAGGATGGGCAGGCGCAACGCCAGGCCGTGGATGATGGCGGCGTCGATCTCCTCGGCCGAGGCGACGCCTTCCTCGAGCAGGTACTGCACCTCGGCGCCGATGGCGCCCTGGATGCGGTTGGCGACATAGCCGGGCACGAACTTGCGCAGCCGCAGCGGCTGCTTGCCCATCTCGGCCAGCATGGTGTGGACCTTGTCCACCAATGCGGGTTCGCAGCTGGGGCCGGGGATCACGTCCACCAGATCCACCAGGTAGGGCGGCGTGTACCAATGGGCGATCATGCTGCGCGCCTGCAGCGATTCCGGGATCAGCGGGAAGACGTCCAGCTGCGAGGTGTTGCTGGCGATGACCGCGTCCTTCGGCGCGCATTCGGCCAGTTGCGCGTAGAGCACGCGCTTGGCCTCGGGCACCTCGATGATCGCTTCGACGATGACCTCGGCGCCGTCCACCGTCTCGGCCAGGTCGTGGTGGCGGGTGACCATCTGTGCCAGGTGGGCGCTGGTCCATTCGGCCGGCGCCTCGCCATTGGCGACCAGCGTTGCCAGCGCCTTTTCCATCAGGCCCTGGGCGCGGGCCAGCGTCTTCTCGCTGCTGTCGGTCAGGCGGACCTGGTGGCCGCCGAGGGCGAAGACCAGCGCCAGGGCATGCCCCATGGTGCCAGCGCCGATGACTGCTACGCGTGCCATTTTCTTGGTTCCTCACTTCGTTCGGGGCGGCTGATTCACGCTTCCGGGCCCTGCGGCCCTTCAGCGATCAGACGCCGGGGTTCCAGGGTTCGGGAGCACGCGCCTCGATCTCGGTTGCGACATCCACCACCACGGTTTCGTTGGACGCCATCGCCTCGCGCAGCGCGCCGGCGATCTGGCTGGGGTGTTCCACGCGGATGCCCTTGAGGCCGAAGCTGCGGGCGACATCGGCGAAGTTGGTCGGGCCGAAGCGCAGTACCTGCTCGGCCGCCTTGGGGCGGTTGCCCGCCTGCTTCAGGTAGTTGGGCCAGCCCTGGCCGAAGCCGGAATTGTTGTTGACCACCACCGTGACCGCAATGCCGAGCCGGCGCGCCGTCTCCAGCTCCGGCAGGTGGTAGTAGAAGCCGCCATCGCCGGTCCAGCACACCACCTTGCGCGCACCGGCCGCGCATTTGGCGCCGAGCGAAGCCGGGAAGGCCCAGCCGAGCGAGCCGGCGGCGCGCAGATAGGTTTGCCCGGCGCCGTTGAAGTCGATCAGCGTGCCGGTCCAGATGCCGGAATAGCCGGTATCAGCCACCAGAATGCCGTCCTGCGGCAGGGCGGCAGTGATCTCCGCGCAGAGGCGCGCGGGGTCGATGGCGACGGCGTCGCTGGTCAGGCGCGGGGCCATGCTGGCGCGCCAAGCGACCATGGTGGCTTGCGCGGCGTGCAGGTAGCTGCTGTCGCGCGTGGGCTTACCAAGTGCCGCCAGCAGCGCGGCCAGCGTGGCCTTGGGGTCGCCCAGCATGGTGGCTTCGGTGGCGTAGCTGCGCTCGAATTCGGAGGCATCGGCGTCCAGCTGCACCACGCGGGTGCCGATGGCGGGCACGCGCCAGGTATGCGTCATCTGGTCGCCGGTATCGCAGCCGATGAAGAACACCAGTTCCGCATCGCACACCACCTGGTTGGCCGGCGGCGCCGAGTAGTTGCCGACCACACCGACCGCGAGCGGATGCGTGGTCGGGACAATCCCGCGCGCACCGAGCGAGGTGGCGATGGGCGCCTGCAACAGCTCCGCCAGGGCCAGAACTTCCGCGCCGCAGCCGGACAGCGCGGCGCCGTCGCCGGCGACGATGCAGGCCTTGCTGCTGGAAAGCAGCGATTTGACTGCGCTGGCGATGCTCTCGGGGTCTGCCAGCGGGCGGTGCAGCGGCAGGCGCCAATGGCCCAGCGCGGCGGGCGGCACCGCGGTTTCGCTGGTCTCGACGAACTCGCCCATCAGGCCGTTCAAGTCCAGGTGCACCGGGCGGGCGGGCACGCTGACCGCCGCCGCCCAGATCTGGCGGAACTGGCGGGCCAGGTCGTCCGCCGTGTCGCACAGCGCGCTGTGCTTGGTGACCGGCGCAAACAGCGGCGCGTGGTTGAGTTCCTGATAGGCGTTGCGGTGCTGCTGCGCCTGCACCTTGTGGCCGGTCAGCGCGATGACCGGGCTGCGGCCGAGATATGCGTCCTGCAGGCCAGCGGCCAGGTTGGCGGTGCCGACCGACTGCGCCGCGACCACGCCGGGCACGCCGGCGATACGCGCATAGGCGTCGGCCATGTAGACCGCGGCCTTTTCGGTATGCGCCAGCACCGGCTGCACGCCCAGGCGCTCCATTTCCAACAGGGAGCGGCGGAGGACGGCATCGACGAAGAAAAAGTGCTCGATGCCCGAGGCCTTCAGGCTACGGACCAGCCATTCCGCGCCGTTCACAGCGGGTCGGCCCCATTGATCTCCAGCGCCTCCAGCACGCGGGAGACGCAGTTGTAGCTGGCGATGGTGACGACCAGCTCGACCACATGGCGTTCCGGCAGGGCCGCCTTGGCACGCGCAAAAGTGCCGTCGGCGACATGCACCTTCTTGGTCATCTCGTCGCATAGGCCGAGCGCGGCGGCCTCGGCGGCGGTCCACAGCGCGGGCTTGTCGGCCCAGTTCGGCAGGGCGTCCAGCTGCTCCTGCCGCAGGCCTTCCTCCAGGCCGATTGGCGCATGGGCCTGCCATTCATACTGCGCGCCGTTGATGGCGGCGACCTGGCAGATGACGAGTTCGCGCAGCGCGCCGGAGAGGTGGGTCTTGCGCCGCACCGCGTCCCAGAACTGGATCCAGCCGATGGAGAGCGGCGGGCTGTGCATCAGCATGCGGTGCAGATGGCCGATCTTCTTGCGGCTCTCGGTCACCACGCGGGCGGCTTCGGCGCGCTCGGGGTCGTTCGGATTGCTGTACGGAAGGCGGGCCATGGCGTGTCTCCTCTTGCCTGTCTCGGCATTGCCGTGATGATGGCGCGAAACGTGGAGGAAGCCCATATGGCGGATATGGTCATCGTGCAGGGTCGCATCGCCGGCCCGCACTATGTGAACATCGAGGACGCGGCGGATGTATGGACCTGGCTGGACCCGGCCCCGGCCGCGGCGCCGGCTGGCATTCCCTACAAGCGCCTGGCATCGCTGGGCAATGTGACGGGGCCGTTCCCCTACCTGTACACGGTGGAGCTGGACATCGCGCCGGAACACCTGGAAGCGGTCTTTGCCTGGTATGAGGGCGAGCACCTGCCGATGCTGACCAGTTGCCCCGGCTGCATCGGCGGCACCAGGTTCCAGCGGCTGGACGGCGGCGCGCCGAACCTGCTGGCGGCCTATCGGTTCGAGCGGCCGGAAGTGAACCAGACGCCGGAATGGGACCAGGCCCGCACGACGGAATGGACCGCGCGGGTGCGGCCCTACTTCCGCGCATCGCGGCGCTTCATGCGCAAGCTGGTGGCCTGATGCGGCGCTGGCTGGCCCTGCTGCTGCTGCTGGCCAGCCCCGCCCAGGCCTGGCCGGAGCGGCCGGTACGCTTCATCGTCTCCGCCGCCGCCGGCGGTTCCAACGACACGGTGGCGCGGGTGATGGCGGAGGCGCTGACGGCGCAACTCCCCTTCCCCGTGATCGTGGAGAATCGCCCGGGCGCCCAGGGCATGCTGGGTGCCGAGGTGGTGGTGCGTGCCCCGCCCGATGGCCATACGGCGCTGTTCAGCAATACCGGCCAGGCCGGGCTGCGGGTGATGGCCCCCAATGCCAGCGTGGATGTGGCGACGGCGCTGACGCCGGTCAGCGTCGTGGCGGAAAGCCCGATGGTAATGCTGGTGGCCAACAACGTGCCGGCGCGGGATTTGCGGGAGCTGCTGGCCATGGCCCGCGCCGAGCCGGGGCGGTTCGACTACGCCACCTCCTCGGGCGCCGGCACGCTGCAACTGGCGGGGCTGCTGTTCCTCAAGGCCACCGGGCTGGAGCTGGTGGCGGTGCCGTACCGCGGCGGCGCACCGGCGCAGCTGGACCTGATCGCCGGGCGGATCAACATCGTGTTCGACGTAGCCACGGTAGCGCTGCACACCGCCCGCGCCGGTCAGGCCCGCGCCTTTGCCGTCACCGGCGCGCAACGCAGCCCGCACGCACCGGACGTGCCGACCTGGCGCGAGATGGGCGTGCCAGCGGACATGACGGTGTGGCAGGCGGCCTGGGTCGCCAGCGCCACGCCGCTGCCGCTGCGCCAGGAAATCCACGCCGCCTTCGCCCGCGCACTGCGGAGCGAAAGGCTGCGGCTGCGCATGGCGGAACTGGGTGCCGACCGCGTGCTGGACCTCAGCCTGGCTGAAGCCGGAGCCTATGTCGCCGCCGAGGTCACCCGCTGGGAGGCGCTGCTGCGGTAGAGCCTGATCGGCCAAGGCGGAATCGCCGCAAGCCGTGAAGCAGCCTATCGAAAATGCCTGGCGCACGATCGCCGCTTCAGCAGGCGGAGATCATGCTCCAGCGTTGCGCTTGCTCAGCAGGTAGCGGTGCCGGCCTTCCACCACCAGCACGCCATGCTGGTTGTGGACCGTGCTGGCCAGGCCGATGACGCCGGTGCTGCGGTTGGGGCTGAGTTCGTCGACGGTGAGGCAGGGATAGACCGTGTCGCCCAGCAGCACCGGCGCCAGGAAGCGGCTGGACTGCTCGATGAAACCGCGCAGGCTGTCCTCCACCATGTGCGGGAACAGGCCGGCGCCAGCACAGGTTTGGATCACCACCTGAAAGCCGTGCGCCAGCATCTCCGCATGGCCGTGGCGGCGGCAGAACTCGCGGTCGTAGTGCACCGGGTGGTTGTCGCCGCTGGCCACCTGGAAGGCCGCGAAGATGCCGCTGGTCATGGTGCGGCTGGGCAGCACGAAGCGCTCGCCCAGGGTGAAATCCTCGAACCAACGCTGCTCCGGCACCATGCGGTGCGCGGCGGGGTCGAAGCTCACGGGCTGACGTAGCCCAGCGTGATGTCGCGCGCGACCAGCGCCGGGTCGCGCTGGGCCGGCGGGCCGAAGCCGCCGCCGCCGCTGGTTTCCAGCCGCACGCGGTCGCCCTGCTTCAGGACGATGTTGTCGGACTTCGGCGGCAGGTCGTGCTCGACGCCCTGCTGCACGTGGATCAGCTTGCCGAGCGAGGCTGGGCCGCCGCCAGCCAGGCCATAGGGCGCGTGGACGAAGCGGTCCATGTTGGCGGTGAACAGGCAGGCGGCGCTGTCCACGCGCCATTCGCGCGCCAGGCCCAGGCCGCCGCGCCGCATGCCGGGGCCGCCGGAATCGCGCAGCAGTTCGTAGCGCGTGATGGTCAGCGGCATCTGGCTCTCGATCATCTCGATCGGGATGTTCGAATTGTTGTGCATGCCCGAGGCATAGGCGTTGACGCCGTCCTTCGCCGGATGCGCACCGCTGCCGCCGATCTCGATTTCCACCAGCACTTCGCGGCTGTTGTCGGCGGCGACGGTCTGGAAGGTGGTGACATAGCTGTTGCCGTAATACGCGGCGGGAATGCGGTCCGGCACCACCTGGTGCAGCGCGCCGAACATGGCGTTCAGCAGCCGGTGCGTGACGGCGACGCGATGCACGACGGGCGCGGGGAACTGCGCGTTCACCACCAGGCCTTCCGGCGCGATGGTGCGGATGGGGCGGTAGCAGCCGGCATTGGCCAGGAAGGCCTCGTCGCCGCTGTTGCCGGACATGCTGGCGCACATGATGGCGAACATGACCGCGCTGTTGCTGCTGGCCAGCGTGGCGTTGGTCGGGCCGGTGACCTGCGCCGAACAGCCGGAGAGATCGACGGTGATCTCGTCGCCGTGGACGCAAAGGCTGACATGCAGGCGGATCGGCTTGCCGATGTCGATGCCGTCGTCGTCAAGGAAATCGGTGAACTCATAGGTGCCGTCCGGCATGGCGCTGATCGCGGCGCGCATGGCCTGCTCGCTCATGTCCAGGATGCGCGCGCTGGCTTCCATCATGCCGTCGGCGCCGTAGCGCGCGGCCAGGCGATGCAGCGCGGCGGCGCCGACATCCAGGCTGGCGATCTGGCTGGTGAGGTCGCCCAGCAGCAGGTCCGGCTTGCGGACGTTCTGGCGGATCATCGCCCAGATGCCGTCGTTGCGCTTGCCGTTCTCGATCAGCTTGACCGGCGGAATGCGCAGCCCTTCCTGGAAGATCTCGATGGCCTTGGCGGCGTAGCTGCCGGCCGCAAGCCCACCCACGTCGATGTGGTGGCACAGCGTGCCGACGAAGGCGATGCGCCGGCCGCCGACGAAGACCGGCTTGAACGCCACGATGTCCGGCAGGTGTTGGCCGCCGCAATAGGGGTCGTTGGTGATGACGACGTCATCCGGCCCCCAGGTCGCGGGGTCCACGTACTTGTCCAGGATCTCGCGCAGCAAATGCGACATGCTGTTCAGGTGGCCGGGGATGCGCGCCGACTGCGCGACGTTGTTGCCCGCAGCGTCGAACACGGCGGTGGAGTAGTCGAGCAGCTCGCGCACGATGGTGCTGCGGCTGGTGCGCCACACCGTCACATCCATCTCGGCGGCGGCGGCGGTCAGCGCGTTGCGGATGACTTCGATTTCGATCGGGCCGAGCATTACGCGGTCCTCTTCGCAATGAGCGCGCCGGCGGCGCCGGGCGTTGCGGTCCAGCCGCGGCTGATGAAGTGCGTGGCGAAGGGTTCCTCCACCAGCGCGGGGCCGGTCAGCGTCTCAGATGTCAGCGCCTCGCGGTCCCAGACGGGAATGTCGCGCCAGGCGCCGCTTTCGTAGCTGCGGCGCTGGCCTTTCAGGGCGGGGCGCGCGGCGGGCACGGCCTCAGCGGCTTCGGGTTTCGGCAGCCGGCCGATGGCGGTGACGCGCAGCGTGACGATCTCCACCGCCTCGGTCGGGCTGTCGTAGCTGAAGCGCTGCTTGTGCATGGCGTGGAAGCGCAGCTTCAGCGCGGTGAGGGCCGCGCTGTCCGGCGCCGCGATGTCGCCCCAGGGGATCAGCAGTTCGAAGGCCTGGCCGTGGTAGCGCATATCTGCGGCGACCAGGATTTCGCGTGCATCGGCGGCGACGCCATCGGCGGCCAGCTTGGCGTCGGCCTCGGCGCGCAGCTCCGCGACCAGGGCGCCGATGGCGGGCAGCGCGGCGTCATCCGCGCGCAGCAGGCGAGAGCGAGCGAGGTCCTGCACCAGGTCGGAGAACAGGATGCCGTAGGCTGAGAGCGTGCCGGGTTCGCGTGGGAAGACGACTTCGTTGATGCCCATCTCGGTCGCAACATCGGTGGCGTGCAGCCCGCCGGCACCGCCGAAGCTGAGCAGCGCGAAGTCGCGGGGGTCGAGGCCCTTCTCGAACAGCGAAAGCCGCACGGCGGCACCGAGATTGGCGTTGACAACGGTGACGATGCCCTGCGCCGCGTCCTCCGTGCTGAGGCCGAGTGGCGTGCCGACGCGCGCGGCGATGGCAGTGCGCGTGGCCGCCATGTCCAGCTTCATCGCGCCGCCGAGGAAGTAGTCCGGGTCCAGCCGGCCCAGCGCCAGGTTGGCGTCGGTGACGGTGGGCTCGGTGCCGCCACGGGCATAGGCCACGGGGCCGGGCCGCGCACCGGCGCTGCGCGGGCCGACAGTGAGCCGCCCGCCGGCATCGACGCTGCCAATGCTGCCGCCGCCGGCGCCGATGGTGCGCATTTCCACCATCGGCAGGCGCACTGGCAGGCGGTCGATTTCTCCTTGTGTCACCACGCCGACGCGGTTGGCCTGCACCACCGAGACGTCGTAGCTGGTGCCGCCCATGTCCACCGCGACCAGGTTCGGCTTACCCAGCAGTTCCGCGATGCGGCCGGCGGCCAGCGCGCCGCCGGAGGGGCCGGAGAGCAGCAGGCGTGCGGGCTGCTCGGCCGCGGTGCGCAGGCTGCACACGCCGCCATTGGACTGCACCAGGAACACCATGGGGGAGAAGCCGCCTTCGCCGAGGCGGGCTTCCAGCTTTTCCAGGTACGCCTTCACCACCGGCACCAGCAGCGCGTTCAGCACCGTGGTGCTGCTGCGTTCGTATTCGCGGATTTCCGGGCTGATCTCGGAGGAGATCGAGACCGGGAGCCCGGGGCGCGCCTGCGCCAGCCAGGCCTTCAGCGCCTGTTCATGCGCGGGGTTGGCGTAGGCGTGCAGCAGGCTGATGGCGACCGCTTCCGCTTGCGCCGCGTCGATGCGGGCCAGCAGCGCGGGCAGCGAGGCTTCGTCCAGAGCGGTCTCAACCGTACCGTTGGCGCGCATGCGCTCCGCCACGCCAAGCCGGCGGTCGCGCGGGACCAGCACCGGGAAGGGGTCGGGCGCCAGGCCGTAGACGTCGCGGCGGAAGTGCCGGGTTATCTCCAGCACGTCCTCGAAGCCCGCGGTGGTCAGCAGCACGCCGCGCGCCAGCTTGCGTTCCAGCACCGCGTTGGTGGCGATGGTGGTGCCGTGCAGCAGCAGGCCAACATCGGCCAGCGTGAAGCCGAAGCGCGCGGCGGCTTCCGTCACGCCGGTCAGCAGGCCGATGCTCGGGTCCTCCGGCGTGGTCGGCGTCTTCCACGCCACCACCGCGCCGGTGCGCGCATCCAGGATCTGCAGGTCGGTGAAGGTGCCGCCGATATCGACGGCGATGCGAACGGGGCGGGACATTCAATCAACCCATGATCTTCGGCAGCCAGGTGGCGATGCCGGGAAACAACATCATCAACAACACGGCGAGCATATACACGCCGAGGAAGGGCATCACCCCCGCGAACACATCCGTAATGGGTCCGCCTTTCGGCCGCATGCCCTGCAACACATACATCACCGTGCCGTCGGGTGGGCTGATCTGCGCGATCTCCACCAGCATGGTGACGATGACGCCGAACCAGATGGGGTCGTAGCCCAGCGCGGTGACGATGGGAAACACCACGGGCACGGTGGTGATGATCATGGAGAAGCCCTCCATGAACGTCCCCAACGCGATGTAGAGGCCGAGGATACAGAGCATCACCGCCCAGCCCGGCAGCGGCAGCCCGCCGATGAAGCCGGCCAGCGCCTGCGGTACGTTGATGACCGTCAGCAGGTAGTTCAGTAGGTAGGCGCCGAAGATGATCAGCCCCAGCAGCGCGGTGTTGCGCGCGGTGGCCTCCGCGCTGGCGTGCAGCAGCTTCAGGCTAAGCTTGCCCTCGATGGCCGCAAACACAGCGCTGCCGACGACGCCGAGCGCCGCGGCTTCCGTCGGTGTGGCGTAGCCGCCATAGATGCTGCCCAGCACCAGGATCATCAGCAGCAGCGTCGGCACCAGGCCGCCCAGCGCGCGCAGCTTGACGCTGAACGGCAAGGCCGGCGGCTTTTCCATCTTGTGGGTCAGGCCGTGCACCATGATGACGGCGATGAACAGGCCGGTGACCAGCAGGCTGGGGAAGATCGCGGCGATGTAAAGTTGGCCGACCGAGGTTTCGGTGATCAGGCCGTAGATGATGAAGGTGATGCCCGGCGGGATCAGGTTGCCCAGCGCCCCGCCGGCCGCGAGCGAGCCGAGCACCATGCGCTGGCTGTACTTCGTATCCGTGAAATACGGCAGTGCGACGCTGCCCATGGTGGCCGCCGTGGCGACGGAAGACCCGCTGATGGCGGAGAACACCGCGCAGCTCACGATGTTGGTGTGCAGCAGCCCGCCGGGCAGCCGGTTCAGCCAGACGTTCAGCGCCTTGTACAGCCGGTCGCTCAACCCCGCGCGCAACAGGATCTCGCCCATCAGCAGGAATAGCGGGACGGCGACCAGGACGAAGTTGGAGGAAGGGGACCACAGCGTCTGCCCGGCGAAGGCCCACCAGGGCCGGTCGCTGAACACCAAGCCGACCAGCATGCCCAGCAGGCCCAGCACGGCGGCGACATAGACGCCGGTGCCGAAGAACACCAGGAAGGCGCCGATCAGCGCGGCGATCTCGAACACCGGCACCGCCTGGCCACCCGTGGCGGCAGCGAAGATGGCGCCGCCGAGCAGCAGCAGCAGGAAGACGATCGCGATCAAGCTGTTTCCCCTCGGCGGGCCATCTCGACCGCCTCCAGTGCTTCGGCGGTCTCGTCTTCCAGCGTGCGGCTGCCCAGCAGGCGGTCCAGCTCGGCACCCTGGCCGGCGAGCAGCGACAGGAAGGCTTCCAGCAGCAGCACCGCCACCATCAGGCAGAAGGCGAGGATGCCGACCAGCCAGAGCCCCTGCGGGATGACGAGCGGAATCCGCAGGCTGGTATTGTCATGCGCGTCGAACAGCATACTCTCATCCACCAGCGACCAGGCCGCCCAGGCGCAGAAGCCGGCGAACACACCCAACAATGCAAGCGCCGCCAGATGCAACCAGGCGCGCAGCCCGACCGGCAGGCGGTTGACCAGCACGTCCACGCGGATGTGTGCGCGCTTCGCCAGCGTATGCGCCAGCCCCCAGGCAATGCCGATGGCCAGCATGTAGCCGGTCACCTCCACCGTGGCAGCGGAGGAGACGCCGAAGAAGGCGCGGCCCACGACGTCCACGGTGATGAAAAGGGCGCAGGCGACGTAGTTCCAGCCCGCCGCCAGCCCCATGAAGGTAGCGAGCGCGACAACCCCGCGTCGGAGGCTCCGCGCCGATGCCAGCAGGTTCATCACCCGCCGTAGCGCACGCCGGCCAGCGGCGCGATGTGCTCGTTGAACAGGTCGCCGCAGCGCGCACCGCAACGCTGCACGAAGCTGGGCAGGATGCGTTCGCGCATGATGGTCTTCAGCTGCTCGGCATCGGCCGGGGTGGAGCGCACCTCGGTCATCGGCCGCGTCGCCAGCGGATGGATGCGGCAGCCCGCGGCATTGCCGATGGCGCAGTCGATGCCGTCGCGAGTCGCAGCGTCACCCAATTCCCACAGCTTATCGTTCATTTCCTTGAACGTCGCTTCCATGAACGTCCGCACTGCGGGGTCCAGACGGTTCCACCAGGCGATGTTGACCATGTAGCCAGCCAGCGCCCAGCTCAGCGGCAGGTTGGAGATGTGGGTGGAAACTTCCGGCCAGCGCACGCTGGCGCCCGAGCCGGTACCGGTGACCGCGCAGTCCACCACGCCGCGCTCCAGCGCGCTATAGACTTCCGGGAAGCCGATGCTGACCGGCTGCGCGCCGAGCGCGTTCATCAGATCCACCAGCGAAGGCCCAAAGGTGCGGACCTTGCGGCCGCGGATATCCGCCAAACTGGTGAAAGGCTGCCGGCACCACAGCACCTGCGCCGGGAAGGGATAGATGATGACCAGGCGGGCACCGAAGCGCTCCAGGTCGCGGTTGACCACGGGCATCATCGCATCGGCGATGCGCCGCGACGTGGCGATACCCGGCGCCAGGCCAGTCAGGTCCACGCCATCCAGAATGGGCACGTCACCTGCCAGCGTGGTCAGGGTGGAGGCACCGATATCGGCCTGGCCGCTGCGGACCAGGCGCACCAGTTCGGTGCCGCTCAGGTTGCGCTCGGCGTGGCTGGAGAGGTTAACTTCGATGCGGCCACCGCTGCGGGCCGGCGCATTGCGCAGGAAAGGCACGTCCACCAACAGGAATTGCGCCTGCGTCGGTGCCGGCTGCGTCACCGCGACCATGCTGACCTTGGGCCCCGCCGGCAGCGTCTGCGCCGTGGCGAAGGTGGAACAGCCAAGCGCGGCAACGGCGCCCAGCAGCAAACGGCGGAACATGGTGGCCTCCTGATCCCTGTTGCGATGGAGGATTGCACAGCCGGGCGCCAATGCCAGCGGCGAATTGCGTCCGCCGCGCGCCGAATGCCGCCGGGACAGGCAGCATGGGGCTTTTCCTGCCCGCCGCAGGTGCTAGCCTCTACCCATGTCGCTGTCTCGCCGCCACCTGCTTGCTGCCCCGCTGTTGTTGCCGAGCGCCGTCCGCGCCCAGTCGGCATGGCCGAACCGGCCGATCCGGCTCATCGTGCCCTTCCCGCCCGGGGGCGGCGTGGACCTGACCGCGCGGCTACTGGCCGAGCCGCTGGCGCGCGAACTGGGGCAGAACGTCGTCATCGAGAACAAGGGCGGCGCCGGTGGCGTCATCGGCGTGGAGGCGATGGCGAACAGCCCGGCCGATGGCTACACGCTGTCGCTGGATGGCGCCGGCACCGTCACCGCCGGCCCGCATCTGCGCCGCTTGCCCTATGACCCCTTCGCGCTGGCGCATGTGACGCGGCTGGTGCGGATGCCCTTCATCGTGGCAGTGCGCACCGACTTTCCGGCGCGGACGCTGCCGGAGTTCATGGCCCATGTGCGCCAGCATGAGTTGCGCTGGGCCAGTGGCGGCATCGGCACGTCACAGCATCTGGCCGGCGAGTTGTTCAAGCAGATGTCAGGCTTGCCGATGGTGCACATTCCGTATCGGGGCACCGGGCCGGCGCTGAACGACCTGGCGGCAAAGGTGGTGGACGCCTATTTCGGCGACCCCGCGACAATGGGGCTGATCCGCGCCGGCAATGCGCGGGCCATGGCCGTTACCTCGCCGCAGCGCTGGCCGTTGCTGCCGGAGACGCCGGCGATGGCCGAGGCGGTGCCGGGCTATGAGGCGGAGAACTGGTACGGGCTGGCAGCACCGCCCGCCACGCCGGCGCCGGTGATGGCGCGGTTGACCGAAGCGGTGCTTAAGGTGATGGCGGACCCGGCCGTGATGCGGCGCTTCGACGAGGCCGGTCTGCACCCGGCGACCATGCCGCAGGGCGAGTACATCGCCTATCTGCGGCGCGATTCCGAAACATGGGCGCGCGTCGTGCGCGCCGGCAACATCCGGGTGGACAGCGAGTGAGCACAGCACGCCTTGCCGTAGATATCGGCGGCACCTTCACCGACCTGGTGCTGGAGACGCCGGATCGCACCTGGTCCACCAAGCTGCTGACCACGCCGGATGCGCCAGCGCGCGCGGTGCTGGAGGGTGCGCAGCAGATCCTGGCGCTGGCCAAATGCCCGCCTGGTGACGTGGGCCTGGTGGTGCATGGCACCACGCTGGCGACCAATGCGCTGATCGAGCGCAAGGGCGCCAAGACCGCGCTGATCACCACCGAAGGCTTCCGCGACAGCGTGGAGATGGCGTGGGAGCATCGGTTCGAGCAATACGACATCCACATGGAACGGCCGGAGCCGCTGGTGCCGCGCAACTGGCGCCTGGGCGTGCCGGAACGCGTGGCCGCCGATGGCGAGGTGCTGCTGCCGCTGGACGAAGCCGCGCTGCGCGCCATTGCCGCGCAGCTGCGTGCCGGCAACGTGGAAGCGGTCGCGGTGTGCTTTCTGCACAGCTTCACCAATGAGGTGCATGAGCGCCGCGCCGGCGCGATTTTGGCGGAGGAATTGCCGGGGGTTTCCATCTCGCTGTCCTGCGACGTCGCGCCGGAAATCCGCGAGTACGAGCGCACCAGCACCACCATCGCCAATGCCTATGTGCTGCCGCTGATGGGCAAGTACCTGGGAGAGTTGGCGGATGGGCTGAAGGTGGCCGGCGTGAACGCGCCGCTGCTGCTGATGATGTCGTCCGGTGGCATCACCACGGTGGAGACGGCGCAGCGCTACCCGGTGCGCCTGGTGGAGAGCGGCCCGGCGGGTGGCGCCATCCTGGCGCTGGGCGTGGCAGCCGAGAATGCGCTGGACCGCGCCGTCGCCTTCGACATGGGCGGCACCACAGCCAAGCTGACGCTGCTGGACGACCTGACCTTGCAGCGCAGCCGGCAGTTCGAGGTGGCGCGCGCCTATCGCTTCATCCAGGGCAGCGGCTTGCCGGTGCGCATTCCCGTCATCGAACTGGTGGAGATCGGCGCCGGCGGTGGCAGCATCGCGCGGCTGGATGCGCTGGGGCGGATTCAGGTCGGGCCGGATTCCTCGGGCAGCGTCCCGGGCCCGGCCTGCTATGGCCGTGGCGGCACCGAGCCGACCGTGACCGATGCCGATACCGTGCTGGGCCGGCTGGACCCGTCGCGCTTCGCCGGTGGCAGCATTCCGCTGTATCCGGAGAAGGCGGCGAAGGCACTGGAGAGCATCAACGCCAATGCGCAGATTGCGGCCGCCGGCGTGGCCGAGATCGTCGATGAGACCATGGCCAGCGCGGCGCGCGTACATGCGGTGGAAAACGGCAAGGACACCGCCGAGCGCACGCTGATCGCCTTCGGCGGCGCGGCGCCGCTGCATGCGGCCCGGCTGGCGCGCAAGCTGGGCATGAAGCGCGTGGTGGTGCCGGTGGGTGCCGGCGTCGGCAGCGCGCACGGCTTCCTGCGTGCACCCATCGCCTATGAGGTGGTGCGCACCCGGCACATGCGGGTGGAGGCGCTGGATATCGGCATGCTGAACACGCTGTTCACCGCCATGCGCGCGGAAGCCGAGGCCGTGGTGCGGCTGGGCGCGCCGAACGAGGTGCTGGTGGAGCATCGCACCGCCTTCATGCGCTATCGCGGCCAGGGGCATGAGATTGCCGTGGCGCTACCGCTGCGGCCCTTCGTGGCCGAGGACTGCGCCGGGCTGAAGGCACTGTTCGACACCGCTTATGCGCAGCTGTTCGGTCGGACCATTCCGCGGCTGGAAGTGGAGGCACTGACCTGGACGCTCTCCCTGGCCACCGACCGGCCGCTGCCGGCGCCGATGGGCAGCGTACCCGCGCTACCGGCGGCCAAGCCCGTCGCCTTCCGCAGCCTGTTCGACCCCGCGACCGGCGTGGCCGACGAAGCCGCGATCTATGAACGCCCCTCGCTGACGCCGGGCATGGCCTTCCCAGGCCCGGCGCTGGTGGTGGAGGACGAGACAACGACCGTGGTGCCGAAGGGCTTCGATGCCCGCATCAATGCCTTGGGCCAGATCATCCTGGAGGACCGCGCATGAGCAACAAGAATGGGCCGGCTGATTCAGCCCTCCGGGCTTCGCCCTCCGGCCATCAGACGGCGCTCAGCGACATCCGCATGCAGGTGATGTGGAACCGCCTGCTCTCCGTGGTGGAGGAACAGGCAAAGACCCTGGTGCGCACCGCCTTCTCCACCGCGGCACGCGAGGCTGGCGACATTTCCGCCGGCGTGTTCGACCTTGATGGCCAGATGCTGGCGCAGGCCGTCACCGGCACGCCCGGGCACGTCAACAGCATGGCACGCAGCGTCATCCACTTCATCCGCGAATTCCCGGTGGAGACGATGAAGCCGGGCGACCACTTCGTCACCAACGACCCGTGGAAGGGCACCGGGCACCTCTACGACATCGTGGTGACCTCGCCCGCCTTCCATAACGGCAAGCTGGTGGCGCTGTTCAGCTGCACCACGCATGTGGTGGATATCGGCGGCTGGGGGCAATCGCCCGACAGTCGCCAGGTGTTCCATGAGGGCCTGTTCCTGCCGTTGCTGCCGCTGGTGCGGCAAGGCGTGTTCGACGAGAGCCTGATGAAGATCGTCCGCGCCAATGTGCGCGAGCCGGTTCAGGTGGAAGGCGATATCCACGCGCTGGTGGCCTGCAACGCCATCGGCGAGACGCGGCTTTCGGAGATGATGAAGGAGCACGGCATCGCCACGCTGGACGAGCTGGGCGACCACATCATCAGCCGTTCGCGCGCCGGCATGGCGGCCGCCATCGCCAAGCTGCCGCAGGGCAGCTGGTACAACGAGATGCGGATCGACGGCTACAACGACCCGATCGACCTGAAGGCGAAGGTCACCATCGCCGGCGACCATGTGGAGGTGGACTACGCCGGCA
>CANBNK010000086.1 GCA_947371015.1 Acetobacteraceae bacterium | reverse complement strand
GTCAGGTTGCTGGGAAAACCGCCGCCAGACTGGCAGTACGTTGTACGATGTTCGTCGGTCCACATCCCCGGGCACCACAAAGCCGTTGTGCCGCTGGGTGAATCATCCGGGAGCGAGCCGGAGCAAGATCTTTTGGGTCAGGCTCTTAGCGGCGGGCCTTGCCGCGACCGATCTCGCGCTCGATCGTGCTGCGCTCGATCGAGCCGGTGGTGCGGACGATCTCGCGGATGATCGCGGGGGAAACGCGATGCAGCTTGGCCATGTAGGCGATCTCGGTCTCCGCCTTGGCCGCGGCTTCGGGGTCGAGGGGGGCAGGCTTCACATTAGGTTGGGCCACGGGGCTATTCCTGTACTGGGCCACGCGGCTTAGCGGGCTGGGGGTTTGGGCACTTGTGGCATGATAGCGCAGATAACGCCGCCGCGCCCGGCTTGGTTGTGACCACCTTCCATGCCCAGTGCGCGTGGCAGGAGACGCTGCCGGCTCCGGCGAAGAACGTCTGTGAGTTCAGTCGGTTGCGCGTGCTGTCAGGCCGCCTCGGCCAAGCGAACCGCAGCGACGACCGGGCGCTTCCGGGCCGCGCGGTGCCAAAGTCGGCGCCAACCGGGCCAGGCCAGGGCGCCATCCAGCAACCCAAGCACCAGCACCACGTTCATCGCATGCACCGGCGCAGCATAGCGCGCGAAGCCGGCTTCCGTCGCGGCCGAAAGCAGCAGCGTGGCATGGATCACCAGAGCCAGGCCGCAGCCCAGCACCGCTTTCGGGGTGGCCCGGCGGCGCAGGACCGGCCAGCCGCAGCGCAGCAGCAGGACGCTGCCGGCCAGCAGGCCGGCGATTGACACCAGCAGCAGCGGCAGCCAGCCGACAACACCGATGTCGTAACGTTCCAGCGCCCAGCAATTGTCATTCCGGCCACAGGCAGGGAAGGCCAGGCGGTCGGGCGCCTCGGTGCTGGCCCAGGCCGGCCAATAGGTCGGGTAGAGCACCAGCGCCAACCAGTCGTTCAGCCACAGCCCGGCGAAGGCCGCCGGGTGCGCCGCGATCAGCCGCAGCGCCATGGCCTGCCCAAGGCTGGAACGTTCGCGCCAGTCGGCCGCGGCCCAGGCCGGCCATTGGGCCAGCGCGGCCGGAAAGAAGCTGGCGTAGCGCAGGTCCTGGGTGGATTGCAACTGCGCCCGCAGCCGCGCCGCCAGCTCCGGCTGCCGCGCGATGCGCAGCCGGGCCTGCTCGGCTTCGGGCAGCGTCACCGCTGCGGCGGCCGGCAGCATCGCCAGGTCGTCCGGCTGCAGCAGCAGCAGCGCCTTGCCCAGCAGCGCGATGCCGGCGAAGGAGCCGATCTCGAAGCGCTGGTTGAGCCGGGCATTCACCGCCATGCCCGCGAGCAGCACCAGCACCATCGCTACACCGCAACCAGCCCCCAGCTTCGCCGCCCCGAGCATCGGGCGCCGACGGTCCAGCAGCGCCGCCAGCAGCGGCAGCGGCAACAGCGCCAGGCCGGTGCTGCGAGTGATGGCGGCCAGGCCGAACAGCAGTGCGGCCCCCACCAGCCCGGCAGCGCCGCCGCGACGGACGAAGCGCAGGTGCAGCCCGATGCCGCCCAGGACGCAGCTCAGGAAAAGGCTCTCGCTCATCATCCAGCGGGCGATGTCGTGGCCAACCGGATGCATCAGCACCAGCGGCACCAGGGCGAAGCCAAGCAAGGCAAACCGCAGCAGCCGGGCCAGTTCCATCGCACAGGCCAGCAGCGCGCCGCCCAGCAGCAGGAACTGCGCCAGCGGCAGGTCGTCGAAGCTGCCATGCAGCCCCTGCCATGCCCGCAGCAGCAGGCCGTACAGCGGCGGGCGCTGCGCCGACAGCGCCAGATACTCGGCGGAGTCCCCGGTGGTAATGGCTACCACCGGCAGGTGCAGCGCCATGTGCACCAGCAGCGCGATGGCCAGCACCCCGCCCAGCGCCAAGACGGCGCGGCCGCGCTGGTTTGATCTCAGGTCGATGGCCAAGCGATCCGCCCCGTACGTTGTTCCGTGACGACGGCCTTATCGCCTGGATTGTCAGGCAGCGGCGTTCGCATCCGCGTCGCTCGCGCGTTGTTCACCGCGGCGGCACGCCTCGCGCGCTGCCTTCCGGCGGAGATGCCGGGCGCGCCAGCGTCGCTTTCGTGTTCGGGTTTCACGCGCTCGTTGCTCGGCCTTGCCCCGCGCGTGCCGCTGAATGATGCGGTGCAGCAGTCGCGCTGCAGGCAGCCGGCGGAGCCTTCATGTCCCTGACCCATGCAACACCGCACTGGCGGCACTACCTGCACATCGCCCGGCCTGACCACTGGATCAAGAATGTCTTCATGCTGCCGGGCTCGGTCATCGCCATCATGTTCACCGGCAGCCTGCGGCCGGCGACGCTGCTGGCGGTCGGCCTGGCGATGCTGGTGCTCTGCCTGGCGGCCAGCGCGAACTACACCATCAACGAAAGCCTGGATTCGGCGTTCGACCGCTTCCACCCGGTGAAGAAGCAGCGGCCGGGGGCGCTCGGCCTGCTGGACCCGCGGCTGGTGGCGCTGCAATACGCCGTGCTGATCGCTACCTCGCTGGGGTTGGCGGCGGCGCTCGGTGCGGCGTTCCTGCTGGCGACGTTGGCCTTGCTGGTGATGGGCGTGGTGTACAACGTGCCGCCGCTGCGCACCAAGGACAGCGCCTACCTGGACGTGCTGAGCGAGAGCATCAACAACCCGCTGCGGCTGCTGATGGGTTGGCTGGTGGTGATCCCCGATGCGCTGCCGCCATCCTCGCTGTTGCTGAGCTACTGGATGGGCGGCGCCTTCCTGATGGCGATGAAGCGGTTCTGCGAATATCGCAGCATCGGCAACCCCGCCATCGCCGGCGCCTATCGCCGCAGCTTCCGCACCTACACCGAGGATACGCTGCTGCTGTCCTCGGTGTTCTATGCGGTCGCCACCAGCTTTCTGCTCGGCGTGTTCCTGATCAAGTACCGCATCGAATACCTGCTGGCGCTGCCGGGCTTCGCGCTGCTGTTCACCTGGTACATGGCGATAGCGCTGCAACGAGAAGGTGCGGCCCAGGCGCCGGAAAAGCTGCACCGCGAAACTCGCTTCATGGCCTTCGTCGCCGCGCTGGTGCTGGCCCTGGCGCTGTTGAGCTTCGTCGATATCCCAGTGCTGGAAGTCCTGGTTCGCCCGTTGCGCTATTGATGCGCGGCAGGCTGCCGACAGGGGCGCTTCAGTCGGCGGCGATGATGGTCTAGCTTCCGCCTTGTCCAGAAAAAGCAACAAGGTCATCACACGCATGCTCGCTACCGCGGATCAACGCGCCGCCCAGGTCGTCCAGGCCTGGATGGACCATTTCAACGCGGCGCTGGCCCCCGGCCAAGGTGCTGACCAGCTCGCGCAGCTGGGCCTGCTGTTCCGCCCGGACGGCCATTGGCGAGACATCATCGCCATGGACTGGCGCATCGCCACCATCAGCGGCCGGGAAGCCGTGGCCGCGGCGCTGCTGCCTGCCGCCACGGCCCGCGCTGCGCAGGGCTTCACCATGGACGCCAGGCGTTACCCGCCGCGCCCGGTGGACCGCGCCGGGGAGCCCTGCTTCGAGGCGATCCTGCGCTTCGAGACCCGTCTCGGCACCGCCGCCGGCATCATCCGGATCAAGCAGGCCGACGCCAACGCCGGCCCGCCGCAGGCCTGGACGCTGATGACCGCGCTGCACAGCCTGGAGGGGCATGACGAGGAAACCGAGCGCCTGGCCCGTGAGGAGCCGGCCTTCGAGCGCGACTTCGGCGGCCCCAACTGGTTGGACAAGCGCCGCCAGGCGGTGCGCTATGAGGGGCGCGACCCTGCGGTGCTGGTGGTCGGTGGCGGCCATGCCGGGCTGACCGCGGCGGCCTCGCTCGGCGCGCTGGGGGTGGAGACGCTGGTGGTGGACCGCATGGCCCGCGTCGGCGACAATTGGCGGCTGCGCTATCACGGGCTGAAGCTACACAACCAAGTCTACAGCAACCATCTGCCCTACCTGCCCTTTCCGAAGACCTGGCCGCACTACATCCCCAAGGACAAGATCGCCAACTGGCTGGAATTCTATGCCGAGGCGATGGAGATCGACTTCTGGACGCGCACCAGTTTCGAGGGTGCCGAGTACGATACCGCCGCCGGCCGCTGGAACGCCCGGCTGACCCTGGCGGATGGCAGCAGCCGCGTCCTGCATCCGCGCCACATCGTCATGGCGACTTCGGTCAGCGGCACGCCTAGCCTGCCGGTGATCCCGACGCTCGACCGCTTCGCCGGCAAGGTGGTGCATTCCAGCGGGTTCAGCGACCCGGAGGCCTGGCGCGGCAAGCCGGTCTTCGTCTTCGGCACCGGCACCAGCGCGCATGACATCGCGCAGGAACTGCACGGGCACGGCGCGCAGGTGACGATGGTGCAGCGCAGCCCGACGCTGGTGACGAATGTGGAACCCAGCGCGCAATTGTATGACGGCATCTACTACGGCGATGGCCCTTCACTGGAGGACCGCGACCTGATCAACACCAGCTTCCCGCTGCCGGTGATGAAGCAGGCGCACAAGCTGTTGACCGACAAATCGCGGGAGCTGGATGCGCCCTTGCTGGAGGGGCTGGAAAAGGCTGGCTTCCGCCTGGAATACGGCGAGGACGGCACCGGCTGGCCGCTGAAGTATCGCTCCCGTGGCGGCGGCTACTACTTCAACATCGGCTGTTCGGAACTGATCATCCGCGGCGAGGTCGGACTGATCCAGTATGCGGATATCGAGAGCTTCACCGCCACCGGGCTGGCGCTGAAGGATGGCCGGCAGATGGAGGCCGGGCTGATGGTGCTGGCCACCGGCTACAAGGGGCCGGACCACCTGGTGGGCAAGCTGTTCGGCGCGGAAGTGGCGGCGCGCGTCGGCCAGGTCTGGGGCTTCGACCACGCCAAGCAGGAACTGGCCAACATGTGGATGCGCACCGCGCAGCCGGGCCTGTGGTTCACTGGCGGCTCATTCTCGCAGTGCCGGATGTATTCGCGCTATCTGGCCATGCAGGTGAAGGCGGCGGAACTCGGCCTGGGCTGACGCCGGGGGGCGTCGGCCGCAGGCGAGCCTGGCTCCGCCTGCCCGGCGTCAGGCGATGGGGTCCAGCACCACCACGGGAATCTCGCGGTCTGTCTTGGTCTGGTAGTCGGCATAGGGCGGCCAGAACGTCAGCGACTGGGTCCACAGCCGCGCGCGTTCCTCGCCCGTGGCGGTGCGCGCCTTCGCCTTCAGGTGGCGCGTGCCGACCTGCACCTCGACCTCGGGATTGGCCAGGATGTTGCGGTACCAGCCGGGGTGCTGCGGCGCGCCGCCCTTGGACGCCACGATGAAGGTGCTGCCGCCCGTCTCGCCGTAGAACAGCGGGAAGATGAAGCGCTCCCCGGTCTTCCGCCCGGTGGTGGTCAGCAGCAGGGAAGGCACCGTCAGCTCGCCGTAGCCGGCCGGGCTGACCTTGTACATGTGGCCGTCGGTACCGCCGCTCGACAAGTAGCGGTTGGCGTGTTGCAGCATCCAGTCCGGCAGGTTCGGGGCAAGCTTGGCATCCGACATCTGGTCTCTCCCTTGGCGATGCGTGCAGGCTATCATGGTTGCGGCCGGCTTCACGAGGCCGCCCCCCTTGCGCAGAAGGCGAAGCGCCGTGCAGTTCAACCACGTGGCCAACCGGCTGGACCCGCTGCATTTCGAGACCGTGGTGGAGCTGCTGCGAACGCAGCTGGGCTTCATCGAGTTGCGCCGGACCGAACGCTCGATCTGGCTGCGCCAACCCGGCGCCAATGTGGACCTGCAGTTCAGCCGCAGCGAGACCGCCAACCGCGACGCCGACAAGCTGCGCAGCCAGGTCGCCTTCCTCAGCGAGACGCCGGAAGCGGCGTTGCAGGCGCTGGCCGACTGGCTGGTGGCGCATGGCGTGGCGGCCAGCGTCGGCGCCTATTCGCCACGCGAATTCTACCTCGACGCGCCGGCGGCCTTCGTCGACTTCGTCATCGAGGCGATGCTGCCGGAACTGGCCGACTACGGCGTCTGAGCCAGCCAGCTCTTGCGCTCCCCGGCATAGGCCGCGCCGGGGTTGCCGCTGACGGTGGTGCGCCACATCACCCGCTCCAGCGCCTGGGCGTCGAACCAGGTGGCGGCGTGGACGGTGCAGCGGTTGTCCCACACCACCAGGTCGCCCGCCGTCCATTCATGGACATGGACGAATTCCGGCCGGGTCAGGTGCGCCATCAGCTCCGCCAGCAGGGCGGCGCCATCGCCATGCGGTCCCGGCTCCATGCCGAGGAACGGCCCTTCCAGCCAATCCATCTGACCGTATTCGCACAGGTACAGGGCGCGCCTGCCGGTGACGGGATGCACCCGCACCACAGGCTGGCGTTGCGGGCGCTGGTGCGGGGCCAGCACACGCGGCGTCTCGCCGGCCAGCACTGCCGCGCGCTTGCGGCCGGCGCTGGAACTGACATGCAGCCCTTCCAGCCCCTCGATGCGCGCCTGCAGCGCTGCCGGCAGTGCGGCATAGGCCGCGGTGGCATCGGCGAACAGCGTCTGCCCCTGGCCCCGCGGCACCGGCCGAACGCCCAGGAAGAGCGACACATCCGGGGGCGGCCGGCGATAGCTCTGGTCGGTGTGCCAGCCCAGCCGATGCGGAAACTGTACCGGCAGCCGGCCATCCTCGGTCAACGGCGGTACGGGCAGCGCTGGCGGCTGGCGCTCGATGCCCGGGATGTTCGAGACGACGAAGATCTCCGGCACCGTGGGGTGCACCCAGTGGGGTTCCATGCCGGTCTGCCGGTAGTTCTCCACTTCCGGGCCGAACAGCCGGCTGAGGCGCAGCAGCAGCTCCGGTGCCTCCACCATGTCAGCCATGCCGGGCAATAGCAGCAGCCCATCGGCCGCCGCCAGCGCGCCAGGCAGGGCGCCGGGGTCGCGCTCGGCGGCCTGCACCAGCGCCGCGGCACCTGGCTCGCGCCAGGCCACGGTCGCCCCGAAGCCGCTGCCAGGCAGCGGTCCCGCCACGTCGAACCCGTCGCGCATCACATCCTCCACGCCAGTGCGCACAGCACGCCAGCCCACGGCGCCGCGGTCAACCGCCCACCGGATTGACAGCGGCGCGTCACCGGTCCGCACTGTGGCAAAACCGGAGGAAACCCATGCCCATCCTCGAACGTCCCGATGGCGTCATCCACTACCGGGTGCACGGCACCGGCTTTCCGGTGCTGCTGTTTGCGCCCGGCGGCCTGCGCTCCCGCATGGCGATGTGGCCGAGCCCGCCCGGTGGCCCGGCGCGGTCCTGGGTGGACTGGACCCGCGCGCTGCCCGCGGCGGGCTTCTGCGCGGTGGCGATGGACCAGCGCAATGCCGGGCAATCCCGCACCGAAATCCGTGCCGACCATGGCTGGCAGACCTACACCGCCGACCACCTGGCGCTGATGGATCACCTCGGCTTCAGCCGCTTCCACGTGCTGGGCGGCTGCATCGGCGGCAGCTACTGCCTGAACGCGGTGGCCGCCGCCCCCGCGCGCATCCCCTGCGCGGTGCTGCAGAACCCGATCGGCGTGCACCCCGAACACACCACTTACTTCCCCGACAGCCACCGCGAGTGGAGCGCCGAGCAGCGCGCCGCCCGGCCGGAGCTGGACCCCGCGGCGCTGGCGAGCTTCGGCCGCAACATGTGGGACCACGACTTCGTCTTCTGCGTCGACCGTGCCTTCGCCCGGGCCTGCCCGGTGCCGACCATGCTGCTGCCGGGCACCGACATTCCCCACCCCGCCGCCACCAGCGCCGAACTGGCCGCACTGCTGCCGGGGGTGGAGGTGCTGACGGCATGGCGTGGGCCGGAGCACCTGGCGGCGCAGGAAGCCGCTGTGGTGGACTTCCTCCGCCGCCATACCCCGGCTTGACCGCGCCACCCCGCCGCGTAGCCTTCGCGGGCAAGCAACAGGGGGCGAACGCCATGATCATCGACGCGCAGGTCCACGCCTATGAGCGCGACCGTCCGGAACGCCCATGGCACGCCGTGCTGCACGGCCCGCCCGAGGTCACCACCGCGGACATGGTGAAGGCCATGGATGCGGTCGGCGTCGATGCCGCCGTGCTGGTCTCCGCCTTCACCATGTATCGCTATGACGCCAGCTACGCGCTGGATACCTACAACGCCCATCCCGGCCGGTTCTGCGTGGTGAAGCCGGTGGACCCGACCGACCCCGGCGTGGCCGAGACCATCGCCGACTGGAAGCGCACCAAGGGCGCGGTCGCCATCCGCTTGATGATGACGCGCGGCATCTCGGAGGACCCGAAGGACCCCGGCCTCAACCATGTGCTGGCCACGGCCGGCAAGCTCGGCCTGCCGGTGAACATGCTGTGCTGGGGCCGGCTGCCGCAGGTCAGCCAGTTGGCGGCGCAGAACCCGGACACGCAGCTGGTCATCGACCATGTCGGCCTGCAGCAGCCCTTCGAGCTGCCGCGGCTGGAGACTCCTTGGGCCGACCTGCCTGGCGTGCTGGCGCTGGCGAAGCATGCCAACGTGGTCATCAAGATCACCGGCGCCTGCACGCTGTCCCGCGGTGACTACCCCTATGCCGATATCTGGGAACCGCTCGGCCGCATCTTCGATGCCTATGGCATCGACCGCTGCCTGTGGGGCACCGACTGGACCCGGGCGGTGGAGCTGATGACCTATGCCCAGGGCGTCGAGCCGTTCCGCCTGACCGACAAGCTCTCGGCCAGCGACAAGGCCATGCTGATGGGGGGCGCCCTGCAGCGCGTCTATAAATGGACACCTGCCGCCCGGTGACGGGCTTGCGGAACGAAATGGGAACATGTTAGCCTGCGGCCGACTCGGCAGGAATGACTGGCATGGCTTCCAAGAAGCAGCGGGCGGTGCGCCCCCTCGACGCGGCTCTGACGCGGTTGCAGACCCTGGCCATGCGCGCGGTACAGCCGCACCGCATGGCGCGGGAAGTGGAGATGATCGTGGCGGAATGGCACGCAGCCGCCACCGACAATCCCGACGCGGTGCGCGAGCGGCTGGACGAGCTGCAGGAGCTGCTCGCCGCCGGCGTGGCCGATGCGGAGGAGCAGATTTCCTACGTCGATGCCGAGGAACCCGCCGCGGCGAAGCAGGCCCAGGCCACGCTGGCGGCGTTGGTCGCCACGCTGGGTGCGGTGCAGCGCGCGGCCCGCACACCGGAAGCCGCGGCCGCCTGAGACCGCCGCCGGCCGACGATCTGATCATGTAGGCGCGCCATGCGGCCTGCAGGGGTTCCGGCGCGGCGTCCGCTCCGCCAGGATGCACCGCATGGGTGGAACCGAGAGCAGGGCCGGGTTGGGCCAAAGTGGCGCGCTGGGCCGGCTGCTGCTGGTCGGCCTCGGCACCTCGGTGGTGCCGCTGGACAGCGCGCTGAACATCGCCTTCCCCGCGATGACCGCGCATTTCGGCCAGCCGCTCGCGGAGATCCAGTGGATCGTCATCTGCTACGTGCTGACTTATGGCAGCCTGATGCTCGGCATCGGCCGGCTGGGTGACATCTTCGGCCATGCGCTGGTGTTCCGTGCCGGGCTGGGCTGGAGCGCCGTGGCCTACCTGCTGTGCTCGGCGGCGCCCAGCTTCCAATGGCTGATGGCGTGCCGGGTGCTGCAGGGCATCGGCGCCGCGCTGGTCATCAGCTGCGGCCCGGCCCTGGTCACCAGCCTGTACGCCGAGGCGCTGCGCCCGCGCGTATTGGGCGCCTATGCATTGCTGTTCGCCACCGGGTCGGTGCTGGGGCCCTCGTTGGGCGGCCTGCTGGTGGCGGCGTTCGGCTGGGAAGCTGTGTTCTGGTTCCGCACCCCCATTGCGCTGGCGGCGCTGCTGTTGCTGCGCGGGCTGCCGGCGGCGCCGCGCCAGGCCGTGCGGGAAAGCTTCGACTTCGCGGGCGCGGTGCTGCTGGCGGTGACGATCGGCAGCTTGCTGATGGCGGTGAACCAGGCCCGCCACGGCTGGCCGGCGCTGGTGTTGCTGGTGCTGTTCGGCGCGGCGCTGTGGGGCTTCCTGCGGCAGTCCCGCCGCAGCGCGCGGCCGGTGTTGGCGCTGCATCACTTCGCGCTGCCGGGCTTTGCCGGGCTGAACCTGGCCAATGCGCTGGCCAACTTGGCGGCCTTCGCGGTGCTGTTGTTCGTGCCCTACTACCTCACACGCATCGCCGCGCTGCCGGTGGGCGTGGCGGGGCTGTTCCTGGCCGGCTCGGCGGCGGGCACCATGCTGATTTCGCTGCCCGGTGGCTGGCTGCTGGGGCGGGTGGCGGCGCGGGCCATGGCGGCGGCAGGCATCCTGTGCATCGCCGCCGGGCTCGGACTGATGGCGCTCTGGGGCGCGGCCACGCCGGCCTGGTTGCTGTTGCCACCGCTGCTGCTGCATGGCGCCGGGCTGGGCCTGCTGCAGGTGAGCTATACCGAGATCGTCACCGCCACCCTGCCGCGTGCCGACCGAGGCGTGGCCGGCAGCCTGGCCATGATGACCCGCACGCTGGGCGTGGTGACCGCGGCCAGCGTGCTGACCTTGGTGTTCGAGGGGGTGCAGGCCGGCGGGTTGGCCAATGGTGCAGCCGCACCGGAGGCTTTCCTGCGCGGCTTCCGCGCCAGTCTGGCTAGCGCCGCGGTGTTGGCGGCGCTGGCGGTGGTGCCCTTGGCATCCGATCGCTTGCGGCGGTTAAGCCGAAAGGGGTGAAGCAAGTCACCGGCACGCAGCTTCGCCTTGTGCCGAATGGCCGGCACCCGAAGGTCCGAAATGACTGCTACCGTCGGGCAAGGGATTTGACCGTCGGTAGCAGCCGCCCAAGACCTTCAGGCGTATTTCCCGCTGACCTGCGGCGTCGGCGTATCAAAGCCCTGCTTCTGCCGGTCCAGCCGCGTCTCCCGCGACCAGGTGCGCTTCAGCTCATCCCGCACCTTAAATTCCAGCTTGCCCAGGCCTTCCACCTCCAGCGTCACCGCATCGCCATCCATGAAGCTGGAAAGCCCGCGATGGTTGGTGCCGGTGGCCAGGATATCGCCCGGCTCCAGCGTATGGATCGAGCTGGCCCATTCGATGCAGCGCGGGATTTTGTGCGCCATGTCGTCGGTGTTGAACTTCTGCTTGATCTCGCCATTCACCGTCAGCGTGACACCCAGCTTCTGCGGGTCAGTAATCTCGTCCGCTGTGACCAGGAAGGGGCCGATGGGGGCGAAGGTCTCGCGCGACTTCATCTGGAAGAAGCTGTTGCGCTCCGGCTTCAGGCCGCGGGCGGAACCGTCGATGAAGTTGATGTAGCCGAAGATGTAGCCCATGGCGTCGGCCTGGCTGACGTTGCTGGCGCGCTTGCCGATGACCAGCGCCATTTCGGCCTCGCCCTCGAAGATCGTCGCCGGCACGTCCGGCAGCACCATGGTATCGCCCGGCCCGATGATGGCGGTGGGCGCCTTGTGGAAGGCGTTGATCGCCGCCGGTTCCTTCAGCGTGCCATCTTCCATGTAGTTGACGGCCATGCAGACGATGTTGCCTGGCTTGGGCAGCGGCGGGCGGATGCGCAGGCCCTTCAAGGGCACGCCCTTGCCGGTGGCGGCAGCGGCTTCCAGCCGGGGGCGGTAGGCGTCGAAGCGCGCGATCAGCCCGCTCATCAGGTCGCCCGGGCCGCTGTGGGGGATATCCGCCACCACGGCGGAAACATCCACGGCCTCGTCACCGCGGACCACGCAGAGCCGGTAGTCGTCAGCATACAGCAGCTTCATGGCCGCCTCCCTTGGGTTGTTCCGCGGATTGGACACCACCGGCGCCATGGGGGCAATGCCGCGGCCACTTCGTCAGCGGCGCGTAAGCTTGGTGCGGTAGAGCCGTCGGCGACAACGGAAGAAGATCGCCATGGCCAACTTCACCAGCTTCCCTACGGCCACCAGCTTTGCGCCGTGGCAGACCACGGTCGATTTCACCAATCCGCTTGGGGTGGTGAACATCCGTGGTTTCGGCGCGGTAGAGGCGTTTTGCTGCAGCGATGGCACCTTCGTCCTGCTGCACCTGCAATCCGCGCTGGTGACGGATATCGTGCATTCGCAGTCCATGGCGATCTTCCAAACCGCCAGCTGGATCGAAGCGACGTTGACCCCGGCTGGTGTCAGCCAGGGCGGGCCGATGATCTTTCTGGCTGACCTGAGCACCTATCTGGCGCAGCCCGGCGCGACCTCGGCCGGCGCTGCGGCACTGCTGATGCAGGGCAATGACAGCTTCATCGGTACCACGGGGAACGAGACCTTCCTGGGCGGTGGTGGCATTAACACCGTGGACTACCGCGCTGCCGTCAGCGCGGTGCAGGCGAACCTGCTGACCGGCCTGGCCACCGGCCAGGGCATCGACCACTTCGGCAACATTCAGAACCTGGTGGGCTCGGCCTTCGCCGACAAGCTGACCGGCGATGCGGGTGACAACTTGCTCTCGGGCGGTGCCGGCAACGACACGCTGCTGGGCGGTGCTGGCAGCGACACCCTGGTAGGTGGTGCCGGCGTGGACCAGCTTTATGGCGGCGCCGGGGCCGATGCCTTCCGCTTCAACAGCCTGGCCGATGCCGGGGACCGGGTCCGCGACTTCGCCCATGCCAGTGACTGGCTGGAATTCTCCGCCGCAGGCTTTGGCGGTGGGCTGGTGGCCGGCATGGACATGACCCAATACTTCGTGGACGGCGCCAAGGCCAACCAGGCGCACGGCCAGTTCCTGTACAACCACAACTCCGGTGGGCTGTTCTGGGACGCCGATGGTACCGGCGCCGGGACCAAGGTGCTGGTGACAACGCTGGTGGGCGCGCCGGAAGTGACGGCGACGGACCTGCACGTCATCGGCTGACCCAGGTAGGGGCGCGCCGGGGGTGCGATTGGACAGCAGGCCTCCTCGCCGGGCAATCTGCCGGCAACCGAGGACCAGCACATGCGCATCGAAATACTCTGCACCGGCGACGAGATCCTGACCGGCAAGACCATCAACACCAACTACGCCCACATGGCCCAGCGCCTGGGCGAGGCAGGGCTGGAGGTGGTCTGGGGCACAACGGTCGGCGACGACCGCGCCAGCCTGGTCAGCGCCTTCCAGCAGGCCGCCGCCCGCGCCGATGCGGTGATCGTCAATGGCGGCCTTGGCCCGACCGTGGATGACCTTTCCCAGGAAGTGGCCGCCGAGGCCGCCGGCGTTCCCCTGGTGCTGCACGAGGAATGGCTGGCGCGGATGGAGGCCTTCTACCTGCGGCGCAACCGGGTGATGCCGGCCAACAACCGTAAGCAAGCCATGCTGCCGCAGGGCTGCGAGTTCATCGACAACCCGATCGGCACGGCCTGCGGCTTTGCCGTGAGCATCGACAAGGCGCGCTTCTACTTCACGCCCGGCGTGCCGCGCGAAATGAAGAAGATGCTGGACGAGCAGATCATGCCCCGCCTGCTGGCCCGCGCCGGCACGCCGGGCGTCACGCGGCTGAAGCGGTTCCATTCCTTCGGCATTGGTGAGAGCCGCGCCGACGAGATGCTGAGCGATATCGAGGCCATGGCCCCCGGCGTGAAGCTGGGCTTCCAGGCGCATTACCCGCAGCTGGAAACCAAGCTGGCGCTGCGCGGCGCCACCACCGCGGAGCTGGACGCCACGCTGGCGCCGCTGGAAGCGGAGGTCCGCAAGCGCCTCGGCAACTTCATCGTCGCCGAGGACACCGCCTCCCTGGAATCCGTCGTGCTGGACCGGCTGCGTTCGCTTGGCGGGTCGCTGGCGGTGGCCGAGAGCTTTACCGGTGGCGGCATCGCCGCGCGGTTGCTGAACGTGGCGGGGGCGGAGGCGCTGTTCCGCCGTGGCGTGGTCAGCCGGGACGCGGCGCAGCTGGCGGCCACGGTGGGCGTGGCCGGTGCGGATTTCTCGCCGGCGCTGGCCGAGCAGGTGGCCCGCGCGCTGCGCGACCAATCCGGCGCCAGCCATGCGGTGGCGGTGCTGGTGACGTTGGACGAGGGTGCCGACGGCATGCAGATCGGCGGCGACATCAACATCGGCCTGGCCGACGCCGGCGGTGCGGTGGTGCGCCAGGCGCGCCTGCTGGGTGGCCGCGACTGGGTGCGGCTGGGCGCCGTGGAGATGGGCCTGGACAGCTTACGTCGACGCCTGCTGGGCCTGCCGGTGGATGAGCGGCTGGACTTCGAGCGCCGCTGAACACCCGGGTTCCAAGGGCTGCTTTGCCCTTGGCCGGGGAGTTTGAGGGGGCCGGGCCCCCTCAAGGCGAAGTCTGGAGTTTGAGGGGGCCGGGCCCCCTCAAGACGAAGGCTGGAGTTTGAGGGGGCAGGGGCCCCTCAAGGCGCATTACCGGTGCAGCTTCGCCTCGGTGCGCGCCTGCAACTCGTCGAAGCTCAGTCCCGGGATGATGTCGCGCACCACGAAGCCGCGCTCCGCCACGTCCAGCACGGCCAGGCTGGTATAGACGCGCGTCACGCAGCCTGGCGCGGTGAGCGGGTAGGTGCAGCGCTTCAGCAGCCGCGCCTCGCCACCCTTGGTAGTGTGTTCCATGATCACCCAGACCTGCTTGGCGCCCACCGCCAGGTCCATGGCGCCACCGATCTGCCCGGTTCCGGACTCGGCGCTTTGCGCCCAGTTCGCCAGGTCGCCATTCTCCGCCACCTGAAAGCCGCCGAGCACGCAGAGGTCCAGGTGCTGGCCGCGCACGATGGCGAAGCTCATCGCGTGGTCGAAGAAGCTGCCGCCGGGGTGCAGCGAGACGCGCTGGCTGGACGCATTGATCAGCCAAGGATTTTCCTTGTGCTTTGCCGGCGCCGGGCCAACCCCCAGAATGCCGTTCTCCGAATGGAAGATCACTTCGCGTTCGGCCGGCACATGGTCCGCCACCAGGGTCGGGATGCCGATGCCCAGGTTGACGTACCAGCCGCCGGGAATGTCCTGCGCCGCGCGCGCCGCCATGCCGGTGCGGCCCAAGGCTTTGTAGCTGTGTTCGGTCATGTCGCGCTCCTCACACCACCGGCTTCGGGTCGCCCGCGGGCACGTGCAGCACGCGGTTGACGAAGATCCCGGGGGTGACGATTTCGTTGGCGGGCAGTTGCCCCAGGTCGCATACGTGATGGGTCTGCACGATGGTCAGAGCGCCGGCCATGGCGACGACCGGGTTGAAGTTGCGGCTGGCGTCGCGGAACACCAAGTTGCCCCAGCGGTCGGCGGTCCAGGCTTCCACCAGGGCCACGTCGCCGGGCAGGGCTTCCTCCAGGATGCATTCGCGGCCCTGGTACCAGCGGCTTTCCTTGCCTTCCGCCACCATCGTGCCGGCGCCTGTCGGCGTGTAGAAGGCGGGGATGCCGGCACCAGCGGCGCGCATGCGCTCGGCCAGGGTACCCTGCGGGATCACCACGCCCTCCATCTTGCCGGTCCGCACCAACTCGCCGGCGATGCTCTGCGCGCGGATGAAGGTGGAGATCATCTTCTTCACCCGGCCCAGCGCCACCAGCCGGGTCAGCCCCGTCGGTTCCACCCCGGCCACGCGGTTGCGGCCGCCGGAGTTGACCACCACTGTCAGGTTGCTGGCCCCCTGCTCGATCAGCCCCTCGATCAGCGCGTTGGGCGCGCCGACATCGCCGAACCCGGCGATCAGCACGGTCGAGCCATCCTTGATGCCGTCCATGGCCTCGGCCATCGAACGCACGAATTTGTCGATCATCGCGGCAATACCTGCACGGCTCGTCTGCTCCCCTGGTGCCGCTGCGGCGGCTTGCCGGCCAAGGTTAGGGCGGGTGCGGGTTCAGCGCCAGGGCATCGGGTTGCTTCACGAAGGACGGCGCTCGCGCGCCTCACGCCGATGTTGGTTCCCCGACTCTCGGGTAATGCACCATGAATAGCCCCAGTATCACGGCAGCGGGTTCAAGGACCGCGATGCCTCCAGGGGATCACCGAACATGGACCGCTTCGCCAGCCATCGGGCTATCGCCAACCTGGCCCAGGAGGCGCAGCTCTGCCGCATGCTGGCGGCGCAGCTGAGCCTGGAGGCCGAGGCCAAGGCCCTGCTGCGCCAAGCCATGCAACTGGAAGCCGTCATCGCCGCCGGTGCGGGTCAGGCGCCGCCGAGATAGGCCGCGCGCACATCCGGGCTGGCCAGCAGCTCGGCACCCGTGCCGCTGCGGACCACATGGCCGGTCTCCAGCAGGAAGGCGCGGTCCGCCAGGCGCAGGGCCGCCATGGCGTTCTGTTCCACCATCAGCACCGTGGTGCCCTTGGCGCGGATCTCCTGCACGATCAGGAACACCTGCTCGACCAGGCTGGGGGCGAGGCCGAGCGAGGGTTCGTCGAACATCAGCAGGCGCGGGCGTGACATCAGCGCGCGGGCGATCGCCAGCATCTGCTGCTCCCCGCCCGAGAGCGTGCCGGCGGCCTGAGCCAGGCGTTCGCGCAGCCGGGGGAAGCGGTGGCACATCGCGTCCAGGTCGTCGGCCACGGCCGTGCGGTCGCGCCGCAGTAGCGCGCCCATCTCCAGGTTCTCCCGCACGCTGAGATGCGGGAAGACGCGGCGGCCTTCCGGGCAATGGGCGATGCCGCGCGAGAGGATTTCGCGCGGGGACAGCCCGCCGATCTCGGCGCCCTCGAAGCGGATGCTGCCGGCACTCGGCCGCAGCAATCCGCTGATGGTTTTGAGAGTTGTTGACTTGCCCGCGCCATTGGCGCCGATCAGGCTGATCAGTTCGCCTTCCTGCACGTCCAGCGCAATGCCGCCCAGCGCCGGCGTGCGGCCATAGCCGGCGACGACGCCCTCAAGCTTCAGCATGCGCGGCTTCCTGCCACTCGCCGCTGCCGAGATAGGCGCGGATCACTTCCGGATTGGCGCGGATGTCGGCCGGTGCGCCCGACGCGATGATGCGGCCCTGATTCAACACCACGATGGTATCCGACATCTGCATCACCATCGGCATGTCGTGTTCCACCAGCAGAATGGTGGCGCCGCGGTCGCGCAGTTGCCGGATCAGCGCCATGCAGGCGGCGGTCTCGGACGGGTTGAGCCCGGCGGCCGGTTCGTCCAGCAGCAGCAGGCGCGGGCTGGCGATGGCGGCCAGGGCGATGCCGAGGCGACGCTGCTCGCCATAGGCCAGCACTTCGGCGGCGGTGTCGGCGCGCTCCGCCAGGCCGGTGAACTCCAGCATGGCCCAGGCCTCGGCCAGCAGCCGCGCTTCCTCCCGCTTCGCCGAAGGCAGGCGGAACAGCGCCCCGAGCAACCCCGCACTGCCGCGGCGATGCAGCGCCATCAAGGCGTTCTCCAGCACCGTGCAACCCGTAAAAACGCTGGTGCGCTGGAAGCTGCGGACGATGCCGCGTTCGGCGATGCGGTCGGGCGCCAGGCCGGTGATGTCGGCGCCGTCGAACAGGATGCGCCCCTTGGTTGGCCGCATATAGCCGGTGATGACGTTGAAGGCGGTGGTCTTGCCGGCGCCATTCGGGCCGATCAGGCTGACCACCTGGCCTTCCGGCACGGTGAAGCTGGCATCGGCGATGGCGACCAGGCCGCCGATATGCACGGCCAGCCCCTCCACTTGCAGCAGGCCGGTCATGCGCGCCGCTTCAGGCTGGCCAGCGCCGGCACGATGCCGCGCGGCAGGAACATCACGAACAGGATCATGGCGACGCCATACAGCACCCACTGTGCCTCTGGCCGGGCGTGGCCGCGCAGCAGGTCCGGCACCAGGCCGAAGATCAGCCCGCCGACCACCGGCCCCCACAGCGTGCCCTTGCCGCCGGTGATAACCATGATGACCATGGTGACGGTGTAGATGAACAGGAACACGTCGGGGTCGATGATGCGGATGTAGTGCGCGAACAGGCTGCCCGCGGCGCCGGCGATGCCGGCCGAGACGACGGCAGCGATGACCAGGTAGTGCGTGACGCGGATGCCGACCGAGCGCGCCAGCGACTCATTGGCCCGCAGCGCCACCAGCGCCCGGCCGATGCGCGATTCCACCAGTTGCCGCACCACGATGAAGGCCAGCACGGCGACGCCCAGCACCAGCCAATAGTTCTGCGCCTTGCTGTACAGCGGCACCACGCCCTGGCCCGGCAGCCATAGCGAAAAGGGCGGGATCGAGATCAGCGCCATCGGGCCTTGCGTCAGCTCGATCCAGTTCAGCGCCACCATGCGCAGCACCTGCGCGAAGCAGATGGTGATGATGACGAAGTAGGCGCCACGCACCCGGAACGCCAACCGCCCCAGCAGCCAGCCGAAGGCCCCGGCCACCACGATGGCGGCGATGAAGCCGAGCCACACCGGCTGCGGCTGCAACGTGATGCGCAGGCCGAAGCCGATGCCGATATCGAAGCCGAGCGAGACCAGCGCGCTGGTGTAGGCGCCCAAGCCGAAGAAGGCGACATGGCCGAGCGAGAGCTGCCCGGTATAGCCCAGCAGCAGGTTCAGGCTGATGGCGCCGATGATGAAGATGCCGGCCGAGGTCAGCACCGCCAGCATGTAGGGGTCCGGAAAGGCCAGCGGCAGCAGCGCCAGCACGAGGACGAAAACCCAGGGCGCGTAGTGCTTCACCCGATCCGCTCCTTCGCCGGCACCAGCCCCTGCGGCTTCAACGCCAGCACCAGGATGATGAGCAGGAAGCCGAAGGCGTCGCGGTATTCCGTGGAGAGATAGCCGCCGGCATATTCCTCGACGAAGCCGAGCGCGAAGCCGCCGATGGTGGCACCGGGCAGGCTGCCGAGGCCGCCCAGGATGACGATGGCGAAGGCCTTCAGCCCCACCAGGTCACCCATGGTCGGCGAGACCATGAACACCGGCCCCAACAGCGCGCCCGCAGCGGCGGCCAGGCCGGAGCCGATGGCGAAGGTTGCGGTATTCACCCAGCCGATCCGCACGCCCATCAGCGCCGCGGTTTCCGGGTCCTGGAAGGTGGCGCGCATGGCCACGCCGGCGCGGGTGCGGTCCAGCATCAGCCAGAAGCCCAGCAGCAGCGCTGCCGAGACCGCCAGCACGAACAACCGCAGCGGCAACACCGAGACCGGGCCGAGCACGAGCGGCGAGCCGTTGAACGGGTTGGGCACCAGCTTGGCGACGCCGCCCCAGGCCCACATCTCGCCATTCTGCAGCACCAGGGAGGCGCCGATCATCACCAGCATGACGCTGTCGATATCGGCCTTCCGCATGCTGCGCAGCAGGACGAGTTCGATCAGCGCGCCCAGGCCCACGCCGCACAGCGTGGCCAGCGCCAACGCGGCGAAGAAGTTGACGCCGAGCAGCGAGACGAAGGCATAGGTCATGTAGGCGCCGAACGCATACAGCTCGCCATGGGTGAAGTTGACCACGCGCATGACGCCGAAGATCAGCGTCAGCCCGATCCCCAGCAGCGCATAGGTGCCGCCGAGGACCGTGCCATTGACGAGGTGCTGAAGCGCCTGGTCCATCAGAGCAGGCTGGTCTTGCCTTCGGACAGCTTCAGGATCGAGACATTGGGCCGGTTCTGCCCGCTCTCCTGACCCGCCGGGCCTTCCTTGGCGAAGCTGATGTCGCCGTTGACGCCGGGAATTTTTACTTGCCACAGCGCGGCACGGATAGCTTCCGCATCCGGCTTGCCCGCGATCTTGATCGCCTCCACCACCGTCAGCATGGCGTCGTAACCCCGAAAACCTTCGGTCAGGCCGGCGAACTCCCAGCCCTTCTTGTTCCACTCCTCGGTGTAGGTGCGGGCAATCGCCGGGTGGGGCGCGCGTTCCGGGAACCACGGCGCGTAGAACAGGATGTGGAAGCTGTCATTGCCCGGCGGCAGCGGATTGGCCAGCAGCTGGTCGGGGAAGCTGCCGCCCGTGGTGACGATGCGCTTGCCCAGGCGCTGTTCCACCGCCTGGCGCAGCGCCAGCGTCATCTGCTCCACGCCGGTGGTGACGAATACAGTGTCGCTGTCGCTCTGCTTCAGCGCGGTCAGCTGCGCCGCCAGGTCGGTGGCTTCCGGCGTCATCGTCTCGGTCTTGCCGATGGCGATGCCGCGGGCCGCCAGCGCGGCGGTGAACTTTTCCGCGGCACCGCGGCCGAAGTCGTTGTTGACCGAGAGGAAGTCCACCTTCTTCATCGCCGGGGTGAACTTCGACAGCAGGCCGGAGAAGGCGATGGCCTCCATCTCGCTGGTCGGCGCGATGCGGAAGATCCAGGGATTGCCCGAGGTGGTGATGCGCGCCGCCGAGGAGGTCTCGACGATCATCGGTACCTTGTACTCGATCAGCTTCGGCATGATCGCCAGGGTGAAGGTGCTGGACCAGGCGCCGATCAGCACCGGTACGCGGTCGCGCAGCACCAGCTTTTCCACCGAAGCGACCGCCTCGCGCGGGTTGGACTTGTTGTCCTCCAGGATCAGCTCAAGCGGCCGGCCGAGCACGCCGCCGGCGCGGTTCAGCACCTCTGTCGCGATCTTGGCGCCATTGGCGACGTAGTTGCCGGAGGCGGCGACAGCGCCGGTCAGCGGCTGGGTCATGCCGATCTTGATCGGGTCTGCGGCGAAGCCGCGCGTTGCCAGCGCCGGCGTGGCAAGGCTGGCGAGCAGCAGGGAACGGCGGTTGATCATCGGGCTTGTTCCTGTTGGCTGAGACGGGTTTGGCGATACTTCTCGTCGCGATACGCACCCGACAGCACCGGCGTGTAGCGGGCCTCACCGGGGGGCGCGATGCATTCGATCAGCGCGTCGTAATTCGGGTGGTGGAAGAAGGCGATGGAGAGCCGGCGCGTGCGCGCGGCCTCCTCCGGCGGGTTGACCACGCGATGCGGGTTGGAGACCCAGCGGTCATTGGTCCAGCGCATCAGCAGGTCGCCGATGTTGATGACGAAACTCTCCGGCTTCGTCGTCACGTCCAGCCAGTCACCGCCACGGGTCTGCACCTGCAGGCCGCCCGGCACGTCCTCGCCGTTCAGAATGGTCAGCAGCCCGTAGTCAGTGTGGGTGCCGGCGCGCAACTGGCCCGGCACCGGCGGGGTCGCCTGCTCGGGATAGTGGTTCAGCCGCATCGCAGTGATGTGGCGGCCGATCTTGTCGTCGAAGAAATGCTCGTCGATGCCGAGGCCAAGGGCGGCGATCCGCATCATGTCCAGCGTCAACGCTTCCATCGCCGCGTAGTAGGCGGCGGCTGCTGCTGCGAAGCCCTGGGGTTCCGTCGGCCACAGGTTGGGGCGGAAGTAGCGCTGGCCCTCGGCACTGGTGTAGTAGGCCTCGGCTGGCCAGGTCTCGCGGCCGAAGTGGTAGTATTCCTTTAGGTCGGGCGGAGTCGCCAGCGCATTGCCAAAGGATAGCGCCTCGACGCCCAGCGCGATGTAGCCGCGCGGCGTGCCGGGCACTGGATGCACCGCGCGCAGCTTCTCGGCCAAGGGACGCGCGAAGAAATCCTTTGCGGTGTCGCGCAGCCCGGCCATCAACGGTAGGGCGACGCCATGGCCAGTGATGCTGAAGAAGCCGGTCTCGCGGCAGATGCGGTCAATCTCGCGCCCCGTCGCCAGCCGCGCGGCGGCATCGCCGCTGCGCGCGGCCGAGAGATCGACGGTCGGGATACCGGTCATGTCGCGCTCAATGGAAATAGGACCCGCCATCCACCACCAGCGTCTGGCCGGTGATGAAGGCGCTGTCCGGGCCGGCGAAGAAGCAGACGGCGCCGACCAGGTCGGCCGGCAGCATGTCGCGCGCCAGCACGCGGCCGCGCAGCGACGGTTCCTTGACGCCGTCCACCAGCACCGGGTTGGCCAGCACGCCGTCGCTCAGCGTGAAGCCCGGCGCCACGCTGTTCACCAGCACCTTGTGGCGGCCCAATTCCGTCGCCAGCGCACGCGTCAGGGAAACCATCGCGCCCTTGCTGGCGACGTAATGCGCCATGTACGGGTTGCCCTTGAAGGCGACGCCGCTGCTGATGGTGATGATGCGCCCACCGCCGCGC
>CANBNK010000085.1 GCA_947371015.1 Acetobacteraceae bacterium | reverse complement strand
GAAGCCGCCCGCGCCGGCGAGGCTGGCAAGGGCTTCGCTGTTGTCGCCAGCGAGGTGAAGGCCCTGGCGGCGCAGACCGCCCGCGCCACTGAGGAGGTCACCAGCCAGATCGGCGCCATGCGCGGCTCGACCACGCAGGCGGTGGCGGCCGTGGGCCAGATGTCCGCCGCCATCGACCGCATTGCCGAGGTTGCCACCGCCATTGCCGCCGCGGTCGAGCAGCAAGGCGCCGCGACGCGGGACATCGCCGGCAACGTGCAGACCGTGGCCTCGCTCAACGCCGCGGCCAGCGAGGCGATGCAGGATGTCTGCGAAGCCTCGCGCGAAACCGCCAAGGCGGGCCACGAGGTCGTGCACGCTTCGAACGACCTGCAAGACAAGGTGGCCAATCTGCGGCAGGAAATCGATGGCTTCCTCGGCTCCCTGGCCGAGGAACAAGCGGAACGCCGACGCTACCAGCGTCTGCCCGCCAATGGCAGGAAGGCCCTGCTGCGCCAGGCCGGGCAGCCGGACTGCGACATCTCCCTGCTGGATGTCTCGCGTGTCGGCGCGGCCTGCGCCTGTCCGCGCCGTCTCCAGGTGGGAAGCCCGCTGGAACTGCTGGTCGCGGGCCTGGCCCCGATGCAGGCCACGGTGGCCCGCAGCGATGACGGCGCCGCGGCCCTGCTGTTCGACGACAACTCAGCCGCGCGCGCTACCGCGGAAGCGCTGATCCAGATGGTGTCCGGACCGGAAGCGCGCGCCGCCTGAGGCCCCCGGGGGAGGGGGTCAGGCGCGGCCCCCTACCGCCGGCGCTTCAGCCGGCTGACATCCCGCACCGCCCCATAGGCCGCGCTCTTCGCCATCGCGCCATACGCCTGCAGCGCCGTGCTCACCACCCGCGTCCGCTTCTCCGTCGGCAGCCAGGCCGCCTCGCCCTTCGCCTCCATCGCCGCCCGCCGTGCCGCGATCACGTCCTCGGCCACCCGCAGGTTGATCGTCCGGTTCGGGATATCGATGTCGATCATGTCGCCATCCTCCACCAGCCCGATCAGCCCACCCTCGGAAGCCTCCGGCGACAGATGCCCGATGCATAGCCCCGAAGACCCGCCCGAGAACCGCCCATCCGTCACCAGCGCACAGGCCTTCCCGAGGCCAACGCTCTTCAGATAGCTTGTGGGATACAGCATCTCCTGCATCCCCGGCCCGCCACTCGGCCCCTCATACCGCACCACCACGATATCCCCGGCCACGATCTTCTTGCCCAGAATCGCCGCCACCGAAGAATCCTGGCTCTCGAACACCCGCGCCGGCCCGCTGAACTTCAGGATGCTCTCATCCACGCCCGCGGTCTTCACGATGCAGCCTTCCAGCGCCAGGTTGCCGAACAGCACCGCCAGCCCGCCATCCTGGCTGAACGCCTTGTCCTTCCGCCGGATCACGCCGGCATCGCGGTCCGTGTCCAGCTCCTCGAACCGGCTGTCCTGGCTGAACGCCACCTGCGTCGGCACGCCACCCGGCGCCGCGCTGTAGAAGTGCCGCACCGCCTCACCGGCCCCGCGCATCAGGTCCCACTCGCCCAACGCCGCGCCCAGCGTCGGCGCATCCACCCGGCTGGTGCTGGTGTCCAGCAGCCCCGCCCGGTCCAGCTCCCCCAGAATGCCCATGATGCCACCGGCCCGATGCACATCCTCGCAATGCACATTGATGATGGACGGCGCCACCTTGCACAGCACCGGCACCCGGCGGCTCAGCCGGTCGATATCCGCCATGGTGAAGTCCACGCCGCCTTCCTGCGCCGCGGCCAGCAGGTGCAGCACGGTGTTGGTAGACCCGCCCATGGAGATATCCAGCGTCATCGCATTCTCGAACGACTTCAAGTTGGCGATGTTGCGCGGCAACACGCTGGCATCCTCGCGCTCATAATACGCCTTGCTGATCTCCACGATCTTGCGCCCCGCGGCCTCGAATAGGCCCTTCCGGTCCGCATGCGTCGCCACGATGGTGCCATTGCCCGGCAGCGCCAGGCCCAGCGCCTCGGTCAGGCAGTTCATCGAGTTCGCCGTGAACATGCCGGAGCAAGACCCGCAGGTCGGGCAGGCGGACCGCTCCACCGTCTCAACCTCGGCATCCGTCATGTTGGGGTCGGCGGCCATGATCATGGCGTCGATCAGGTCGACCTTCCGCTTCACGCCCTTGAGGTCAACGGTCCCGGCCTCCATCGGCCCACCGCTGACGAAGATGGTGGGGATGTTCAGCCGCATCGCCGCCATCAGCATGCCCGGCGTGATCTTGTCGCAATTGCTGATGCAGACCATGGCATCCGCGCAATGCGCGTTGACCATGTACTCCACGCTGTCGGCAATCAGCTCCCGGCTCGGCAGGCTGTACAGCATGCCGTCATGGCCCATGGCGATGCCGTCATCCACCGCAATGGTGTTGAACTCCTTCGCCACGCCGCCGGCGGCCTCGATCTGCCGGGCGACCAGCTGGCCCAGGTCCTTCAGGTGAACATGCCCGGGCACGAACTGGGTGAAGCTGTTGGCCACCGCGATGATCGGCTTGCCGAAATCCCCATCCTTCATGCCGGTGGCGCGCCACAACCCGCGGGCGCCGGCCATGTTGCGGCCATGGGTGGTGGTGCGAGAGCGGTATGCGGGCATCTTTGCTAGTTTCCTCGTGACGATGTGACGAGGATGTAGCGCCAAGGGCAGGGCCGTGAAAGCCTTCTGCTACTCCGTCCGCCGCACCTGCCGCGGCCGCCGCGCCGCGCGCCAGGCCGCGAAGGCCGCCCGCACCTCGGCCATCAGCTTCGCCGGCAAGGCGCCATACACCGCCGAGCCATCCGCCCCCACCGGCCGCAAATCCGGCCCCGGCCATTCAAACAGGTTGAACTCCGTCACCACCACCCAGCAGGGTTCCGGCTGCAAGCCCAGCCTGGCGCGCGTGGCGGGCGGAATCGGCACCGCGGCCCCCGGCTCGGTCGGCGGCACCGAGGTGACCGGCAACACCACCACCTCGTCATCCCCCTCGGCCCGCCGCACCAGCGCCACCACGGCGGCCGGGCGATCCTTCACCGCCTCCTCGCGGCCGGCGTCGTGCTCATGGCTCCACAGATAGGCGTAGCGGATCAGGTCACCGACAGCGGGCAGCGGCAGCCTAGCCAACCTCATGGTCGAAGCTGTCCGCACCCTCCGGCGGGCGCGCGGCCAGGATGGCGTCCGCCAGCGCGTCCGGCGCCTCCTCGGTGCGGAACACCTGGCGGTCCCGCCGCTTCAGCCGCTCGTATTCCTCCACCGAGATCATCACCACGCGCGGGCGGCCGTTGCGGGTTACCGCCACGGGCTGGGTCAGTGCCTTGTCCTGGTACAGGCCGAAGTTCCGCTGCGCCTCGGCCGCCGGGACCTTGAGCATGGGCTCGGTCATCGGGTGTGGGTCCTGTGGAGTGCAGAGGTTATGTAAGCGATGTGGGCTGCGGATTCCATGTGCAAGCTACGAGGATAAAGAGAACGCGCGGTTCGGGCTTCCCTGCAACAATCAATCGATTATATTTCGACTCGAAATCAGATTGGATTGGGGGTTCGCGCAGGCATGAGTGGTCACGGCCCGTTCCATAGAGTAGCCAGTAAGACCCAGACCGATGAAGTTGCGGCGGCGCAAGAGGCTAGCGGCGAGATATGGGGGCGTACACCGCGGGGCGGGCTGGAACCGACAGTCCAGGCGTATGCTGGACCGATCCCGAATGATAGACGGGGTGTGGAGTTCGTTACGCCCGTTCAGCCGACTCCTAATCAGTCGCCCCTTGAGGTGAGATGGTATCTCACGCGTACTCCTGGAGTGAGGTTATGCAAGCAATTTGAAGAGGACTTTGCCTGTATCACTGCCACGGTGCGTAACCTTCAACGGTAGGTATAGAAATGGTTAATATCTATCCCCACGAGCCCGACTACGTGGTTGCGCCTCATGCAATTATTTGGCGACCATTGCGTTGGTTTTCGTCACGGATCAGAAGCGGTGAGGACGACCTAGATACTTATGAGGCAGTTACGTTTAGAATCGGGAATGATATTGAATTTGATCTCAGGAGTTACACTGGGCATCCTGTCTCGACCGTTACGCTCTACACGAGTGATGTGATCGATGATGAAGCTGAGATCGCTCGGATAATCGAAGCTGCAATGCAATCTCTGAGAGTGCCTACGCGAGCACTCGCTTGGAAGCGCGGAGATTCTTTTACGTTTGGTCAGATAGTTAGAAATCCAAAGGACCGACTTCTAGAGAGAGAGGCACGATTAATTGCGCTTAAGATAATGTCACAAGAAGACAGTGCGGTGACAATTACATATATAAAAAACAAAGTTCCAACATATTTTCCGCTTAATAGTGGGGATAAGAGAAAGATCGCCGGAAAAAATGGCGAGGTTTGGGAGCAAATCGTTCGAAATATTGTGTCGAATAAATATCTTTTTAAGCATGGATTCGCACAGAGGTCCAGCAATCGCCTCTCCATCACCGAGAAAGGAAAAGATTTGTTAAGACGTATCGGATTTCTCTAGCTTTCGTTTTGTGCGCAATTTAGGACAATATACCTCGACATCGGTATAAAATCCTACTAACCTACGCGCCCCCATCCCCCAGGCGCCCCCAACCATGCTCTCCCGCCCCGGCTACCCCTCCCACTACGCCACCACCCGCCCCTGGGACCACCTCACCCCCAGCGAGTTCGCCGTCCTCCGCCCGTTCTTCGAGGCCCGCCCCGGCCAGCGCGGCCCGGGCCGCCCGATCTTCGATTTGCGCGCCCGGCTGGACGCCATCTTCTGGGTAGCCTGCCACAACGGCCCCTGGCGCAACCTGCCGCCGGAAATGGGGCCGGCCGACACCGCCTCCCGCCAGTTCCGCCGCTGGGCGCATGCCGGAGTCTGGACCCGCCTGCTGGAGGCCATGGCCCACCCCGACTGCCCGCTGATGCTCCGCCGCATGCACCACTGGGTGTGCCGCTGCTACCGCCGCGCGCTCCGCATCCTCAAGCTGCCCGGCCTGGTCCTGGCCCAGAGGCTAGGACAGCTTTCCGCCTTGCCCGGCCCGTGGTGGCTGCTGCCCAAGCCGGATTTGTCCAAAAAGTGGCTTCCCGTCATGCGCCACCTGTTCATCCGGGCGCTGGAGGAGCCGAAAAAGCGCCTCCGCACCACCCTGCGGGAGCTGAAATGGATGCACCGCTTCATCGGCGGCCGCGTCCACATCCCCAAATACCTGGCCCCACCATGAGAACCCGGGGTCCAGGCGCCCGGCGCCTGGTGGGGTCCAGGGGTAAAACCCCTGGCCTCAGGCCAGCAACACCCGCGCGCCTCAGGCGCGACGCGCCAACGCCAGCGCCGGCGCCTGCTTCGGCACGGTGCGTTGCCCATACGCGCCGTACCCGTTGGGCACGCTGCGCGGAATGGCCGCGCCGGCGATGGTCTCGATCACCCGGCTCTGGATGCCGATGGCGCGTTCCAGCAGCCGCCGATTCTCGGCGCCGAGCGACTCCAGCCGGGTGGTCAGCTCGGCGGTGGTCTTGCGGGCGGGGCCTTCGGCCTTGGCGCCCAGCTTCACTGCGGCGGCGAAGGCGGCCGCGAAGGCATCGCTCGCCTGTATCTTGTGGTCCGCCAGGCTGGCGGCGCGGCCCAGGTCCAGGCTGGCCAGGGCTTCGTTTTCGGCGCGCAGCGCTTCGGCCAGGCGCAGGCCGGCGGCGATCAGGCTGTCCATCATCATGGCTGTGCTTCCCTATTGGCTTGCATGCGGAGCATCTCGCGCAGCACCGGCTGCGCCAGGCCGAGGCCACCGGCCCCGGCGATTCGTTTGGCCATCGCGTCCACCAGCATCGGCTGCCAGGTGCTTTCCCCGGCGCCGCCGCCCATGACGGTCTTGCTGGAATCGACGGTGGCGAAGATCGGCCCGAGCAACTGCGCCAGGGCCTGCGCCTCGAAGGCCTGCGCCGCCTGGCGCATTTTTGGCGTCGCACGGTCCAGCGCGGTGTCGTGCGCGGGCAGGGTCACGGGCTTCATCAGCGCAGTTCCATGTCCGCTTGCAGCGCACCGGCCGCCTTTATGGTCTGGAGGATCGAGATCAGGTCGCGCGGCCCCACCCCCAGCGCATTCAGCCCGCGCACCAGTTCCTGCAAGCTCACGCCCGGCTGCAGCACGCCCATCCGCCGCTCGTTCTGGTCGTCGATCTGAATGTTGGTCCGCGGCACCACGGTGGTGCTGCCGTTGGAAAGCGCCCCGGGCTGGGAAACCTGCGGCGTCTCGGTCACCCGGATCGTCAGGTTGCCCTGCGCAATCGCCACGGTGGAAACCCGCACATCCGCGCCCATCACAATGGTGCCGGACGCTTCCTCAATCACCACACGGGCGGCCATGTCCGGCTGCACCCGCAGTTGTTCTATGTCGGTCAGGAAGCCGACGGGGTCCCGCCCCACCAGGTTCAGCGAAACAGTGCGCGGGTCCGTCGCCCGGGCCACATCGGCGCGGACAGCGGTGTTTATGGCCGCGGCCATGCGCCGGGCCGTGGTCAGGTCCGGGTTGCGCAGGGAAATCCGCAGCGTGGTCCGACCAGCCAGGGAGAAGGGCAGGTCGCGCTCCACCACCGCGCCATTGGCGATGCGCGCCGCCGTGGGCACCCCGCGCTGCACGCTGGCCCCGGCACCCCGCGCCGCGATGGCCCCGGTGGCAACGGCGCCCTGCGCCACGGCATATACCTCGCCATCGGCGCCGAGCAGCGGCGTCACCAGCAAGGTACCGCCTTGCAGGTTGGTGGCATCGCCCAGGGCGGAAACGGCCACATCCACCCGGCTGCCATTGTGGGAGAAGGCCGGCAGGTTGGCGGTCACCATGACGGCGGCGACGTTGCGGGTATCCAACTGCGCCGCGTTGTCGCGGGTGTTCACACCCAGCCGCTCCAGCATGCCGATCAGGGTCTGCCGGGTGAACACGCTGGTCCGCAGCTTGTCGCCGGTGCCGGCCAGGCCGACCACCAAGCCGTACCCGACAAGCTGGTTGTCGCGCACGCCCTCGAAGTCGGCGATGTCCTTGATACGGACCGGCTGGGCGCCGGCCGCGTCCAGGCCAAGGGCCAGGAACAACGTGGCGAAGGCCATCTTAGCCCCGAAGCAATATCTGCGCGCCACGTTGTGCCTCCGACCATCCTGGTTGGCAGGGAGCAAGGGCAAGCGGTGTGCCAGCCTTTCCCGGCCTTGGATGGGGGTTTCAGGCGGCAGGCTTTGCCGGGTAGCGGCCGATGGTGCCGGGCGACGGCAGAAAAGGGCGAAGGTCATGCAAGGCATCGGCAGGGTAGGGGGCCCGGGCGCGGCAACACCGGCGGGCAAGGTGCGGCCAGGGAAGGGCGGTTTCTCGCTGGGCGGCACCGGCACCGCTGGCAACGCGGCGGAGGCGCATGGCGCCGCGGCGGTGGCGGCACCGGGGCTGGGCCTGCTCGCGCTGCAATCCGGCCACGGAGACGCCGAGCGCGACCGAGAGGGCCGCCGCCGCGCCGACTCGCTGCTGGAGGACCTGGCTGGCCTGCAAAGGGAGATGCTGGGCGGTACGGCGGACCCGGCGCGGCTCACCCGCCTGGCCGCGCTGGCCCAAGGCGAGGCCGGCGCCGACCCGGCGCTGCGCGAGGTGGTCGAGGCCATTACCCTGCGCGCCGCCATTGAATTGGCCAGACGCGGGGGTTGAACATGTCCAAGGCGTGAAAGCGGCTCGCCCGCGCGGAATTGGAGGCATCCCCCCTATTGGCGGGCGTCCCGCTTGTGTTAATGGTCCGCCCGCTTCGGGGGACGGCAGGTTCGGGAGCCGCCCCACCGTTCAAGGGGTCGTCCAACATGCTGAGCACCTTGCCGCCGGATTTCCGTCCCTCGGACGCCGAGGAGTTCATGGGGCCGCAGCAGCTGGAGTACTTCCGCCAGAAGCTGCTGAAGTGGCGCCAGGACTTGGTGCGCGAAGCCGGCGACACGCTGGCCAGCCTTTCCACCAGCGGCGGGATTTCGGAAAGCGACCTGACCGACCGCGCCAGCGTGGAAACCGACCGCGCCCTGGAACTTCGAACGCGCGACCGGGCCCGGAAGCTAGTCGGGAAGATCGACCAAGCACTGGAACGTGTAGCTGATGGCAGCTACGGCTACTGTCAGGAAACCGGGGAACCCATCGGCTTGCGCCGGTTGGAAGCTCGGCCGATCGCAACCATGAGCATCGAGGCACAAGAGCGCCACGAGAAGATGGAGCGCGTTCACCGCGATGATTGAGGCAGGTTCTCCGGCGGCGGGTCATCCAACCGAGTTGGCACCACCGCCAGCGGGTCGCGTTCCAGCAGCGCGGCGTCCTTCTCGCTGACTTTGCCGACGCGTGGTCCAACCGGCCAAACCCGCAGCCCGGCGCCTTCGAAGGGCCGCAGCATAGCCAGCATCAGCACCTCGTCCGCGGGATCCTCAGCCAGCCAGACGCTCCAGGCCTCGCGGGGCAGAATCACCGGCATGCGTTCATGCAGCGGAGCCAGCGTTGGCGTTGCCACTGTGGTGATGATGGTGAAGGTCCGCAGCACCGTCCCATCCGGCCCCCGCCAGCCTTCCCACTGCGCGGCCAACGGCATCGGCTCGCCGCTGGCCATGGCAACTGCGAAGGGCTGCGTGGACTTGCCGTGCACCTGCCACTCATAAAAACCATCGGCGGTGGCGATGAAGCGGCGCTTCCAGATAGCCTCGCGGAAGGCGGGGCGATCGGTGATACCCTCGCTGCGGGCGTTGATCATGCGGGTGCCGCCTGTCGCGTCCTTGCTCCAGCGCGGCACCAGGCCCCAGTGCAGCGGGTCCAGGTGGCGGGCGCCGGTTTCGGGGTGGCGGCGCAGCACCAGGCCGTCCTGCGTGGGCGCGCGGTTGTAGTTGGGCGCGGTATTGGCTAGCGGGTTGCCGGCCTGGAAGTAGGCGGCAATCGCGGCCGGCGCGCGGTACTCGAAATAGCGTCCACTCATGAGGGAAGCCTGCCCTGCCGGTCGATTTCGTACCAGCCCGCGATTTGTTTCACATGCTAGCCTGCCGCGACCACGTAAGGGAGAGCCATCATGGCCGAACTGGAAATCATTGGCGTACCGTTCAGCAACTTCGTCTGGGCCGTGCGCGCCTGTTGCGAAGCGAAGGGGGTGGCCTACACACTCAACCCGGCGCGGCCGCATAGCCCCGAGGTCTCGAAGATTCACCCCTTCGGCAAGATCCCGGCGATGCGTCACGGTGACGTGACGCTGTTCGAGACTCGGGCGATCATTGGCTACATCGACGCTGTTTTCCCCGGCCCGAAGGTCCTGCCGCAGGAGCCGGTGGCGATGGCGAAGGCCGAGGAATGGCTGAGCCTGATCAACACCACCATCGACCAGGTCTGCATGCGCCAGTTCATCGTGCCGATCATGTTCGGCAAGGCACCGCGGGAGCAGGTGGCGCCGGCGGTGCTGGCGTTGCAGAAGCAGGTGGCTTGGCTGGATGGTGCCCTGGCCGGCGAGTTCGCGCTGCCGATGGGGTTTTCAGCGGTGGATGCTGATCTGGTGCCGATTCTCACCTACATCAACATGCAGCCGGAGGGTGCGGCAGCGATTGCCGCAGCGCCGAATGTCGCGGCCTACCTGAAGCGACTGCTGGCTCATCCCGCCATGGTTGCCAGCGCGCCGCCGCCCAGGCCTGCGGCCGCCTGACGCCTGGAACTCCCGGCGGCCGCCGGACGCCGATTGGGTGCATAGGTGTTGACGCCGGCGCTGCCGGCAGCGAGCCTTTGTGCCGGCGCGGGCCTCGACGCCCGCGCCGGCACAACAAACCGGAGGCAACGCGATGTTCGACCTGCACTACTGGCCGACGCCGAATGGCAAGAAGGTCACGATATTGCTGGAGGAGCTGGGCGCGGCCTACCGGGTCGTGCCGTGCAACATCGGCCGGGGTGACCAGTTCTCCCCGGAATTCCTGGCACTGAACCCCAACCACCGTATGCCGCTGCTGGTGGACCACGCGCCGGCCGATGGCGGACTGCCGATCAGCGTCTTCGAGAGCGGCGCGATCCTGCTCTACGTGGCCAGTAAACTCGGCCGCTTCCTGCCGCAGGCGGCACGCAAGAAGGCGGAGGTGCAGCAATGGCTAATCTGGCAGATGGCCAACCAAGGGCCAAAGCTGGGGGAATGTGGCCACTTCCGCCGGTTGGCGGACACCAAGGGCGACCAGAGCTATGCGGTGCGCCGCTTCACGGATGAAGCCAACCGGCTTTACGGCGTACTGAACAACCGGCTGTACGACCGCCGTTACCTGGCCGGCGACGAATACAGCGTGGCCGATATGTGCTGCTTCCCCTGGACGGTGAACTGGAAGCTGCAGGGCCAGGACATCGCTGAGTTCCCCTACTTCAAGCGCTGGCACGATGAACTCGCGGCACGACCGGCGGTGCAGCGCGGCCTGGCCGTTGGTGCGGAACTTTCCGAGGATCCCGCCAAGCTGAGCCAGGAGGAACGCGACCGGCGTGCGGCCATCATGTACAATCAGCGCGCCCGGCCGGCTCCGGCTGGTGGGCTTCTGTAGCCCCCTGGCGGGCAAGGCGGCATCGTAGATCCGGCCTCCGGCGAGCCTACCCGCTGAGGCATCTGCGCCCTGCCGCCTGGGTTCGCCTATAGAGGCTTCTGAGCGCGCTCCAGCAGGCGCTTGAAGAAACCGGGCGGCTTGGCCGGCGCAGCGTCGGCCCGGGCGGCTTCCGCGGCCTTGGCGGCTTCGGCGGCCTCCTCGCGCTTCTCGCGTTCGCGCATCGACAGCCACTTGTCCAGGCTGACCCCGGCCTTGGCGGCGCGGCGTTCCTCATAGGCCTTCTGGCCCTTGCTCATCTTCTGCTGGTCCATGCCGGGCCCCCCGAGTTCACGTCGCATCAAATGGACGAGGTGGCGCCGGGCCGCAAGCCGGCGCGGGTGGATTAACCCATGGCGGCGGCAACGGCGTCGCGCTGCTGCAGAGTCATGTGCAGGCCAAGCTTGCTGCGGCGCCAGAGCACGTCATCGGCTGTGCGGGCCCATTCTTCGTGCGTCAACCAGGTCAGTTCGCGGTCGGTCAGGCCAGCGCCATATTCCCGGCCAAGGTCGGCCATTGCCTGCGCATCCCCGAGCAGGGCGTTGGCCTCGGTGCCATAGGCGCGGGCCAGGCGTGCGCGGAGCGGCGCGGGCAGCCAGGGGTGGCGCGCCGCCAGGCTGGCATCCAGTGCTGGCAGCCCGCCCTGGAAGTCGCCGCCTGGCAGCGGGGCGTCTGCGGTCCATGGGGTTGGCGGCGCGTCCAGCAGTTCCAGCGCTTCCTCCGCCAGGCGGCGATAGGTGGTGATCTTGCCGCCGAACACGCTGAGCAGCGGCGCGCCGTCGCGGTCCAGCTTCAGCACGTAGTCGCGGGTGATGGCGCTGGGGTTGTCGGCGCCGTCATCATAGAGGGGCCGGACGCCGGAGTAGCGCCAGACCACCTCCTCCGGCTGCGGCGCCAAGCGGAATTGGCGGCCGACGGCGGCGCAGAGATAGGCCACTTCCTCGTCGGTGCAGATCGCCGGGGCGGTGGTTTCCTGCACCACGTCGGTGGTGCCGACCAGGCTGAAGCGGCCCTCATAGGGGATCACGAAGACCACGCGGCCGTCGTCGTTCTGCAGGATGAAGGCGTGGTCGCCCTGGTAGAGCGCGGGCAGCACGATATGGCTGCCGCGCACCAGGCGGATGCGGCCGGGCGGGGCGGCCTGGGTGGTGGCCAGGGTTTGCATGACCCAGGGGCCGGCGGCATTGACCAGCGCCTTGGCGCGTAGCGTGGAGCCATCCGAGAGCCGGGCGGTCCAGCCCTCTGCATCCCTGACAGCGCCGAGGAATTCGCAGCCAGGGCGGATCTCGGCGCCGCGCCGGGCGGCGTCCTTCGCGTTCATGACCACCAGGCGGCTATCCTCCACCCAGCAGTCGGAATAGGCGAAGGCGCTGGTGATCTCCGGCCGCAGCGGGCTGCCCTGGGTGTCCCAGGTGGCAGCGCCGGGCAGGGAGACGCGACGGGCCAGGTGGTCGTACAGGAACAGCCCGGCGCGGATCATCCAGCGTGGCCGCATGCTGGGCCGGTGCGGCAGCACGAAGCGCAGCGGCCAGACGATGTGCGGCGCGATGTGCAGCAGCACCTCGCGCTCGGCCAGGGCTTCGCGCACCAGGCGGAACTCGTACTGCTCCAGGTAGCGCAACCCACCGTGGATCAGCTTGGAGGAGGCCGAGGAGGTGGCGCTGGCCAGGTCGCCGCGTTCCACCAGGGTGACCGAGAGGCCGCGGCCGGCGGCGTCGCGGGCGATGCCGCAGCCATTGACCCCGCCACCGATGACCAGCAGGTCACGCATGCAGCAGGAAGCCGAGCATGAGCTGCTGCACCTCGGCGTACATCTCGATGCCCGTGCTGGTCGGGCACCCGCGGGCGCGGGCGGCGGCGATGAAGCGCGGCACCGCCGGGGCAGTGATGACGCAGCCGACGAAGGTCTCGCTGGACAGTGCGTCAGGCGGCACCGGGAAAGGGTCGGCTTGCCGCATGCCAAGCGGCGAGGCGTTCAGCACCAGCCCGAACCCCGCCGGGTCCGGCGCGCCGGGGGAAACACAGCCGGGGTGCGCCATGGCAAGGCGTGCGACCAGTGCGTCACGTCGCGCCGTGTCGGGGTCGTGGATGGCGAGGTGGGTGGCGCCGGCTTCCAGCACCGCCAGCCCGATGGCCGAGCCCGCCCCGCCGGCGCCAACCAGCAATGCGCGGCGCCCGGCGGGGTTGCCGCCACGGGCGCGGGCGGCACTTACAAAACCCTCGCCGTCGAACATGTCGCCATGCCAGCTGCCATCCGCATTGCGGCGGAGGGTGTTGACTGCGCCGAGCGCTCTGGCCCGCGCACTGGTGCTGGCGCAAAGGCCGAAGCAGGCGAATTTGTGCGGGATGGTGACAATGAGGCCATCCAGGTTCTGCATCAGGCTGGCGGCGGCGACGAAGCCGGCCAAGTCTGCAGGCGCCACATGCGCCGGCACCACCATGGCGTTGTTGCCGAGCGCGTGGAACGCCTCTGTCATGCCGGCGGGGGATTTCACTTGGGCGATGGGGTCGCCGAGGATCAGGGTCAGCCGGGTGGCGCCGTCCAGCCGCATGGGGAGCTTCCTTCGCAGGTCAGGGCGCAGCGTGGCATGGGCCGGCGCATGTGAACGGCTGGCGCGGCGGCCTAACCCGGCTTCAGCCCGGCGAGGCGGGCGGCTTCGCGGTACTTCGCCAGTTCATCCCTCAGGTAGGCCGCCAGCCCGGCCGGGGAGGCTTCGTCCGGCGTGGCCGGGTTGCAGCCCAGCCCGATCAGACGTTGCGTCACGGCCGGCAGCGCCAGGCCGGCCAGCAGCGCCAGGCGAAGGCTGGCGATGACCTCTGCCGGCACGCCGCGCGGCGCCAGCAGGGCGGTGAAGCTGGTGCTGGTGAAGTTGGCGACCCCACCCTCGATGAAGGTGGCGATGGCCGGCAACTGCGTGACCCGCTGTTCCGAGGCGACGGCCAGGATGCGGGCCTTGCCTTCCTGGTGCAGCGGCAGGGCGGTGGTCAGTTCCAGCAGGGCGGCGTCGAAATTGCCGGCCAGCAAGTCAGCCACCATGGAGCCGCCGCCGCGGTAGGGCACATGGGTCAGTCGGGCGCCGACCTGATGGTTCAGAGTCTCCAGCGCGAAATGCGCCGTGGTGCCGATGGCGGGGGTGGCGACGTTGAGCTGGCCCGCGGTAGCCTTGGCCAAGGCCAGGAAGTCCGTCCAGCTGCGCGCGCTGAAGCCAGGCGCCACCACGAGCACGATCGGCACGCGGGAAACCAGGCCGATGGGGGCGAAGTCGCGCTCGGTGTCGTAGCTCAGGTTGGCCTGCAGCACCGGGTTGGCGGTCAGCGAACCGCCCGAGCCGGCGAGCAGTGTATGGCCGTCCGGCAGGGCGCGGGCGGCGAGCTCGGCGCCCAGGCTGCCGGCGCCGCCGGCGCGGTTCTCGATGACGAAGGGCTTGCCGATGGTTTCTTGCATCGCCTGAGCGATGGTGCGGGTGACGACATCGGTATTGCCGCCAGCGGCGAAGGGCACGATCACGCGGATCGGCCGGTCCGGCCAGGCAGCTTGGGCGGCGCGTGGCAGGCCAAGGGCCAAGGGGGGCAGGGCGGCAAGGCCCGCAAGCATGGCGCGACGCGACGGCATTGGCGTTCTCTCCCGGTTGGGCGGAAGTAGAGCGCCGCGGCGCAACTCAGTCCAGCCGCCTCAGTCCAGCCGCTTGAGGTCGCGGGCGAAGCGCTGCCAGTTGCGGACGTAACCCTCCGAGGAGCGCTGCTGCGCGGCGGCGGTCTCGGGCGGGAGTTCGCGCACCACCTTGGCCGGGCTACCGACGATCAGCGAGTAGTCCGGGAAGACCTTGTTTTCGGTCACCAGCGCATTGGCGCCGACGATGCAGTGCTTGCCGATGACGGCGCCGTTCAGCACCGTGGCCCCCATGCCGATCAGCGTGGCGTCGCCGATGGTGCAGCCATGCAGCGTGACGCTGTGGCCGATGGTGCAGCCTTCCCCGATGGTGCAGGGCTGGCCGTGGTCGGTATGGATGACGCTGTTTTCCTGCACGTTGCTGCGGGCGCCGATGGTGATCGGGTCGTTGTCGCCGCGCAGCACCGCGCCGAACCAGATGCCGACATCCTGGCCCAGCCGCACATCGCCGATGACCTGGGCGTTGGGGGCGACCCAGTAGCGGTCGGCTTCCGGCAGCGTCGGGGACTTGTCGCCCAGGGCGTAGATCGGCATCGCGGTGGTTTCCTCGGGTTGGCTTGGGGGCAGTCTAGAGCCTGATCCGCGCGGGCGAAATCGCTGGAGCAGTGAATCAGTCGTCCTCACCCGCCTCGTCGCCAGGGCGGAGCGCGAGGTTCTCGCCGACTGAGAAGGCGCAGATGCGCGACAGCTGGGCGCGGGGCAGGCCGGTTTCCGCCGCCCAGGCGTTGAACTGCGCCTGAATCGCCTTCAGGTCGCGCTGGCTGGTGGGGTACTCCGCCATCTCCACGCCGGCGTCGCGCAGGCAGGCGATGACGTCGCGCGACAGAATGAAGGCGTCCCAGCCGAGGAAGCGCAGCAGATACTGCCCGGTACTACCGCCCAGCCGCGCGCCGCGTTTGCCCAGCAGCGCCAGCAGGCCAACCTGGTCCCCGGCCGGCCAGGCGGCCAGGAAGGCGCCGAAGCTGCCATGTTCCTGCGCGATGTCGGCGATGAAGCGGGCGTTGTCGCGTACGGCGCCGATCTTCTGGCCATGACGAACGATGCGCTTGTCCCGCGTCAGGGCTTCCCAGAAGTCGGGCGGCTGGAACAGCAGGGGTGGGATCTGGAAATCCATAAAGGCGGCCTCAAAGCCGTCCCACTTCTGGTCGATGACGCGCCAGACGAAGCCGGCGCAGAAGATGCGGCGGGTCATTTCCGCCAACACGCGGTCATCCGGCAGGGCAGCCAGGGCAGCTTGCGGGCGGGGCGGCGGTAGTAATGCCCCTAGCGCGGCCCGGCCGCCCTTGCGCCTGATCGCTCGGGCCAGGATGGGAGCGAAGCGGCTCACCGACTATAGCCGGGCCGTGGGAGCGGCGCTGTCCGGCAGCGGGGCGTGCTGCAACAGTTCCAGGCAGGCCGGAACGTCTGACGCCACCTGGAACAGTCGGCGGCCGCTTTCGCCGACGAAACCCTGAATGATCATCGCTTCCACCAGCGCCACGAAGGGCTGCGCCCAGCCGGCGATGTCGAGCGCCACGACCGGCTTGTCGTGGAGGCCCAACTGCCGCCAGGTCAGGATCTCCAACAGCTCGTCCAGCGTACCGAGGCCGCCGGACAGGGCGATGAAGCCGTCCGACAGCTCAAACATGCGGGTTTTCCGGGCATGCATGCTCGGCACTACCTCCAGCGCCGCCATGCCGCTGGGAGGCGGGCGTTCGGCATTCAGGAGGAAATCCGGAATGATGCCATGGACTTCGCCCCCCGCGGCCAGGGCAGCGCTGGCAACCTCGCCCATGAGGCCGACGCCACCGCCGCCATAGACCAACTTCACGCCCTGCCGCGCCAAGCCGGTGCCCAGCGCCCTGGCGGCGCCGGTGTGGGCCGGGTTGGCGCCGAAACGCGAGCCGCAGAACACGGCAACGGAGCGGAGCGGGTGCGGCATGGAAACTCCTGCGTGCAAATCTCGCCAATCAGGTAACGTGATGTGACCGGCAGGCGAACGGACCTGCGGTCGCATGAATGCGTCAAATGGTCGAGGGGGACTTTGGATGAAGAAAATATGGCTCGCTGGCTTTGCCGTGTTGGCAATGGGTGGAGCGACAATGGCCCTGGCGCAGGGCGATGTCATCGCTGCCCGCCGCGCGGGGTTGAAGCGCATGGGTGAGCACATGACCGCGATGAAGGCGGCTTCGGATGCCCGGGCGCCCGGCACCCAATTCGTGGGCACCCTTGAGGAGATGATCACCTTTTACCAGGGGCTGCCGGCCCGCTTCCCGGCGGGAACCGAGAGTGGTGGCGAGACCAAGGCGCTTCCGACCATCTGGTCCGACCCGGTGGGCTTCAGCGGTGCTTCGGCCGAAACTGTCGCCAAGTTGCAGGCGTTGCGCACAGCCGCGGCAAGCGGCGATGGCGCGGCCTTTGAGGCAGCGTGGAAGGCTGTCGGACCGACCTGCGGTGCCTGCCACCGGACCTACCGCGCTCGTTGAGCAATACACCACCGGCCGGGCTACCCTGGCCGGTGGTGTCGTTGACTAGGCTCAAGCGGCCTGCATGCTGAGCCACCACACCAAAGCTAAGCCAAGCGCCAGCAGCGCCAACGCTACGAGCGGATGACCCAGCCTGGGTGCCGGGACGCTGGCGGGCAGTCGCTTGAAACCCGTGATCATCGGCCGGACCAAATCTTGCCGCTTCAGGACGGCATAAGCCACTACCGCCGTTACATGCAGCGCGATGGCAATGACCAGCAGGTTGAAGCCCAATTCATGCCACTCGGTAAGCCAAGCGCTGAGCGAATCGGCCACGCGCAACGCGAACGGGCCATGCGCAGCATAACTCTCGCCGGGTTCCTCGTTGGCAAATAGCCCGCTGCCCACTTGGCCCAGCAGCAGGGCCAGCAGCAGCAGCACCATCCAGCCGCCAGCGGCGTTGTGCCCCACCTCGATATCCGGCTCCCGCTGGCGCAGGTGCCGGAGGTGCGCAATGGCGTCGAGCGGAGATTTCAGAAAGCGGGCGAAGCGCGCGGTTTCGCTACCCATCAGGCCCCAGCCCAGGCGGAACACCAGCAGCGCCAGCACCAAGTAGCCAAAGCGGAAATGCCACTCCATCAGGCTGAGTTCGGCGGTGACGTATTGCGCAATGACCAACACAACGATCAACCAGTGGAACAGCCGTAGCCAACCGTCCCAGACCTTCACCTTACGCAGTGTTTCGTTCATGGCATTGCCTTCGGCTCAAATGGTGCAGCGCAGCGCGGCCGCCGAGGCGTGATGCCGCTGTTGCGCTCTTGAATATACCGCTAATGAGCGGAAAGTGATCTGGAGACTTGGTGGTATTCTGGCCGAGTCCGTGACGGAGGCGAAAGCGTGCGGGCCATCGCGCTCATCGGGTTGATCCTGCTGGCAGCCATTGGCTCGGCTTGGCTGCTACTGCCTGAGGCTTTCCCGGATCTGCGGCCGCGCGCCAATGTGGCCATTAACCCGCCGCCGCCAAATGCAATGCCTCCAGCGGGAACGGCATCAGGCACCACAACCGCACCTTCTGCCCCGACCGTCCTGCCTTCACCGGCGCCAGTGGCACCCAGTGCCCCCGCCGTGCGGCCGCCGCGCTTCGACGTGGCACGGATCGGTGCCCGGGGTACGCTGGTTACGGCTGGCCGTGCCGAGCCGAACGCTGAAGTCACGTTGACTGAAGGCGGCCGGGAATTGGGCCGCGCCCGCGCTGACGCACGTGGCGAATGGGTGATACTGCCGAACGACCCGCTGGCGCCTGGGGTCCGGGAATTGGCGCTCAGTGCGCGGCTGCCTGGGCAGGATCCGGTGCCAGGCGCGGAGACCGTTGTGCTGCTGGTGCCGGAACGTCCCGCCGTGGCTGCCGGCTCCGCTGCGCCGAGGGCGGACCAGGCCGTGCCCTCGGTTCAGCCTGGTCCGATGGCGATGCTGCTGCCGCCAGCATCGACAGACGCTGCGCCGCGCCTCTTGCAGGCGCCGCTCGCTGCGGCTGACCAGGGCCGCCTTTCGGTGGATGTGGTTGACTATGACGACGCCGGGGCCATGCGCTTCGCCGGTGGCGCCACGCCCGGCAGCACGGTGCGGCTGTATGTCGACGATGCATTACTGGGAGACTCGCGGGCCGATGCGGTTGGCCGGTGGACCCTTACGCCGGCGGCGCAGCCTGGGCCGGGGCGCCACCTGCTGAGGGCGGACCAGATTTCGGCAGCCGGCGCGGTATCTGCGCGTGTCGAAGTCCCCTTCCAGCGCGACGTGGTCTCGCAGGATCAACTCCGGGATGGCCGGGTGGTCGTCCAGCCGGGGCATAGCCTGTGGCGCTTGTCGCGCCTCGCCTATGGCCGGGGCGTTCGATATACGGTGATTTATGAGGCCAACCGCGACCAGATACGTGACCCCGCACGCATCTACCCCGGCCAGATCTTCGCGTTGCCGGCGGCCAACTAGGGTTGGTAAGCGTGGTGCCGATCGTCTGCTACCTGACGCCGGCTTCCTCGAGCCGATCCAGGTAAGGATCTAATGCCAAGGCAAAGCGCACCATCGCGGCGATCAGGCTTGTGGCGGTTGGCGGGGTTTCCAGCGTCGATTCCGCTTTCAACTGCACTCGATGGTCGGGCAGCAACTTGACCGTCCAGCCACGTGGCAGCAGCGCCGGCAGGTTAGCGAGTTCGGAGAAGGCCCGGCTGCGGTCCGCACCTGGCTCGGCGCTTGACGGAATGCGCGCCGCGGCGCTGGCAAGGCGCAACGAACTTCCGTCCAACTCAGCGTCGCAGGCGCGACCACGCCAGGCGAAATGCAAAGCGGGCAGCGCCCCTGGGACCAATGGGCGCAGGATTCCGTCGGGGGCGACGGCGAAGGGACCGAGGGTCAGGGTGTTCATGATGACGCCAGGGTTGTCCAGCCATGGTGAAAGGACCATAAACTACGATCAATGTCCCTGATCCGTAGCCTCGCCATGGTGTTGGCGCCGCCCCACCCGGCGGGCAAACCTTTCCTCATCGGTGGCGGCGTTGCCGCGCTGGTGGGGGCGCTTTTCGTTGGCAACTGGCTGTTGTGGCTGGGGTTGGCGTTCGTCGCCTTCTGCCTCTACTTCTTCCGGGACCCTGAAAGGGTGGCACCATCCCGAACGGGGCTTGTCATCGCGCCAGCCGATGGCCGCGTCGTGCATGTCACGACAGCAGTGCCTCCGGAAGAGCTTGGCCTGGGGCCCGCTCCGCGTACGCGAATCGCTATCTTCCTTTCCGTGCTGGACGTGCATGTCAACCGCAGCCCGGTGGACGGGCTGGTTACGCGTGTCGCCTATCGGCACGGTGCGTTCCTCAACGCCAGCCTGGACAAGGCGAGCGTGGACAATGAGCGGAATGCCATGGCCATCCGCCTGGCTGATGGTCGTGATATTGCCGTGGTGCAGATCGCGGGCCTGATCGCGCGGCGCATCCTATGTGACGCCAAGGAAGGCGACATGCTGCGCGCCGGAGACCGCTTCGGCATCATCCGGTTTGGCAGCCGAACCGACGTCTACTTGCCGGAAGGCGTGCGGCCACTGGTGTTGGAAGGCCAGACCATGATCGGTGGCGAGACCGTGCTGGCGGATCTCAAGGCGTGAACGGTTCCGGTCGGTTGCCCGGCAAGGCCGGATTTCGCGGTCGGCTGCGGCGGTTCCGGCCACGCACGCGACCGCGCTATAAAGGCCCGAGCTTCAACCGGCTGATCCCGAACTTGATGACGCTGCTCGGCCTCTGTGCCGGGTTGACTGCAATCCGGGTTTCCCTTGACGGGCTCTGGCATCAAGCGGCGGCGCTGATTGTCGTCGCGGCTGTGATCGATGGCCTGGACGGCCGTCTGGCCCGGCTGTTGAAGGCCACCAGCCGCTTTGGGGCAGAATTCGACAGCCTTTCAGACTTCCTGTGCTTTGGCGTCGCGCCAGCTTTGATCCTTTACATGTGGACGTTGCATGACATGCACGGCCTGGGCTTTGCCCCCTGCCTGATGTTTGCGGTGTGCAGTGCGCTGCGGCTGGCGCGCTTCAACGCCAGCATCGTCGAGGGGCCGCTCACCCTTGGCGTGGAAGCGCCGAAGCCGGCCTACTCGCAGAACTTCTTCACAGGGGTGCCGGCGCCAGCAGGGGCTGGCTTGGTGCTGTTCCCGCTATTCGCGTCCTTGGCGCTGCGCGAATGGGACCTGCCGGTGCTGGCGGAATTGGTCCGGCATAAAACAGTGGTTGTGGCATTCCTCGTCGCCGTGGGTGCGCTGATGGTCAGCACGCTCCCGACCTGGAGTTTCAAGAACTTCAAGGTGCCGGCGGAATATGTCCTGCCGCTCCTGCTGGGCGCCGCAGCCTATATCGCGCTGTTGGTCAGCGAACCCTGGATGGCGCTGGCCGCTGGCGGCTTTATCTATGCCGCCATGGTGCCGCTGGCGATGCGCAGCTACCTGAAGTTGAAGCGCGAGGCCGAGGCGCTGCTGGAACCCGTGGTGCTGGCAGGACGCGACAGCGCCTGAGGCGCTGCCGCCTGGCGGCCGGGACCGTCTTAGGCCAGGGCGCTGGCCTTCGGCGCGGCCAAGCCCGCGTCAGAGTTCCGCTGCGGCCCCGGGCCGGGCTGGGCGGCATTGCCGCCCTCGTTGTGGCGCACAGAGCCAGCGAAGCGCGCGCCGGGCTCCAGTGTCAGCACCTCATGGTGGATGTCGCCCGTCATGCGGGCGGTGGCGGTAAGTACCACCTCGCGGCCCATGATATTGCCTTCCAGCTTACCGCAGACGCGCACCGTATCGGCGCTGACATTCCCTTTGATGACAGCGGTCTCCCCGATCACCAGGCGGGCGGCATGGACATCGCCTTCCACAGTGCCGTCCAGGTGCAACTCCCCGGTGCTGCGTAACTCCCCCCTTATCGTGGTGTCGGCGCTGATGATGGAGGGCACGCGGGAGCGTGCGTTGCCGCCGCTGGCCACGGGCTTGCTATCCTGCTTCTTATTGGAGGCGAACATGGCATCAACGGCCGTGGCCGTTCCCTGGGCTGGAGGTGGAAGCGGGGATGAAGGTGCCCTGCATAAAGCGGGCGGGGTCTAGATGCTGGCCATGCAGCAGCACCTCATAGTGCAGATGGGTGCCGGTGCTACGGCCGGAGGAGCCCATGCGTCCAAGCTGTGTGAAACGGCTTACCTGCTGATCCACCTCTACACTGATGGAAGACATATGCGCGTAGCGGGTGCGCAGGCCGAAGCCGTGGTCAACCTCCACTAACCGGCCGTAGCCCCCTTCCCAGCCGGCAACCGTGACTCTGCCGGACGCGGTGGCGTGGATGGGGGTGCCGTGATCGTCTGAGAGGTCGATGCCAGTGTGCTGCGCGGCGCGGCCGCGGATGGGGTCCGAGCGGCGGCCGAAGCCGCTTTCCACCTGGTAGCCTCTGGCGAGTGGTACCGAGACCGGCGTTGCCTCCAGCAGGCGGGAGAGGCGCTTCAGCCATTCCACCTGCTGGTCGATGCCCTGCGTGGATTGCTGCAACGGGGTCAAGGGCCCGGCTGGCGTGGCGTGGGTCAAGGTCGCCGGCACGAAGGGGCCACCTCGCCCGCGGCGCGGACGTTCGGGCGGTGCGCCGGGCGGCGGCGGGGGCGGCGGCGGCAGCATGCGGGCTGGATCCAGCCCTGCTTCCGAGAGGATGCGCTCCACCTCCGCCACCGTGGCGGTGGTGCGGCGCTGCAGGCTGGCCAGCGTGTCCGCCTGGGCCTGTAACACCGAGGCGAGTTGCTGTTCCAGAGCGTGGTGA
>CANBNK010000084.1 GCA_947371015.1 Acetobacteraceae bacterium | reverse complement strand
TCGGCAGCTTCGATTTCCGCATGGATGAATGGGGCGTGGATTGCGCCGTGGGCGGCAGCCAGAAGGGGCTGATGCTGCCGACCGGCATGTCCTTCACCGGTGTCTCGGCCAAGGGCATGGCGGCGCATGCGACCAGCACCTTCCCCAAGCACTACCTCAGCTGGACGCAGATGATCGCGCGCCGGCACCGCAGCTTCGTCGGCACCGTGCCGACCAGCTATTTCTACGGCTTGCAGGAATCGCTGCGGCTGCTGCTGGAGGAGGAGGGGCTGGACAACGTCTTTGCCCGCCATGCCCGGCTGGCCGAGGCGGTGCGCCGCTGCGTGCGGCATTGGTCCGGCAATAACGGCCCGCAGCTGTTCTGCCAGAACGCCGACCGCTTCTCGGACAGCGTGACCGCCGTGCTGGTGCCGGAAGGCCAAGACGCCAACGCGCTGCGTGCCGTAGCGCTGAACAAATACAACGTCTCGCTGGGTGGCGGGTTGGGGCCGCTGAACGGCCGTGTGTTCCGCATCGGGCACCTCGGCGACTTGAACGAGCCGATGATCCTCGGCACGCTCAGCACCGTGGAACTGGCGATGCAGGTGGCCAAGATGCCGCACAACCCCGGCGGCGTGGCGGCGGCAATCGCCTATCTCGCCGAGGGCTGATGTTTGCCAAGGTTCTCGTCGCCAATCGCGGTGCGGTGGCGGCGCGGGTGGTCCGGGCGCTGCGCCTGTTGGGCGTGCGCAGCGTGGCGGTGTTCTCGGAAGCCGATGCCGATGCCGGCTATGTCGCCGAGGCTGACGAGGCGCATGCCATCGGCCCGGCGCCGGCGCGCGACAGCTACCTGAACCAGGACCGACTGCTGGAGGTGGCGGCGCTGGCCGGTGCCGATGCGGTGCATCCCGGCTACGGCTTCCTGTCGGAGAATGCCGGTTTCGCGCGGCGCGTCCAGGCGGCGGGGCTGGGCTTCATCGGGCCATCGCCGCGCTGGATCGAGGCGATGGGCGAGAAGACCAGCGCCCGCGCGCTGATGGCCAGGCACGGCATGCCAATGACGGCAGGCTCCGGCCTGCTTGGCGCCGCGGATGCCGCGGCCGAGGCGGCGCGCATCGGCTATCCGGTACTGGTGAAGCCGGCAGCGGGCGGTGGCGGCATCGGCATGCTGGCGGCGGCCGACGAGGCCGCGCTGCTGGCCGCGGTGGAACGCAGCCGCGCCATGGCCACACGTAGTTTTGCCAGCGCCCAGGTCTATCTGGAAAAGCTGGTGCTGCGGCCGCGCCATGTGGAGTTCCAGATGCTGGGCGACCAGTACGGCAACGTGCGCCACCTGTTCGAGCGCGATTGCAGCGTGCAGCGCCGGCACCAGAAGGTGATCGAGGAAAGTCCCGCGCCCGGCGTCGATGCCACGCCGATGGCGGAGCGTGCCGCGGCGATTCTGGCGCAGCTCGGCTACGACAATATCGGCACGGTGGAGATGCTGCTCGGGGCCGATGGCGCGTTCAGCTTCCTGGAGATGAACACCCGGCTGCAGGTGGAACACGCGGTGACCGAGATGGTGACCGGCGTGGATCTGGTCGCCGCGATGATCCGCCTGGCGGCCGGCGCGCGGCTGGATGATGTGCTGCCCACCGAGATCAAGCCGCAGGGCCATGCCATCGAGGCGCGGGTCTATGCCGAGGACGCCGTGCGCTTCCTGCCCTCGCCCGGGCCGCTGCAGCGCTTCCGCCCGCCGGCCGAGAGCGCTGGCCTGCGGGTGGAGACCGGCTACCGCGAGGGCATGGTGGTGACGCCGCATTACGACCCGCTGCTGGCCAAGGTCGTCGCCCACGCGCCGACGCGCGACGGCGCCATCGCCGCGCTGAGCGAGGCGCTGGCGGGCTTCGAGGTGCAGGGCATCAAGTGCAACATCGCCTTCATCCAGCGTGTGCTGGCCAGCGACGCCTTTCGCGCCGGCCTGGTCCACACCGGGTTGGCGCAAGAACTTCCATAAGGGGAAACGCTGCCATGGCCGACCAACTGATAAAATCCGAGATCAGCGGCAATGTCTGGAAGATCCTCAAGGCGCCGGGTGACCCGGTGGCCGAGGAGGAGGCGGTGATGATCCTGGAATCCATGAAGATGGAAATCCCGGTGATGGCGCCGCGCGACGGCGTCGTGGCCAGCATCAGCGTGGCCGAGGGGGACACCGTGGCGGAAGACCAGGTCCTCGCCACGCTGCGGGGCTAGAGTGTGATCGTCGCAGGCGGAATCGCCGAAGACGTGAATCACACGAGAAAACCATGAGCTAGAGTCTGTCGGGCGCTTCTGGCTGCGCCTGACAGACTCTAGCTACTCCGGCTTCAGATCCACCTGACGCACCAGCCGGCCGTACTTCTCGTATTCCGCGCGCAGGTAGGTGGCGAATTCCTCGGCAGTGCCGGGCGCCGGGTCGCTGCCCTGCTGGCGCAGCTGCGCCGCCACCTCCGGCTGGCGCAGCACCTCGCCGATGGCGCCGTTCAGCCGCGCCAGCACTGACGGCGGCGTGCGCGCCGGCGCCAGTACGCCCAGCCAGGCGTCGGAGGTGTAGCCCGGAACCGTCTCCGCAATCGTTGGCACGCCGGGCAATATCGGCGTCGGCGCGCTGGCGGCGGTAGCCAGCACGATGGCGCGGCCACCCTCGATATGGCCGCGCGCGGCGACGATGGTCGTCATCACCATGGCGATCTGCCCGCCCACCAGGTCGGTCATCGCCGGCCCTTCGCCGCGGTACGGCACATGCGTCAGGCGCACATTGGCCATCAGGTTCAGCAGTTCGATCGCCAGGTGGTTGGTGCTGCCGGTGCCGGACGAACCCACGGCAAGCTCGCCGGGCTTGGTGCGGGCCAGGGCCAGCATCGCCGCCATGGTCTTCGCCGGTTGCGCGGCGTTGGCCACCAGCACCAGCGGATTGCGCACCGCCAGCGTCACCGGCGCCAGGTCGGCAAGCGGATCATAGGGCGTGCGCATGATGTGCGGGTTGACCACCAGCGCGCCCAGCGCACTGAGCACGATGGTCTTGCCATCCGGCGCTGCCTTGGCCACTGCGTCGACGCCGATCATGCCGTTGCCGCCGGGCCGGTTCTCCGCCACCACCGGCACGCCCAGCAATGGCGGCAGATGCCGCGCGATGGTGCGCGCGGTGTTGTCGGCGGCACCGCCGGGGGCGAAGGGGATGATTAGTCGGATCGCCCGGTCCTGCGCCCGTACCGCAGGAGCCGCCAGAAGCGATGCCGCGAGAATGGTCCTACGCTTCATGCCGCTTCCCCCCAGGGCAGGCGCACGATGCGCTTGCCGATATTGCCACCCTCCAGCAGGCCGATCAGCGCTGCTGGCGCCGTCTCCAGACCTTCCGTCACCGTCTCCGGCGCCAGCAGAAACCCGTCGCGCCACCAGCCCAGCAGGTCCGCCCGCGCCTGTTCCCGGAGCGCCGGCGCCACATGGCCGATGCGGAAGCCGGTCAGCGTGACGCATTGGTCCAGCAGCTTCATCAGGTTGCCGAAGGCGATGGGCTGCGTTGCGTTGTAATGCGCCACCATGCCGCACAGCGCGACGCGCGCGCCGGGGTTCAGCACCGGCAGCACTGCATCCAGCACCGCGCCACCGACATTCTCGAAGTTCACATCCACGCCGGCCGGTGCTGCCGCGCGCAGCCGCGCCGTCAGCTCCGGCGTGCGATGGTCCAGGCAGGCGTGGAAGCCGAAGCGCTGCACCACCTCGGCGCATTTCTCCGGCCCGCCGGCGATGCCGATGACGCGGCAGCCCAGTAGCCGGGCGATCTGACCGACCGCGCTGCCCACCGCGCCGCCGGCAGCGCTGACCACCACCGTCTCCCCCGCCTGCGGCCGGCCGAGTTGCACCAGGCCGTACCAGGCGGTCTCCCCGGAGGAGCCCAGCAGGCCGAGATGCAGGGAGGCCGGCTGCACCGTGGCATCCAGCCGGCGCAGCGCGCCAGCGGTGGCCAGCGCGTAGTCCTGCCAGCCGAAAGCACCGAGCGCGACATCGCCCTCGCGCCAGGCGGCGTCGCGGCTGGCCACCACTTCGGCGACGCCGCGGCCGATCATCACGCCGCCCTCGCGCAACTCCGTTGGGTAGCCCTGCACGCCCAGCATCATCCGCCGCTGGTACGGGTCTATCGAGAGGAAGCGATTGCGCAGCAGCACTTGGCCGGCGGCCGGCACCGGCACCGCGGCCTCCGCCATGGCGAAGCAATCCTCGGTCAGCCGGCCTTCCGGTCGGCGGCGGTACAACACCTGCCGATTGTGCATCCGCTTCCTTCCCCATGCCGCTTTGCGAAACACTGTGCCGTGCCGCTTTGCGGCAACGCCAGACTGACCTAGGATTGCGCACAAGAACAGTGAGGGTCGTTCAAGGTGGTGGCAGCTGTCGCGGGTGCGGCAGGGCTGTGCCTGCCCTTGCTGGGAAGCTCAGTATCAGCAGGAGATTTACCATGGCCGCCCCTCCCTCCGCCCGCCGCGAGCGCATCAACCCGCACTTCCCCAAGCTGGTGGAGATGACGCACCAGTACGTCTATGGCGACGTGTGGGAGCGCAAGGAACTCTCCAAGCGTGAGCGCAGCATCGTCACCATCGCGGCGCTTGTCGCGCTGGGCTGGGAAGACCAGTTGAAGAGCCATATCGGCCGCGGCCTTGGCAATGGCCTTTCGCGTGAGGAAGTCGCCGAGATCATCACCCACCTGTCGATGTACGCGGGCTGGCCGGCGGCGATGACCGCGAGCCACGTCGCCGTGGACGTGTTCGAAGAACAAGACGCCGCGAAGAAGGGCTGAGCGCCATGAAGATCGGGTTCATCGGGCTGGGCACCATGGGTGCCTTCATGGCGGCCAACCTGCAGAAGTCGCAGTACAAGCTGGTCGTGACCGACGTGCGGCGCGAGGCCGCGCAAGGCCACCTGGATGCCGGCGCCGAATGGGCGGACACGCCCAAGGCCATCGCTGAGCAATGCGACGTCGTCTTCACCTCGCTGCCTGGCCCGCCGGAAGTGGAGAGCGTGGTGTTCGGCGAGAACGGCATCCTCGCCGGCGCGCATGCGGGCATGGCGTATTTCGACCTCAGCACCAACAGCCAGGCGCTGATGCGTCGGGTGAATGCCGCGCTGGCCGAGAAGGGCGCCTTCGGCTTCGACGCCCCCGTCTCCGGCGGCCCGGTTGGTGCGAAGAGCGGCAAGCTGGCGATCTGGTGCGGCGGCGACAAGGCGGTGTTCGACCAGCACAAGAAGGTGCTGGACGCCATTGGCGACCAGGCCGCCTATATCGGCCCGGTAGGGACGGCGACGGTGGCCAAGCTGGTGCACAACATGGCGGGCTATGCGGTGCAGACCGCCATGGCCGAGGTCTTCACCATGGGCGTCAAGGCCGGCATGGACCCGGTGGATTTGTGGAAGGCGGTGCGCCAGGGCGCGCTCGGCCGTCGCCGCACGTTTGACCGCGTGGCGGACCAGTTCCTGGTGGGGAAGTACGATCCGCCGGCCTTCGCGCTGAAGCTGGCGCACAAGGATGTCACGCTGGCGGTGCAGATGGGCCGCGACCTGGGCGTGCCCATGCGCTTCTGCAACCTGACGCTGGAGGAGATGAACGAAGCCCGCGCCCGTGGTTGGGACCACCGCGACAGCCGCGTGCCGATGCTGCTGCAGGTGGAGCGCGCCGGGGTGAAGATGGAAGCCGACCCCGCCGCCATCAAGGCAATCCTCGACGCCGACAAGGGCTGACGCGGCATGGTGGCGAGCCTTTTGCAGCAGCCTGGTGAGATCGGCCCGCTGCGGCTGAAGAACCGGCTGATCATGGCGCCGATGGGTACCAATTTCGGCTCCAGCGACGGGCTGTCCACCGAGCGCGACCGCCACTACTACGAGCTGCGCGCCAAGGGCGGTGTTGCCGCCATCGTGACGGAAGCGATGGCGGTTTCTGCCGGCGGCCGCGCGCACAACAACAGCATGTGGATCTACCACGACCGCTTCATCCCCGGCCTGGCCAAGCTGGTGGACAGCATCAAGCGGCATGACTGCCTGACGATCGGCCAGCTGAACCATCGCGGCGCGCTGCTGCGCCGCATGGTGTTGAACATGGAACCGGTCGGCCCCTCGCCCTGGCGCAACCCGAACACGGGCGATGAGGTGCGCGCGCTGGACCGCGCCGAGATCGTGGAGATCCAGAAGGATTTCGTCAGCTCCGCCAAGCGGCTGTGGCAGGCCGGCTATGATGCGGTGGAGCTGCACGCCGCCAATGGCTACCTGTTCCACCAGTTCTTCACCGGCCGCATCAACAAGCGCACGGACAACTATGGCGGCAGCGTGGAAAACCGCGCGCGGCTGCTGCTGGAGACCGTGCATCGCCTGAAGGACGCGCTGCCGGATTTCCCGTTATGGGTCCGCATTTCCTGCACCGAATACTGCGCCGACGGCTACCCGATGGACGACGTGGTGGCGCTGGCGCAGATGCTTGAAGCCGCCGGCGTCTCGGCGCTGGACCTGTCCGGCGGCACCAATGAAAGCCCCGAGCTGTCGCGCTTCTGCATCCAGCCGCCGTCGCTGCCGCGGCGCACGCTGGAGGAACACGCCCGCCCGGTGAAGGCCGCGGTCGGCATTCCCACCATCATCGCCGGGCGCATCATCTCGCCCGAGGATGCCGAGGTGGTGCTGGCCAATGGCAGCGCCGACTTCATCTCGCTTGGCCGCGCGCTGACCGCGGATGCGTATTGGCCGAAGAAGGCCTTCGGCGAGATCGCCACGCCGATCCGCGCTTGCATTTCCTGCAATGTCTGCTTTGAGCGGCTGACGCTGGAGAAGGATGTTGCGTGTGTCACCAACCCGATGCTCGGCACGGAGTTCGAGGAGCAGGAGTTGGCGGAGCCGACGCATCACGTGGCGCGGCCGCAGCGCGTGCTGGTCCTCGGCGGTGGCGTCGCGGGGTTCGAGGCCGCGCGCATGGCCGCGGCCCGCGGGCATGTGGTCGAGGTGTGGGAGAAGGCGGCACGCCCCGGCGGGCAGATCCACCTGGCCGTCGCCGCGCCGGACAAGGAAGAAGTGCGCCCGGTGTGGAGCTATCGCTACGACCAGGCGACGGCGCTGGGCGTGACGCTGCGCTGCGGCGTTGAGGCCGATGCTGCCGCGATCCGCGACTTCCGCCCCGACCATGTGGTGGTGGCCACCGGCGCCCGCCCGCGCCCGCTGGCGCTTGAAGGCGCGGCGCCGATGCAGGCCTGGGACGTCATCGCCAACCCGTCGCTGGTGCCTGAGGGCGCCGCCGTCGCCATCATCGGTGGTGGCATCGTTGGGTTGGAAGTTGCCGACGTACTGCTGGCCCGCGGCTGCCGCATGACCGTGCTTGAGGCGGCGCCGACCTTGGCGCCGCAGATGGCGCGCAACAACCGCACGGATTTGCTGATCCGGCTGCGCGAGGCTGGCGTCGGCTTCCACACCAAGGTGCGCGTGCAGCGTCAGCTTGGTCGCACGCTGCATGTCAGCGTGGATGGCGAGGCCCAGCGCACCGAGGTTGATGTCGTCATCGCCGCCATCGGCGCGGTGCCGAATCGCGACGCGCTGCCCGCGGTGGAAGCCGCCGGCGTTCCCTATACGCTGGTGGGCGACGCCAACCTGCCCGGCGATTTTCTGTCAGTGCTGCGAGATGCGTCGATGACCGGGCTCGGCATCGGCCTGCCAAGCGAAAGGCTGTGACCATGGAATACGAAGTCTATGCGCTGAAATACGCGCGCCGCGACGCCAAGCGCGCCGAGCACTTCATCGGCGGCGACCCGCATGACGCGCCGATGCCGATGGACTATTTTGTCTGGGCCATCGTCGGCGGCGGCAAGGCGTGGATCGTCGATACCGGCTTCACAGCGGAGGTGGCGAAGAAGCGCAAGCGCGAATACCTGCGCTGCCCGATCGAGAGCCTGCCGCTGCTCGGCATCAACCCCGACGAGGTGGAGGATGTCATCATCTCCCACCTGCACTACGACCATGTCGGCAGCTTCCACAAATTCGCCAAGGCGCGGTTCCATTTGCAGGAACCGGAGATGCAATACGCCACCGGCCGCTACATGAAGTACGCCAAGCTGCGCCACAGCTTCGAGATCGACGACGTCGTCGGCATCGTGCGGATGAACTTCGCCGAGCGCGTGGTCTTCCACAATGGCGACGCCGAGATCGCACCTGGCATCAAGCTGCACTTCTGCGGCGGGCACAGCGCCGGGCTGCAATGCGTCACTGTCAACACCGCGCGCGGCACCGTGGTGCTGGCGACGGACGTCACGCATTTCTATGAGAACAGCGAGACGTACCGCCCCTTCACCACGGCGTTCCATATCGGCTGCATGTTGGAAGGCTTCGACAAGCTCCGCCAGCTTTCGCCCACGCCGAAGCACATGGTCCCCGGCCACGACCCCGAAGTGATGCAGCGCTACCCCGCGGTGCCCGGCCTGGAAGGCATCGCCGTCGCCCTGCACAAGGAACCTTCAAAGTGAAGCGTCGCACTCTGCTGCTGAGCGCCCTCGCCACGCCGGCGCTGGCGCAGTCCTTCCCGAACAAGTCGGTCAAGATCGTGGTGCCGTTTCCGCCCGGCGGCGCCGCTGATATCACCGCGCGATTGCTCGGCGAGCAGATGGCGCCGTTGCTTGGCCAGGCCGTGGTGATCGAAAATCGGCCCGGTGCCGGCGGCAACATCGCCGCCGAGGCCGTGGCGCGTGCTGTGCCGGATGGCCACACGGTGTTTCTTGGTGGCGCCACGATCTTCTGCGCCAACAAGTACCTCTACCGCGGCGTCATGCCGTTCGACACCATGCGGGACTTCGCGCACATCTCCCGCGTATCCGTCGGCACCACGCTGCTGGTGACGCGCGCCGACCGGCCCTACCGGGATTTCGCAGCATTGGTGGGGGCGGCGAAGGAAGCGCCGGGCAAGATCAGCGCGGGCAATTCCGGCTGGGGCACCATCAGCAACCTGTCGATCGCCAAGCTCGGCAAGGTCGCGGGCATCGAGATCAGCCAAATCCCCTATCGCGGTCTGGCGCCCTCGCTGAACGACTGCCTGGCCGGCAATGTCGATCTCATCTTCGACGGCATGCCCGCCATCGTGCCGCATGTGCGCGAAGGCCGGCTGCGTGCGCTCGCGGTCGGCAGCGCAAAGCGCGTCGACTACGTGCCCGGCATCGAGAATGTGCCCAGCATGGCCGAACTGGCGCCCGGCTCCGACATGGATATGGAGTTCTGGTACTGCATCTCCGCCACGGCCGGCTCGCCGCCCGATGCCGTGGCGAAGCTGCACCAGGCCGTGCATGCGGCGGCGCGTACCGCGACCTATCGCGACAAGTTGCTGCCGCTCGGTTTCAGCGCCATCACGGATGAAAGCCCGGCGGCGCTGACCGACTTCATCCGCCGGCAGGACGCGGTGTGGAAGGATTTGGTGGAGGTCTCCGGCATCAGGCTGGACTGATGCCGGAGAGTTGGCTCAACGCAGCGCGGCGTTGAGCTTTTCCAGCGCGGCGCTGCCCGGCACCAGGATGTCGTCGCCCAACTGGTTCAGCGGCGTCGCCACGGTGCCGAGGCCAGCATGCATATCCTCCGGCTCCGGGTCCACGAACAGCAGGCCGGTGACGATCTCGCCCATCGCCTTGTGCCGCGCCAGGTAGTTCATCGCGGCCACCCGGTCGGTCGGGTCGTAGTCGTCGTGCAGCTTGCGCAGCCGCAGCACGGAACCGTCGTGCTGCGTCACCTCGGTCACGTCGCCCGGCGCATATTGCGCGGTGATTGGCGCGCGGCCGAGGATGACGTCCAGCTTGTTCACGCTCTCATTGTGCTCGCGCACGTAGTCGTAGCTCTTCGTGCTGCCTTCGTGGTTGTTGAAGGCGACGCAGGGGCTGATGCAGTCGATCAGCGCCACACCCTGATGCGCCAGCGCGCCCTTGATCAGCGGCACCAGCTGGTCCTTGTCACCGGAAAAGCTGCGGCCGACATAGGTGGCGCCAAGTTGCAGCGCCATGGCGACCAGGTCGATCGCCTCGTCGTTGTTGACGGCGCCCTTCTTGGCCTTGCTGCCCTTGTCGGACGTGGCGCTGAACTGGCCCTTGGTCAGGCCATAGACGCCGTTATTCTCGACGATGTAGCTCATGTTCACGCCGCGCCGCATCAGGTGGGCGAACTGGCCGATGCCGATGCTGGCACTGTCGCCGTCGCCGGATACGCCGAGGTAGATCAGGTCTCGGTTTGCCAGGTTGGCGCCGGTCAGCACGCTGGGCATGCGGCCATGCACGGAATTGAAGCCGTGCGACGAGCTGAGGAAGTAGTCCGGCGTCTTCGACGAACAGCCGATGCCGGAGACCTTGGCCACGCGATGCGGCTCGATCCCCAACTCCCACACCGCCTGGATGATGGCGGCGCTGATGCTGTCATGCCCGCAGCCGGCGCAAAGCGTGGAGATCGAGCCTTCATAGTCGCGCCGGGTGAAGCCGAGCGCATTCTTCGGCAGGCCGGGATGCTTGAGGGCAGGCTTCAGGTAGCTCATGGCGCGGCCTTCCGCAGGGGTACGACGTCAACCGAGGTGGCCTTGCGGCCGATGGCATCGCGGATGAACCGCGCGGTGATGGGCGTGCCGTCGAAATGCAGCACCGGCACCAGCTTCGCCGGGTCGATGTTGCACTCGTTCATCACCAGCGTGCGCAGCTGCGCGTCGCGGTTCTGCTCCACGATGAAGACGGTGTCGTGCGCTTCGATGAAGCGGGTGATGTCGTCGTGGAACGGGAAGGCGCGGATGCGCATGGCGTCCAGGTGGATGCCGTCCGCCTGCAGCGCCGCCAGCGCCTCCTGCATCGCCGCCGAGGAGCTGCCGTAGTAGATCACGCCATAGGGCGTGGTCCGCGCGGCCTTCTTTTCCACCGGATGTGGCACGTACTGCTTCGCGGTTTCGAACTTCCGCAGCAGCCGTTCCATGTTGTCGACATAGACCGCGCCGCTTTCGCTGTACTTGGCAAAGCGGTCGCGGGAGGTACCGCGGGTGAAGAAGGCGCCCTTGTTCGGATGGGTGCCCGGGTAGGTGCGGAACGGCACGCCGTCGCCGTCCACGTCCAGGTAGCGGCCGAACTCACGGCCAGATTCCAGCATCTCCGCGGTCATCACCTTGCCGCGGTCCATGCGCTTGCTGTCGTCCCACTCGAAGGGCTCGCACAGCCAGTCATTCATGCCGATATCGAGGTCGAGCAGCACGAAGACCGTGCTCTGGAACCGGTCGGCAATGTCGAAGGCGCTGGCGCCGAACTCGAAGCACTCGCGCGGGTCTTCCGGGAACAGCACCAGGTGCTTGGTGTCGCCGTGGCTGGCATAGGCGGCGCTCAGCACGTCGCTCTGCTGCGTGCGCGTCGGCATGCCGGTGGAAGGCCCGGCGCGCTGCACGTCGAAGATCACCGCCGGCACTTCGGCGAAGTAGGAAAGACCCACGAACTCCTGCATCAGCGAGATGCCGGGGCCCGAGGTGGCGGTGAAGGCGCGCGCGCCGTTCCAGCCGGCACCGATGACGATGCCGATGCTGGCCAGCTCATCCTCGGCCTGCACGATGGCGTAGTTCTTCGTCCCGTCCTTGTTGGTGCGGAAGCGCTTGGCGTATTTCTCGAAACCCTCGGCCAAGCTGGTGCTGGGCGTGATGGGATACCAGGCGCAGACCGTGGCGCCGCCGTACACGGCGCCGAGGCCGGCCGCGGCATTGCCTTCGATGTAGATGCGGTTGCCGACCTTGTCGGCCTTTTCCAGCCTCAGGCCGATCGGCGGCAGGTTGGTCGCGGCCCAGTCGCGGCCCAGGTGGAACGCGTCCTGGTTCGACTTCGCCAGCTTCTCCTTGCCCTTGTACTGCTCGGTCAGCAGCTGCTCGATCACAGCGGGGTCGATGCTCAGCAGCGTGGAGAGCGCGCCGAGGTAGATGATGTTCTTGAACAGCTGGCGTTCGCGCGCGCCGGAATAGGCGGCGTTGCACAGCTCGGTCAGCGGCACGCCGATGACGTTGATGTCGTCGCGGAACTTCGACTTCGGCATCGGCTTGGTCGAATCGTAGAACAGGTAGCCGCCGGCATCGATCTCGGCGACGTCGCGGTCCCAGGTCTGCGGATTCATCGCCACCATAAGGTCCACGCCGCCGCGCCGGCCCATATGCCCCTCGCCGGAAATGCGGACCTCATACCAGGTGGGCAGGCCCTGGATGTTGCTTGGGAAAATGTTGCGCGCCGCGATGGGAATGCCCATGCGCAGGATGGAGCGCGCGAACAACCCGTTGGCCGAGGCCGAGCCCGAGCCGTTGACGTTGGCGAATTTGACGACGAAGTCGTTGATAGCACTCAGCGGCTGGCGCATGCCGTCACCCCGTTCGTGGTCTTGGCGGTCTGGAGGAAGAACTTCTGCATGTCCCAGGCGCCGGTCGGGCAACGCTCGGCGCACAGCCCGCAATGCAGGCAGACATCCTCGTCCTTCACCATCACCCGGCCGGTCTTCAGCCCGTCGGCGACATAGAGGTCCTGGTGCTTGTTGATCGCCGGCGCCTTCAGCGCCACGCGCAGCGCATCCTCCTCCGCATTGTCGGTGAAAGTGATGCTGTCGGTCGGGCAGATATCCACGCAGGCATCGCATTCGATGCACAGGCTGGTGGTGAACACCGTCTGCACGTCGCAGTTCAGGCAGCGCTGCGCTTCCTTGAAGGCCAGCTCGCGGTCATAGCCCAGCTCGACCTCGGCCTTGATGCTGCGCAGGCTTTCCGCCTGGTCGGCGTGCGGCACCTTGAAGCGCAGGTCGATCGAGACGTCGTTGTCGTAGCTCCACTCATGGATGCCCATCTTCTGGGACGCCATTTTGACGAGCGGATCCGGCCGGTCGGCCACGTCCTGCCCCTGGCAGAACTTGTCGATGCTGATGGCCGCATCGTGGCCATGCGCCACCGCCCAGATGATGTTCTTCGGCCCGAAGGCTGCATCACCGCCGAAGAACACGTTGGGCACGGTGCTTTGCAGCGTGCTCTCGTTCAGCTTCGGCAGGCCCCAGCGGTCGAACTCCAGGCCGATATCGCGCTCGATCCAGGGGAAGGAATTCTCCTGGCCAATCGCCACCAGCACGTCGTCGCAGGGGATGGTCACGTCCGGCTCGCCGGAGGGCACCAACTGCCGGCGGCCCTTGGCGTCGTATTCGGCCTTCACCTTCTCGAACACCATGCCGGTCAGCTTGCCGGCGTCGTGCAGCACCTGCTTCGGCACCAGGAAGTTCAGGATCGGGATGCCCTCATGCATCGCATCCTCCTTCTCCCATGGCGAAGCCTTCATTTCCTCGAAGCCGGAACGCACCACGACGGTAACGCTCTCACCGCCCAGCCGGCGCGCACTACGGCAGCAATCCATCGCGGTGTTGCCGCCGCCCAGCACGATGACGCGCTTGCCGATGCTGGTGGTGTGCTCGAAGGAGACGCTGGCCAGCCAGTCGATGCCGAGGTGGATGTTGGCGGCGGCCTCGGCCCGGCCCGGCACATCCAACTCGCGCCCGCGCGGGGCGCCGCAGCCGACGAAGACCGCGTCATAGCCCTCGGCCAGCAGGCCCTTCAGGCTGTCGATGCGGGTGTTGTAGTGCGTCGTCACACCGCCACGGTTGGTGATGTAGCCGACTTCCTCGTCGATCACGCTCTCCGGCAGGCGGAAGCGCGGAATCTGCGTCCACATGAAGCCGCCGCCCTTGGCCTCGGCGTCATAGACATGCACGTCGTATCCCAGCGGCGCCAGGTCCCGCGCCACGGTCAGGCTGGCCGGGCCAGCGCCGATCAGCGCCACGCGCTTGCCGTTCTTCGTCTCCGGAATCGGCGTCAGCCGTGCCAGCACGTCGTCCTTGTTGTCGGCGGCCACGCGCTTCAGCCGGCAGATCGCCACCGGCTCCTCCTCGACGCGCCCGCGCCGGCAGGCCGGCTCGCAGGGGCGGTCGCAGGTGCGGCCAAGGATGCCCGGGAAGACGTTGCTTTCCCAGTTCACCATATAGGCGTCGGTATAGCGCCCGGCCGAGATCAACCTGATGTATTCGGGCACCGGCGTATGCGCCGGGCAGGCCCATTGGCAGTCGACCACCTTATGGAAATAGGAGGGCGCGCTGATATCGGTCGGCTTCAAGAGGCTCCCTCCGGGTAGTTTCGCCCTTCAGGGCGTTCGCGTGGGTAGTTCAGCATCTGGCTGGGGCGACGGCCGCCCTCAACCGGAAGACATTGCCGCAAGCCGCGACGGCCTGCAACGCGCTGTGGATGTGCTGCAATGCAGCAAGATCAGCTCAGGCTGCCAGGATGGTCCTGCCACACGCTGGGCTCCAGCCGGAGTTGGGTTTCGGCCGGATGCGCTGCCTGCCAATGCGCCGCCAATTCGGCGTTGGTCGGGTTCCACAACCCTGGAAAACCCTGCATCAACGCACAAAACTGCTCCAGCATGGCCAGGCGGCTGCACCAGCCGATGTGCTGGGGGTGCAGCGTCATGTGGAACTGCCGGCCGCGGCGGTACTGGGCACGGAACTCGGCGGCCCAGTTGCGGAACATCATGTCCGGGTGCTCCAGCCCGGTGCCCTCCAGCGGGAACATGCAGAACCACTGGTCGTCGTAATGATAATAGTAGGGCATGGTCAGCAGCGCGCTGCGCTTTTCGAAGTCCGTCACCCAATAGTGGGGGATGTCGTCGGCCAGGCCATTGCCCAGGTAGGCGAAGCCGGCCTGGCGCAGCAGCTCCACCGTATTGGGGCTGATGGTGCCGACGGCGAAGCCGTCGCGCTGGCGCGGCAGGCAGTACCAGCCGGCCGGGCGCTGGCCGGTGATGCCTTGCAGGATCGCCGCGGCCTTTTCGATCCGCGCGGCTTCCTCCTCGCGCGACATCTTCGAGGTGTCCTCGTGCTTCAGGCCCTCGGCGGCAATCTCATGCCCTGCCGCCTGGATGGCGCGGATGCGGTCCGGCATGAAGGCGGCGATGACGGCCGGCACCGCGAAGGTGGCGCGCAGCCCGTACTGCTTCAGGGTCGCCAGCAGCAGGTCCAGCCCCTCGTTCAGGCCGAAATACGACCATGAGTTCTTCAGGTCAGCCGGCGTAATGCCCGCAGGGCTGCTGGCCTGGGAGAGATCGACGGTGATGCTGACGCAGCATTGCGCGCCGCCGGGCCAGCGCAGCGCGCCATCGGCCAGGCTGGTGGTGTCGGAGATGGTGTAGTTCTGCTTCCACGGCATGGTCGTATCTCCCCTTACCGGCTGGCGCGCTTGGAGGGCCGCGTCGCCAGTACATGGCGGGCGACATCGGCGCTGGTCGGCATCCACACACCGGGCATGGCCTGCATGCGGCGCACCAGGCGTTCCAGCATGTCGATGCGCTGCGCCCGGCCGCTGACGAAAGGATGCAGGCAGACGTTCAGGTATCCGCCGACGCGGTACTGCTGCAGGAAACCCTCCCACCAGATCTCCTCGACCCGGTCGGTATCGCTGAACCGGTTGGCCAGCAGCTCGCTGCCCTGCCAGTTGGCGGAATAGAACATCGCGTCGTCGATGGCGTAGTGGAAGGGCAGGTTCAGCACGCAGTTGCCGGCACCGTCATGCAGGTAGTGCGGCCCATGCGCGGCCGAGCCATGTGAGTTGTACAGGTAGCCTTCCCGCACCAGCAGCCGGTTGGAATGACGGCTGCGGCTGCCCAGCGCGCGCAGGCCCAGCGTGTCGCGGAAAGCGGCGATGGTCTTCATGAAGTGGTCGTCCTCCATGGCCGGGTCCTTCGGCACATGGTGTTCCCACATGTGGTCGGCGATCTCGTGGCCCTGGGCCAGCACGTTGCGCAGCGCCTCGGGGTACAGTTCGCAGATGCGGCCGACGGTGAAGATCGTCGCCTTCACGCCGAGCCGGCTGAACAGCTCCACTGCGCGCCAGATGCCGACGCGGCCGCCGAACTCGCCCTTGGCCAGCTGCATCGGCGGCTCGTCCTTCAGCCGGCGCAGCAGCATGGCGTCGAAATCCAGCGTGAAGTTCACCGCGATGCGGACGCCTTCCGGCCAGGCCAGCTCCGGGATCGGCTCGTAATGCGCGTCCACGTCGCGCGCGGCGGCGACAAGCGCGGCGACTTCCGCATCCAACGATGCAGCATCCATGGCCGTTCTCCCCTTTGGTAGCGCGATGATGCCGCATCGGGCAGGTACCGCAAGCCCTGGACGGCTGTTCGCGCCCAGGGCAATGCTGCGGCGCATCAAGCCCGAGAGCGCCGCATGGACCACCCTCTGCCCCCCGAGACCCCCGCAGGCTTCGTCCTGGCCACCCATGGCGGCCCCTACGCCACGACGCTCGGCCCGTTCTGGTCGCATCGGGCGGAGGCCTATACCGCGCTGGCTATCCGTATCGAGCACCGCCACATCAACAGCATGGGCGCCGCGCATGGCGGCATGGTCGCAACCCTGGCGGACCTGGGCCTGGTGCACGCGGTTTCCGTGGCGCGGGAGAAGGCCGGGCTGGACCGCGCCCGGCTGGCCACCGTCAGCATGACCGTGGACTACCTGGGCCCGCCGATGGAGGGCTGCTGGCTGGAAATGCAGGCCAAGGTAACGCGCATGGGCCGCAACCTCTGCTTCACCGAGGGCGCGATGTACGCCGACGGCAAGCATGTGGCGCGCGCCAACGCCGTCTTCGCCATGCAGGCGCCGCGCGGGTAGTCGCCGGCGCTGCAAGCCGGCGTTAACCGACACGCCGGATACTGCGGAACCGCCCCGGCGGCACTCCAGCAGCGACGGTCCGCCATGCAGCGCAGCAGCATCCCACCCATCCGGAACTTCCTGCCGCGGCCGCGCCCGGCGTTGGTGATGACGGTGGACGACGTGTTCCCCGGTAAGCGCGACGCCCCATTCGAGGCTGGCGGTGAGCTTGAGCGCGGCGCACTCGGCCGACTGCTCTGGCTGCTGACGCGGCACCCGAAGCTGCGGCTGACGCTGTTCGTGACGCCGGATTGGCGCGAGGTCTCGCCGGTGCCGAGCAGCCCGCTGCGCCATATTCCCTGGCTGCGGGACCGCTGCTACCTGGCACCGATCCTGCCCAAGGGCAGCATGGATCTGCGGCGCTTCCCGGAATTCGTCGCCTTCCTGAACGCCCTGCCACGCACCGAAATCGGCCTGCACGGGCTGCACCACATCCACCCGGGCAAGCGCATCGCGGTGGAATTCCAGCAGCAGGATGTCGCCACCTGTACCGCGATCATGCGCGAGGCGATGGGCATCTTCGACGCTGCCGGGCTGCGGTTTTCCCGCGGGCTGCAGCCGCCGGGCTGGAACCTGCCGCCAGCGCTCCGCGCGGCCTGCGCCGCGCTGGGGGTTGAGTGGGTCACCTCGGGCCGGGACCTGCGCACCCGGGTCCATGGGGACGCCATGACGGCGGAGGGCTTCGGCCTGCAAGGCAGCAGCCTAGTCTTCCCGCAGCGCACGCCGGAGGGGCTACTGCACTTTCCGACCAACTTCCAGGCGACATCCCCGGCGGAGCGCGCCTTCGAGATCCTGGACGCCGGAGGCATCCTCTCGGTCAAGGCGCACATCACCAAGCAGGTGCCAGGGCATACTCACTTCGATGGCGTGGACCGGCTGTACATGAACTACCTGGACCGGCTGTTCCACGACATCGAGGACCGCTACGGCGACGACGTCGCCTGGACCACCATGGGCGAGATCGCCGAGGGGCTGCGCGGCATCGAAGGCTTCGCCGCGCCGCGCGAACGGCCGGCCGAGACCGTGGCGCCAGCAGTAGAAGCGCCGATCGTAGAGGTGCCGGCGGAAGCCCTGCCGCAGCCGCGACGGGCTGCCGCGGCCTGATCCCTCAGTCGCGCCGCCGCTTGGCATAGACCGCGTCGGCCAGCGCGCGCAGCGCCTTCGGCACGTTCTCGCCAGTGGCGCCGGAGATCAGCATCACCGGCCCGCCACAGGCGCGCTCCAGCGCCTTGATGCGGCTGGCCTTGCCCTGCGGCGTCATCGAGTCGAGCTTGTTCAGCGCGACGATCTCCGGCTTGTCCACCAGGCCGCCGCCATAGCCTTCCAGCTCCGCGCGCACGGTGTGGTAGGCGCCCGCCGGGTCGGCCTGGGTGCCGTCGATCAAATGCAGCAGCACCGCGCAGCGTTCGATATGGCCGAGGAAGCGGTCGCCCAGCCCGGCGCCCTCATGCGCGCCCTCGATCAGGCCAGGGATGTCGGCCAGCACGAACTCTTCCGTGGCGTTCAGCCGGACCACGCCCAACTGCGGATGCAGCGTGGTGAAGGGGTAGTCGGCGATCTTCGGCCGCGCCGCGCTGGCTGCCGCCAGGAAGGTCGATTTACCCGCATTGGGCAGCCCCACCAGGCCGGCATCGGCGATCAGCTTCAGCCGCAGCCAGAGCCACTTTTCCTCGCCGGGGTAGCCCGGGTCGGCGCGGCGGGGGGAGCGGTTGGTGCTGGTCTTGAAATGGGCGTTGCCATGGCCGCCATCGCCACCACCGGCGATGAGTACGCGCTTGCCGACGGCATCCAGGTCGGCCAACAGCGTCTCCTTGTCCTCGGCGAAGATCTGCGTGCCCGCGGGTACCTTCAGCACAATGTCGTCGCTGCCGGCGCCGCTGCGGTCCGAACCCGAACCATTGCCGCCCTTGCGCGCCTTGAAGTGCTGGGCATAGCGGTAGTCGATCAACGTGTTCAGGCCATCGACGGCCTCGACCACGATATCACCGCCCTTGCCGCCATTGCCGCCATCCGGGCCGCCATATTCAATGAAGCGTTCGCGGCGGAAGGCGATGACGCCGTCACCGCCGTCGCCGGCCTTCACCCAGACCTTTGCTTCGTCGAGGAACTTCATGGGAGTGGGACCCTAAAAACAGAAACGGGGGCCAGAAGGCCCCCGCTGCAGCGCACCGAGATGGGGCGAAGCTTATTCGGCAGCGGCGGCCATCACAGGCAGCACGGAGACGTGCACGCGGCCTTCAGCCTTGCGCTGGAACTTCACATGGCCATCGACCATGGCGTGCAGCGAATGGGTGCGGCCGATGCTGACGTTGTCGCCGGCGAGCATCTTGGTGCCGCGCTGGGTGACGATGATGTTGCCGGCGCGAACCACTTGGCCGCCGAACAGCTTCACGCCGAGTCGCTTGCCGGCGCTATCGCGCCCGTTGCGGGAAGAACCGCCTGCCTTTTTATGTGCCATTTGTCAGCTCCTTCTCAGGCCGCCGCGATTTCGGAGATGCGCAGCACGGTCATGTGCTGGCGGTGGCCCTGCTTGCGCCGACTGTTCTTGCGGCGGCGCTTCTTCAGGATGATCACCTTGTCGCCCCGGGTCTGCTCCAGGACGGTGGCAGTGACGCGGGCGCCAGCCACCATCGGCGCGCCAAGCGTCAGGTTGCCGTCCATACCAAGGGCCAGCACCTCGTTGAAGGTAACCGTGCCGCCGGCTTCGGCTTCCAGCTTTTCCACCGTCACCACGGCGTTCGGGGTTACCCGGTACTGCTTTCCGCCGGTGCGGATCACTGCGAAGGTCATCGTGCGGTCCCGACTGGTCACACCAGAGATAGGTGCCAAGGTATTTGCCGGGACGACAGCCGCCCGGGCAGGATATTGATACGGCCGTAAACGACCGCCGGCCACGCAGGGCGAGGACGGGAGGCGCGGCTTATACAGACGCCTTGGCCGATGAGTCAACGGCCGGCCCGCCGCCTTGTGTCGATTGCTGGTATGGGGTGGTTGCGCCCGTCGCGGCTGGCCCTTATACCGCGCCCCGGCCCCGCCGCGGAGAGGTGGCAGAGTGGTCGATCGCGTCGGTCTCGAAAACCGAAGTCGGTGCAAGCCGACCGTGGGTTCGAATCCCACCCTCTCCGCCAGTTTTAGCCGACGTCAGGCTCTCCGCTGCCAAGAAGCGGCGTGAAAACCCCAGGTTTGGCCAGGGTTTGCCACCGGACCTGTTGACCGGCAGGGGCGGAACGCCCCCCGAATTCGGCTCTCTGGCGGCCCATTCTCTCCGGACCTGTTGACTTGGCCGATTTGGTACGCTTTTCAAAAACTATTATATTTCAATCTCTTGGACGTGACGACGGAGCGGCCTGGTTCGAATCGCACTTGCCTGAAAAGCGTACCGAGTTTTCGAAACAGAGGTACGCTACGCCTCAGCGAAGTACGTCACGCAGGAATTCTGACTCGGGCGTCACCCCCGATACCCAAAGCCAATCCCGCGCCCTGGTGCAGGCGACGTAGAGCACGTGCCGCTCCGTCTCATAGACCTCTTCGATGTCGGCCTCGTCCGTCACAGCCCCGATGTGCTCCTGCAACGGCAGCACCTCTTCATTGCATGCAATCACCGCCACTGCGCGAAACTCCAGCCCCTTCGCCAGCTGCATTTGGCTGATCGAGACCGCCCCCGCGGCACCTTCAACCTTCTCGTCGAACTCCACCGCCTTGGCGCCGGCCGCCTTCATTGCCGCCCGCGCGCGGGCGACCTGCGCGGCTGGTCGTACCAGGATGCCGATCTCGGACGGCGCATACCCCTCGCGTAACCGATCCGCGATCCAGGCCCCGACAGCAGCGGCGCTATGCGCGGGGCTGGACGTCGCTGTATCTGAATCAGGTCGGCCAGGCGGATGGGCGGCACGGCACGCCTACCGGCCACGCCGACGCCGCCCGCGCGACAGCAGGATGTAGGATCCGGAGTCCGGCGAGTATTCCAGCAACGGCAACGGCAACCGCGTCTGCGGCTTCACTGCGCCTTCCTGCCGCGGCGACACCACGGTTTCGGACTCGTGCTCCGGGATCAGGCCCAGCACCAGGCTCCAGGGCTCTCCTTCCTCGTCATCGCTGAGCTCTTCCGGCCCGAGCTCTGGGACCCATTTGTCAGGGGGGCCGAAGTCGTACTCGAATTGCTCTACCAGAGAACGCTCGATCTCGACCGTCACTTGCTGCTTCCCGGCACTGAGCGTGGGGCGGAACGGTCGTGGAGCGCGGAGGAGTGCGAATGCCCGGTCCACGAACCAGTCGGTGTTGATTTCGGCTGCACCCGACCGAGCATCAATCGCTTGCACCTTACCGCGGAACGCGAGCCTAGCTGTCCCGCGGGCCGCGAGGGCTGCGCGCGGCGAGGCTGGGAGCCGATCGAAGAGCAACACGTGCACTTCGGCGTCGATGGCGCTCACCCGTTCGATGCGCTTGTCGATTTCGAAGTAGAGTGCCTGGCCTACCGCTGGCGCGTGCCCGGCCCCGCACTGCGCTACCACTAGAAGCGTTCGCCCGCCATCTGGGCGGGGCTGGCCGTCGCCGATGGATGTCTTCAGGCGGTCCAGCCAATCAGCATACCCGGCTGCGCCTCACACCGCGCGGCGCCGAGTTCGATTGGGCCAAGGGCGACGACATCCCCTTTGGTCACGACACCGGCGACACCCACGCCCGCACGCCCATCACCAGGAGGGCCAGCGCATGAGGCTGCCCGCTACCCCGCAACCACCACGCTCCTGCCTGGACCGCGGCATTCGAAGCGCGAGCAACGACAACGAGCTGAACGCCATGCGCGCCGCGGCCTGGCATCGGCAGGGCGTGGCGGCGCTTTCGGTCGATGACATCGCCGACCCCTGGCTGCGCCAAGCACTCATCAACGAAGCCAATCGCCGCTGGGGGCGGCGTAACGGAGGCAATAGCCATGACCGGTAAGCGAAAGAATTCGAAGCCAAAGCAGGACGACCTGTCCAAGCCTACCCAGTGGCGCCTGCAGCATGGTGGGTTCTCGGGGCCGATCCGCGAAGCCGATCCGGAAACGGGGTCACCGGTGCAGCACCGCCGCGCCGTCGACACGCTCGGGCAGATGCTGCTTAACGGCACCATCACCGCGGAGATGCACGAAGCCGGTGAAATCTTCCGCGGACTGTTCCGCGCCGCCTGCTTCGACAGCATGTCGACGTCGCAGGTGCTGCGCCTTCCTGGCGGCCGCGTCGACACGCTCTCGACCCTGCAAGTCGAGGCGAGGCGCCGTGTCGCTGCCGCGCTGGATCTGCTCGGTGGCCACGAAAGCCCCTGCGGCTCCTGCGCGTGGTTCGTCGTCGGCCTGGAGTTCTCGGTGCGTGAATGGTCGATGCGTCAGGGCTGGGCCGGCCGCACCATGCACGGCCCTGTGGGCCAGGGCATTCTGGTCGGGACGCTCGGCACGCTCGCCATGCATTTCGGCCTGACGCCGCGGGCGAGGGCGGCGTGATTGTTTGGGATGACAACGACGATCTTCCTCGGCTATGCAGCAGTGAATCGTAAGGAGCCAGTGAATGTCGAAGAAGTTTCTCACCGAGGTGATCGTCAAGTCGGCCGAGATGCCGGCGCTGGCTGCGAGCAAGCTGGCTGGCGACATCATCGCCGCC
>CANBNK010000083.1 GCA_947371015.1 Acetobacteraceae bacterium | reverse complement strand
GCGCAGCGGGCCAACCTGCTGTCCCGCGTCGCCGGCGCCTTGAACGCGGTGGCCGCCGGGCGCTTCCACGCCTTCACCGCCCATTCGCAGAAAATCGACCGCATGGCGCGGCGGCTGTGGCGGTCCCGCACCGCCATCGGCCTGTGCTTCGGCTGGCAGTTCGCCGGCTGGGTGGCCGGCGCGCTGGAGATCTGGCTGGCACTGTACTTCCTCGGCCATCCGGTCGAGCCGGAGACGGCGCTGGCCATCGAGGCGCTGATCCAGGCGTTGAGCAGCGCCGCCTTCATCGTGCCCGGCGCGCTGGGCCTGCAGGAGGCGGGGTTCCTCGGCCTTGGCCTGCTGGTCGGGTTGCCGGCCGAAGCCGGCGCGGCGCTGGCCATCGCCCGGCGCATCCGCGACCTGGTGGTGTTCCTGCCGGGGTTAGCGGCCTGGATCTGGGCGGAAAAGCGAATCGCGACGTAATACGAAGCAGATGAAATTCCGACCGGCGGCCCGCCGCTTGCGGGCCGAGCCGCCGAATGGCGGCCGCGGCTTATGCCGCGTCACGCGTCAGCGTGCCAATGCACGACGCGATTGAGAGCGCGCGAAGGTGAAACCTTCGTGCGCTTGATATAAGTCCCCTTGGGCGGGCTTTGCCCCTCAAACTCCCCCACCAAGGGCCGAAAGGCCCTTGGAACCCAGGTTTTGCAACCCCCGCAGCCACTGGCGCGGGTTTCGCCGTACCCTGTAGGCTGCGGCATGATCATTCGCCGCGCCCTGCTGCTCGCCCCGCTGGCCACGCCCGCCATCGCCCAGCCGATGTTCTCCCGCCCCATCCGCATCGTCATTCCGGTGGTCGCCGGCGGTGGGGTCGATGCGGCGGTGCGGACGCTGACGCCGCGGCTTTCGGCCGAACTCGGCCAGCCCGTGGTGCTGGACAACCGCCCCGGCGGCGCCGGCGTGCTGGCCGCCGATATCGTCGCCCACAGCCCGCCGGATGGCCACACGCTGCTGCTCGGCACCGTCGGCGTCATGGCGGTAAACCCGACGCTGTTCCGCAACCTCAGCGCCCATCCGGTGCGCGACTTCAGCCCGGTCAGCCTGCTGGTCAATGTGACCAACCTGCTGGCAGCGCCGACCGACCGGCCATTCAAATCCGTGGCGGAACTGGTGGCGGCGCTGAAGGCGGCGCCCGGGCGGCTCAGCTATGGCTCGGCCGGTATCGGCGCCGCCGGGCACCTGGCCGGGGCGCTGCTGGACCATCTCTCGGGCACCGAGGCGGTGCACATCCCCTATCGCGGCGGCGGCCAGCTGATCACGGACCTGATCAGCGGCAAGATCGACTACGCCTTCGCCACCGCGGCCACCGTGATCCCGCATGTGGAAAGCGGCCGGCTGCGGGCGCTTGCGGTGCCGACCGAACAGCGCAGCCGCCTGATGCCCAACCTGCCGACCATGGCCGAGGCCGGGGTGCCCGGCTACGCCATCAACAACTGGTACGGGCTGGCCGCGCCCAAGGGCACCCCTGGCCCGGTAATTGCTGCACTCAACCGCGCCTGCCGCCTGGCGCTTGAGGAGCCTGGCAACGTGGAAAAGCTCGCCCATCATGCGCTGGAGCCGGCGCCGTCCTCGCCCGAGGAATTCGGCCGCTTCGTCGTCGCCGAGATCGCCCGCTACGCCGCCATCATCCGCGCCGCCGGGGTTACCGGGGAATGATCGCCCGCCGGGGCCTGCTGGCCGCGCTGGCGCTGCCGGCCGTGGCCCGCGCGCAAGGGGAGTGGCCGCAGCGCGCCATCCGCATCGTCATCCCCTTCGCCCCCGGTGGGTCGTCGGATATCGCCGCCCGGCTGGTGGTGCCGCGGCTCTCTGCGCTGCTGGGGCAGAACGTGTTGATCGAGAACAGAGGCGGCGCCGGCGGCAACATCGCTGCCGAGACCGTGGCCCGCGCTCCAGCCGACGGCTACACGCTGTTCCAGGGCAATATCGGCACGCTGGCGGTGAACCCGACGCTGTATCGCAGCCTGCCGGTGGACATGGAGCGCGACTTCGCCCCGGTCTCCCACCTGATGTCGGTGTTCTACGTGCTGGTAGCGCCGATGGACCGTCCTTGGCACAGCGTGGCGCGGCTGATCGCAGCGGCAAAGGCTCAGCCGGAGACGCTCTCCGCCGGCAATAGCGGCGTCGGCAGCATGGGGCATCTGTCCTCCGTGCTGTTCGACCATCTCTCGGGGGTGAAGACGGTGCCGGTGCCCTATCGCGGCGGCGGGCCGTTGGCCAATGACGTGCTGGCCGGCAAGATCGACTTCAGCTTCTCCACGGTGCCAACCGTGCTGTCGCTGATAGAGGCCGGGCGGATACGCGCCCTGGCCGTGGCCACCGCCGCCCGCAGCGCGCTGCTGCCCGGCGTGCCGACGGTGATGGAGGCGGGCGTAGCTGGCTTCGAGGTGCCGAACTGGGACGGCTGGCTGGCGCCGCGCGGCACGCCGCCTGCCGTGATCGCCCGGCTGAACGCGGCGATGCGCCAGGTGCTGACCGAACCGGAGATCATCGCCGAATACAACAAGCGCGGCATGGAGCCGCTGCCGAGCGACCCCGCCACGCTGGGCGCCGAGATCCACCAGCGCATCGCGCAATTCGCGCCCATCGTGCGGGCGACCGGCGCCACCCCGGATTGAGGCCTGCTCCGGGCTGGCGGCAGCGCCGAGGCCTGGGGTCACTGGCGCCGACAACCGCGCCGGCCTGACCCAGGATGGCGGGTCTCGCCGGGAGGCGAGGCCGCCCGGGACGCGGCCGCCCCCTACCGTTTGCGCCAAACGCCAGGCCGGACGCCGGCCACGTTGATCAGTCCGAAGGCGGTGATGCCCAGCGCCACGCCGATGAGCTGCCCCTCCAGCCCCAGCCCGGCTTCCTCGGACAGCCACCAGCCGCCGCCGACCGCGATGGCGATGCGGCTGAAGCCGGCCATCACCGGGTGGCCCATCCGCGCCGCGCCGATAGAGGCGAAGTACAGCGCCATGCCACCGCCGAAGAACGGCATCGCCGGGCCGACGATGCGCAAGGCGCGCGTCGCAATCTCCTGCACCGCGGGGTCGTGGGAGAAGAAGCTGGCGGTGGCGGCGGGGAAGACCGACACCAGCAGCGCCACCGGTACCGTCACCCCCAGCGCCATGAAGGTGCCGACCCAGGCGGTGCGGCGTGCCAAGGGCCAGTCTCCGGCGCCCACGGCGCGGCCGACCAGCGCGGTCAGCGCCGCGCCGACGCCGAAGGCCAGCGGGATCATCAGGAACTCCAGCCGGGCGGAGACGCCATAGGCGGCCACGGCGGCAGCGCCCTGCGCCTTGATCTGCGCGGTGACCAGGATGGTCGTGAGGTTGGAGATCGTCGCCATCATGCAGGCGACCAGGCCGACCGAGAGGATCTTCCAGAACAGCCCCACCTGCACCGGCCCCAGCAGCACCGGCACGAAGCCGGCACCGCCGCGCAGCACCGTGACCCACATGGCGATGGCGCCGCCGGTCATGGCCAGGGCGAAGGCCAGGCCCAAGCCGGCCAGCCCCATGCCCAGTGGTTCCATCAGCACATAGGCCATGGCCGGATAGCATAGCCAGGCGATGATCAGCGCCCGGCTGGCCAGCGCATGCTTGCCGCCGCCGCGCAGCACGCTGGCCAACACGTTGGAGATCCAGGCCGGGATGGCGCCGGCGCCGAAGGTCCAGGCGGCATAGGCCGCCGCGGCATTGGCGGCATCCGGCCCGCCGACCAGGCCCAGCACCGCATGCGGGAAGATGGCGAGGGGGATGATGAACAGCACCGCGAAGACCAGCGCGATGACCAGCGCATGGCGGACCAGCTGGGACGCTTCCTCCGGCTTGCGCCCCCCCAATGCGCGGGCGACGGCGGAGGAGACGCCCCCGCCCATGGCGCCGGCCGACATCATGCCCAGCAACAGCGAGAATGGCAGCACCACCGCCCAGCCGGCCAGCGCCGCGGTGCCCTGGCGCGCCGCCAGCCAGGTTTCCGCCAACATGCAGGCGGATTGCAGTGCGGCCGAGACCGTGGTGGGCGCCGCCAGCTTCAGGATGCGGCGGGCCAGTTCCGCCCGGCTAGGCGTGGGGGCGAGGGTGGTGACGGTGCCTTCAGGCATCCTGGTCTTCCTTGGGTGAGAAGCGGGCCCGCAGCGCGGTGCCGGCACCGGGGCCGGGGCGAACGCGGACCTGGTCTGGGGTCAGGGGCTGGCCATTGCTGGCCAGGACGGGCGGGGCGGTGACCTCGCGGCCGGTGGCGCGTTCCTCCAGCAGGATCAGCGGGCCGCGCTCATCGGTCATCCAGCGGTCGCCCCAGCGCTTCAGCGCCAGGAAGGCGGGGAAGAAATCGCGGCCCTTTTCGGTGATGGCATAGCCCCCCGCGGCGCTTGCGCCGTCGGGCTCCGCGGCGCCGGCCGCGGCGGTCTCACGCCTGCCCCGCCCCGCCGGCAGCTTTTCCAGCACGCCATGCTGGGTCAGCGTGCGCAGCCGGGCGCTGAGGATGTTCGGCGCAATGCCGAGGTTGCGCTGGAACTCGTCAAAACGCGTGGCACCGTAGAAGGCTTCGCGCAGCACCAGGATCGACCAGCGTTCCCCTACCACGGCCATGGTGCGGGCGACGGGACAGCGCATGGTGGCGAAATCGGTGCGGGGCGGCATGACTTGCATAGTGAAAGCCAGAAGCTTTCAACATGCAAGTGGGGTCATTCCTGGGCGGCCAGGTGGGCCAGCCCGACCAGCGCCGCATCCGGACGGGTGATCAGCCAGGTCGGGATGGCGGCGAGGTACGGCGCCAGCCGCCCCTTGGCCTCGAATCGGCTACGGAAGGCGGAGGCGGCCAGCGCGGCGGGGATGCGCGGCAGGATGCCACCGCCGAGGAAGACCCCGCCACGCGCGCCAAGCGTCAGCGCCACATTGCCGGCGAAGCCGCCGAGCATGGCGCAGAACAGCCCCAGCGTGGCGGGGGCGCCGGCGGTGATCTCGGCGGCGGTCAGGCCGGGGGCGGGCTGGCCGTGCACCTCGGCCAAGGCTTCATGCAGCGCTACCAGGCCAGGGCCGGACAGGATGCGCTCGGCCGAGACGTGGCCGTGGCGGCGCCGCAGCACCGCCAGGATGGCGGCTTCCTCGGCATCGCCGGCGGCCAGCGTGGCATGGCCACCTTCCCCCGGCAGCACCCGATTGGGTGGCAGGAAGGCCCCGACGCCAAGCCCGGTGCCGGGGCCGAGCACCGCCATGGGAGCGCCCGCCGTGGCCGGCAGCGTGGGGCCGATGGCCAGCAGGCCCGGGCAGGCGAGGGCCGGCAACGACCAGGCCAGGGCTTCGAAGTCGTTCAGCACCCGCGCCGCCCGGATACCCAGCGCGGCGCTGATGCCGGCGCCGCTGACCTGCCAGCCGCGATTGGTCAGCATCGCGCTGTTGCCCTGCACCGGCCCGGCCACCGCCAGCAGCGCGCCATCCGGCGGCGCAGCCAGCGCCTGGGAGCCGAGGTAATGCGCGATGGCGGCTTCGATGCTGGCGTGGTCGTCCAGCCTCATTGCCGCCGCCGGCCTGCTGACGCCGCCGCGCAGCAGGGTGAAGCGGGCATTGGTTCCGCCGATATCGGCCAGCAGCAGGGTTCGGTCCATCGCCGCAGGTTGCACGCGTCGGGGCTGCTTGCGAAGCTGCGCGGAAACCAAGGAAACGCCCGCGATGAAGATCACCCATGTCTCGCTGACGCTGTTCGCGTGGGACGGCATTCCGCCCACCAGCTACCACGCCTCCTCCAAGTCGGAGGGAGGCTCCTCTGCGCTCGGCCTGCTGCGGATCGGCACCGAGAGCGGGCTGGAGGGGCATGCTTTTTTGGGCAGCGCCATGCATACGGCTGTGAATGATGGGCCGGGGCTGATCCGCTTCCTGAAGCCGGTGCTGATGGGCCGCGATGCGCTGGACCGCGAGGCGATCAACGCCGCGCTGTGGCCGTGGTCGCGCATCGTCACCACGCGCGCCATCGGTGCCATCGACGTGGCGCTGTGGGACTTGGCGGGCAAGGCGGCGGGCATGCCGATTCATCGGCTGCTGGGCACCACGCGGCACAGCATTCCCGCCTATGCCAGCAGTGCCCGGCTGCCGAGTGTCGAGGCCTATGCCGAGGAAGCCGCGCAGTTCAAGGCCAATGGCTGGGCCGGCTACAAGATCCACCCGCCGCAGCACCCGCCGCTGGACATCAAGGTCTGCGAAGCCGTGCGGAAGTCGGTCGGCGACGACTACAACATCATGCTGGATTCAACCTGGGCCTATGACTTCCCGGCGGCGATGAAGGTTGGCCGCGCCGCCGAGCGCCTGGGCTTCCTGTGGTACGAGGACCCGCTGCACGACCAGGACATCACCAACTACGTCAAGCTGCGGCAGAAGCTGGATATTCCGATCATGGCGACGGAATACCCCTGCACCGGCCTGGAGAGCTACGCGCCCTGGATCATGCTGCAGGCCACCGACTACCTGCGCGGCGACGTGGCGGTGAAGGGCGGCATCACCACGCTGATGAAGACCGCGCATCTCGCGGAAGCCTTCCGCATGAACTACGAGGTCCACCATGGTGGGAACAGCCTGAACAATGTGGCCAACCTGCATGTCTGCTGCGCCATCCGCAACACCACCTTCTTCGAGGTGCTGCTGCCCGATGGCGCGCACAAATACGGCCTGGTGCAGGATTTGGCGCCGGACGCGCAGGGGCTGATCCACGCGCCGACCGGGCCGGGCCTGGGCGCGCAGATCGACTTCGAGCTGATCGGGCGGAAACAGATCGCCGTGCTGGAATAGGCAACCGCCGGCCGGGCAGGCCGTTTTGGGCGTACCGACCGCGAGGGCGCCGACCGGCGTGCCTCGCGGCCCCAGGCCCGAAAGGATACGCCCCATGGTGCAGACCCGCAGCGACAGCGAAGCCAAGCTCAAGGTGCGCGACATGATCGCGGATATCGAGGTGGCGATGCTCGTGACGATGGATTCGGAAGGCCGGCATCGTGGCCGGCCGATGCGCGCGGTGAAGCAGGAAGGTGACGACAAGCTGTGGTTCTTCACCGGCAGCGACAGCGGCGTGGCGCATGAGGCGCAGGAAGACGAGCGCGTGCTGCTGACCTATGCCGACCCGCGCCGGCAGAACTACGTTGCCATCAGCGGCACCGCCCGCGTGGTGCATGACGCGGTGAAGCAGCAGGAGCTCTGGAGCGAGCCGCTGCGCGTGTGGTTTCCGGGCGGCGCGGAGGACCCGAAGGTGGCGCTGCTCTGCGTGGATATGGAGGGCGCGGAGTATTGGGACGCGCCGTCCTCAACCCTGGTGCACGCCTTCGGCTACCTGAAGGCGGTGACGACGGGCGAGCCGCCGCACCCCGGCGACAACGACAAGGTGGATTTCGGCAAGAAGGCCGGTTAACGCCGTTCAGCGCGGTGGCGTCGGCGGGGTGGTGCCATCGTCGTAGATGTCGCGGGCCGGCGGGGCGTCAGGCTTCCCAGTCGCCAATCCCGGCCCAGGCGGCCTCCAGTTCCTCCCCGGCATCGGGCAACAGGTCGTCGATGATCTCGCAGACCGCCTGCATGGCGGGCAGGCCGTAGGCGGCGTCCAACTCCTCGCCCACCTGGCGCGCGGCGGCCTTGCCGGCGCCGAGGAAGCGCGAAGCGCGGGCGGCGTGCGGCTCAACCCAGCCGCCATTGGCCACCAGCAGTTGCATCACCAAGGCGGTCACGTCGCCCACCGGCGTGCCATCGTCATCAGCCAGCACGAAGATCCCCTCGGTTGGCTGGCGCGCCATGAGGTCTTCCACAATCCGGCGCTGGTCCATCGGCGGGCTCGTGCGTGGGGGTGGCGTGGCCTCAGCGCGTCGGCGTCGGCGGCGTGGTGCTGTAGTCGTAGAAACCCTTGCCCGACTTGCGGCCGAGCCAGCCGGCTTCGACATACTTCGCCAGCAACGGGCACGGGCGGTACTTGGGGTCGCCCAACCCGTCGTACAGCACCTTCATCACCTCATACAGCGTGTCCAAGCCGACGAAGTCGCACAGCTCCAGCGGCCCCATCGGGTGGTTGGCGCCCAGCTTCATGCCCTCGTCGATGGCGCGCACATCGCCTACGCCTTCCATCAGCGCGAAGATCGCCTCGTTCAGCATGGGGCAGAGGATGCGGTTGACGACGAAGCCGGGGTAATCCTGCGCCAGCACCGGCGCCTTGCCCAGGCGCTCGGCCAGCGCCTTGACTGCGGCATAGGTCGCATCCTCGGTCGCCAGCCCGCGGATGATCTCCACCAGCTTCATCATCGGCACCGGGTTGAAGAAGTGCATGCCGATGAAGCGGCCCGGCCGGTCGGTGGCGGCGGCCAGGCGGGTGATGGGGATGGACGAGGTGTTGCTGGCCAGGATCGCGTCCGGCTTCAGCAGCGGGCAGAGCGCCTTGAAGATGGCGATCTTCACCGCTTCCTTCTCGGTCGCGGCCTCGATCACCATGTCGCACTCGGCCAGCGGCGCCTGCTCGGTGGCGGTGGAAATGCGGGCCAGCGCGGCCAGCTTGTCGTCGGCGGAAATCAGGCTACGGGAAACCTGGCGGTCCAGGTTTTTGCCGATGGTGGCCAGCGCCTTTTCCAGCGCGGCGGCGTTCACGTCCACCAGGGTGACATCCAGGCCCGAGACGGCCGCGACATGCGCAATGCCATTGCCCATCAGGCCCGCGCCGATGACGCCGAGTTTTTGAATTGCCATTGGTGGAATCCCCGTGCGGCCGGTGCCGCTGTGCCGTGCTCGCCCGGCGTTCAAACGAAGCGGGGGGGCCCAGCGGCTGGTCGGGCCAGGTTTCTCAACCCGCCCCGCCTCGCCCCGAAGCCGCCCCGGCAGTGCTACTTCTTGTCCAGCTCGGCCGCGAATTCCGGCATCAGCTTGAACAGGTCGCCCACCAGGCCGTAATCGGCCACCGAGAAGATCGGCGCTTCCTCGTCCTTGTTGATGGCGACGATGACCTTGCTGTCCTTCATGCCGGCCAGGTGCTGAATGGCACCCGAGATGCCGACCGCGATGTACAGTTCCGGCGCCACGATCTTGCCGGTCTGACCCACCTGGTGATCGTTCGGCGCATAGCCGGCATCGACGGCGGCGCGCGAGGCACCGACGGCGGCGCCCAGCTTGTCGGCGACGGTCTCGATCAGATGGAAGTTCTCGCTGCTGCCCATCGCGCGGCCACCGGAGACGACGATCTTCGCCGCCGTCAGTTCCGGCCGCTCGCTTTTCGCAATTTCGCTGCCCTTGAACACCGAGAGGCCCGGATCATCGCCGGTCGGCGCTGCCTCGACCACCGCGCTGCCGCCGGTGGCGGCCACGGGGTCGAAGCTGGCGGCGCGGACGGTGATGACCTTCTTCGCGTCGGAGGTCTTCACGGTCGCCAGCGCATTGCCGGCATAGATCGGGCGGATGAAGGTATCCGCGTCGATCACGTCGGCGATGTCGGACAGCACCTGCACGTCCAGCAGCGCGGCAACGCGCGGCATGACGTTCTTGCCAGCTGCGGAGGCGGGTGCGAGCAGATGCGAATAGCCCGGCGCCATCGCCACCAGCAGCGCCGCAACCGGCTCCGCCAGGTTGTTGGCATACAGCGCGTTGTCGCTGTGCAGCACCTTGGCCACGCCAGCCACCTGCGCCGCGCTGTCGGCCGCGGCGCGCGGGCCGAGCACCAGCACCGTCACGTCACCCAGCTTCATCGCCGCCGCCACCGCGCTGCGGGTCGGCTGCGTCACCGCGGAACCGTCGTGGTCCGCCAGAACGATAACGGCCATCTCAGATCACCTTGGCTTCGTTGCGCAGCTTGTCCACCAGCTCGGCCACCGAGGCGACCTTCTTGCCGGCCTGACGCGTCGGCGGCTCGGCCACCTTCAGCACGGTCAGCCGCGGCGTCACGTCCACGCCGAGATCAGCCGGCTTGACGTTCTCGATCGGCTTTTTCCGGGCTTTCATGATGTTCGGCAGCGAGGCGTAGCGCGGCTCGTTCAGGCGCAGGTCGGTCGTCACGATCGCCGGCAGCTTGAGCTGGATGCGCTCCAGCCCGCCATCGACTTCGCGTGTCACCAGCAGCCCGCCTTCGGCGGCTTCTATCTTGCTTGCATAGGTGCCCTGGGCCCAGCCCAGCAGCGCCGCCAGCATCTGGCCGGTTGCATTCATGTCGTCGTCGATGGCCTGCTTGCCAAGGATGACGAGATCCGGGCTTTCCTTGGCCACCAGCGCCTGGAGCAGCTTGGCGACGGCCAGCGGTTCCAGCACGCCGTCGTGCTCCACCAGGATGCCGCGGTCGGCACCCATGGCCAGCGCGGTGCGGATCTGTTCCGCACAGGCCGCCGGGCCGCAGGACACGGCGACGATTTCCGTCGCAACGCCCTTTTCCTTGAGCCGCACAGCTTCCTCGACCCCGATCTCATCGAACGGGTTCATGGACATCTTGACGTTCGCGGTTTCCACACCCGTGCCGTCCGCCTTGACGCGAACCTTCACGTTGTAGTCCACCACCCGCTTGACGGGCACGAGCAGCTTCATCGTTTCCTGCGTTCTGTTGCCGTGTTTCGGGAGCGCGGATGCGCCTCCGGGAAGAAGGAGGCGAGGCAGCCCTGACCCGGGCCGCGTCGCACCTGCGAAAACCCGGTGCAAAATAGGGCGGCTGGCGCTGGGCTGTCAAAAGCCTGTCGCGCGGCGGGGTTCCGCCGGTGGTTTCGTTCCGCGCCCGGCCCGCCTGGGCAAAGCAGGCCGGACGCGGCAAGGTCCGCGCCATCAGAGGAAGCCCCGCCCCATGCATGCCGTCGCCTATACCACCTGCCACCCGGCCGACCACGCCGAGGCCTTCATCGACCTGGAATTGCCGGCGCCCCCGGCGCCCGAGGGCCGCGACCTGCTGGTGGAGGTGCGGGCGGTTTCGGTGAACCCGGTCGATACCAAGCAGCGCCAGGCCAACGACCCCAAGGGCAAGCCCCGCATCCTCGGCTTTGACGCCGCCGGCGTGGTGCGGGAAGTCGGGCCGGATTGCACGCTGTTTCGCCCCGGCGACGAGGTGTTCTACGCCGGCCTGATCACCCGCCCCGGCAGCAATGCCGACCTGCACCTGGTGGATGAGCGGATCGTCGGCCGCAAGCCGGCCACGCTTGGCTTCGCGGAAGCCGCCGCGCTGCCGCTGACCAGCCTGACCGCAGGCGAGGCGCTGTTCGACCGGCTGCGGATCGCCCGCAACAAGGACCCCCGCCCGGGCGAGGCGGTGTTGCTGATCGGCGGTGCCGGCGGCGTCGGCTCCATGGCCATCCAGCTGGCGCGGCAACTGACCGGGCTGACCGTGCTGGCCACCGCGTCGCGGCCGGAAACGCGGGAGTGGTGCCTGAGCCTGGGCGCCCACCACGTGCTGGACCACGCTGGCGACCTGCCGGCGCAGGTAAAAGCGCTGGGCTTCAGCGTGCCCTACATCTTCAGCATCACACAGACAGCGCGGCACTGGGACGCCAGCTGCGCGATCCTGGCACCCTTCGGGCTGATCTGCGCCATCGACCAGACCCCGGTACTGGATACCAACAAGCTGAAGGCCAAGGCTGGCGGGCTGGTGTGGGAGGCGATGTTCGCCCGGGCGCTGTTCCGCACGCCGGACATGGTGGCGCAGCACCATTTGCTGAACGCGGTGGCGGAGCTGGTGGATGCCGGCGCGGTGCGCACCACGCTCACAGAACATTTCGGCCCGCTCAACGCCGCCAACCTGGCCCGCGCGCATGCCCGGGTGGAAAGCGGCCAGGTCATCGGCAAGGTGGTGCTGGGCGAGGCATGAGCTTCACGCCGCCCTATCCGGACCGGCCGACCGGGCGGCTGCCGCTGCGGGAGCTGCTGCGGCGGTTCCGCGCCAATCAGCTGGCGGTCTGGACCCCCGGCCAGTTCGAGGCGGAGTTCTTCACCACCCGGATCTTCCTGCGCGACCTGGTGGTCTGCAACAGCCCGGAGACGGTGCAGGCCGCCTTCGTGCAGAACCCGGCGGCGCTGGAGCGGAAGTCGCCGCAGATGCGCCACGCGCTGGAGCCGCTGATCGGCGACGGGCTGTTCATCTCCGACGGCCTGGTCTGGAAGGAACGCCGGCGGCTGGTGCAGGCGGTCACCCATGTCTCTCGGTTGGATGCGCTGACGCCTGTCATGACCGAGGTGGCGGCGGAACGCCAGTTGGCCTGGCGGGCGCGCCAGGGCGAGACGGTGGATGTGCTGGCCGAGATGGCGCAGCTGGCCGCCGAGATCATCTGCCGCACCCTGTTCGGCCGCGCCCTGGGGGCTGAGGCCGGGACCGAGGTGACGGAAGCCTTCAGCGCCTACCAGGCCATGGTCGGGCAGACCGACCTGCCCTCGCTGCTCGGCCTGCCCGCGTGGTGGCCGCGGCTGGGGCGGCGGCGGTTGCGGGCGCAGGTGCGGCGCATCCATGCCGTGGTGGACCGGCTGATCGACGGCGCGCTGGCCGGGGCGGAGGCGGAGTCGCTGATCGGCGCCATGGGCCGGGCCAAGCTGCCCGGCGGCGGTGCGCTGCCGCGGGAAGCCCTGCGCAACGAGGCAGCGACCCTGTTCATGGCCGGGCACGAGACCACCGCCAATACCCTGGCCTGGGCCTGGTACCTGTTGAGCCAGGACCCCGCTGCGGCGGCGCGGCTGCGGGCGGAGGCGCGGGAGGTGCTGCAAGGCCGCGCCGCCGGGCATGACGACCTGGCAGCGCTGCCCTTCACCCGAGCGGTGGTGGAGGAGACGCTGCGGCTCTACCCGCCGGTGCCGCTGCTGGGGCGGGAGGCGCAGGCCGACTTCACCCTGGCCGGGCACCCCGTGCGCAAGGGCGCGCTGGTGCTGGTGGCGCCGTGGCTGCTGCATCGGCACCGGAAGTATTGGTCCGAGCCGGACAGCTTCGTGCCCACGCGCTTCCTGCCGGAAGCGCCGCCGCCGCCGCGCCATGCCTATATTCCGTTCAGCCTGGGGCCGCGGGTCTGCACCGGGGCGGCCTTCGGGCTGGCCGAGGTGGTGATCTGCCTGGCCACGCTGGCGCAGGAGTTCACCGCTGTGCTGCCGCCCGGCGCGGAGGTGCAGCCGCTGTGCCGGCTGACCCTGCGGCCCGGCGAGACTTTGATGATGCGGCTGGACGCGGCGCCGTGACCTGGTTGGCCGGCGCGCTGGTGCTGGCCTGGCTGGGGCAGGCGCTGGGCGGGCTGTGGCTGGTGCGGTTGTACCAACGGCTGCGGGACATGGCGCGACCGCCGGCGCTGGCGCAGCCCCCGGTCGGCGTTCTGGTGCCGGTACGTGGCGACCCCGGCGGCTTCCTGGCGACGCTGGCGGCGCAGGATTATCCGGACTGGCATGTGGTGTTCGCGGTGGAGGATGCCGCCGACCCGGCCTTTCCCATGCTGGCGGCCTTCTGTGCCGAGGCGCCGGCGCGGCGCGCACTGGTGCTGGCGGGGCCGACCACGCGGCGGGCGCAGAAGCTGCACAACCTGCTGGCGGCGCTGCCGCTGCTGCGGCCGGAGGACGCGGTGCTGGTGACGCTGGATGCCGATACCCTGCCGGCGCCGGACACGCTGCGCCGGCTGCTGCGGCCGGTGCTGGCGGGGCGGGCGGACCTGGCCAGCGGCTATCGCTGGCTGCTGCCCGGGCCTGGGTTGGGTGGGCAATTGGCGGCGCTGGTGGACCATGCCGTCGCCACCCTGCCGCGGCTGGACCGGCTGAGCCTGGTGTGGGGTGGCGCCATGGCGGTGAAGCGGGCGGCGCTGGCCCGGCTGGACCTGCCGGCGCTGTGGGACCAGGCGCTGTCGGACGACCTGACGGTGTCTCGGGCCGCGCGGGCGGCCGGGCTGGTGGTGCATGCGCCCTATGATGTGCGCCTGCCCAGCCCGGTCGATTGGCCGCTGACCGAGGGTTTTACCTTTGCCCGGCGGCAGTTCCGGCTGGTGTGGCTGCTGGCGCGGCCATTCTGGTGGGTCGCGCTGGCGGGCAGCCTGGTACCTGTGGCGGGGTGTGCCGCGGCGGTCTGGCTGGGCTGGTGGCCGGCGCTGGCACTGGCGCTGTTGGCGCAACAGGCGCGGTTGCACTGGCGCCGCGGGGTGGCGCCAATGGCGGAGCCAAGGGGCGCACCAGGAGCCGGGCACTGGCTCGGGCCGTGGCTCGCCCCTTGGGCCATGCCCTTCGCGCTGCTGGCGGTGCTGGCCGCGCCGGGGCGGCGGCTGCGCTGGGCCGGCCGCAGCTACGCGCTGGGGCCGGGCGGTGAGGTTCGGGCGGTGCGCGGCTCGCCAAAGGCGTGCAGCAGCACCGGCAGCGCCACCAGCACGGCCAGCAGCGTGTAGAGCATGCTCATCGCCAGCAGCACGCCCATGCTGGCTGTGCCCGGGTGGTTGCTCAGCGCCAGGGTGCCGAAGGCGCTGGCCGTGGTCAGCGCGGAAAACAGCACGGCGCGGGTCAGCGCATTCGGCAGCAGCTGGCGTTCGCCGCCGCGCCAGGCGGTGACGTAGTAGATATCGAAGGCCACGCCGATGCCGAACAGCAGCGGCAGCGCGATGATGTTGGCCAGGTTCAGCGCCGGCCCCAGCAACGCGCAGGTGGCCAGAGTCAGCAGCCCCGCCAGCGCCAGCGGCGCCATGGCCAGCAGCGCCAGCCGCAGGTCGCGCAGCGCCGCCAGCAGCAGCGCCAGGGTCAGCCCCAGCGCGATCACGCCGGCCAGGATGAAGGCATGGCGGATGGTGTTCGCCGAGGCCTGGACCGAGATGGCCGGGCCGGTGGCCTGCGGCGCCACCGCCTGGATCGCCTCGGCGAAGCGGCGCATGGCGGCGTTGCCGTCGTCCAGGTCCTTCGGGAAAGCCTCGACGCGCGCACGGCCATCCGGAGCCACCCACTCTGCCACCAGGGCCGGCGGCAGGTCCGCCAGGGTGACGGGGCGGGCGGCCAGCGCGTCCCGCAGGCCCGCCAGGGTGCTGTCCAGCCCGGGCAGCACGGCTTCGGCGAACAGCCGGCGTGGCGCGGTCGTGCCACCGCCGAGCCGACGCAGCGCCGCGGCCAGCCGGCGGGTGCTGGCGGCCTCGGCGGTGCCGCCTTGCGCTGCCTTGTCCAGCGCCCGCGCCAGCTGGCGCAGCGCTGCCGAGACCGTGGCATCGTCGGGCGGCGGCAGCACCGGGTCGGGGTTCAGGCTGGGGCCGAGCAGGTCGGCGGTGTCCTCGATCAGGGCCAGCTTGGCGGCCTGGTCCTCGGGCACAAAGCTCGCCAGCGTCATCACCTGGGCCACCTCGGGCAGCGCCTCCAGCCGGGCGGCCAGCGGCGCGGCGGCGGCCAGGCTGGGCGCCAGCACCGAAAGCGTGTTCGGCGTGGTCTCCGGCACCTGCATCAGAGCGCGGAAGGTGGCGACGGATTCGGCCTTGGGGTCGCGCAGGTTCAGCGGGTTGAAGTCGAAGGGCAGCGCCGGCAGGCAGGCGGCGCAGGCCAGCGCCACGGCGCCGACCCACAACGCGTTGCGGCGGGCACGGGCGGAGAGCCGCTGCTCCAGCCGCGCCAACAGTGGCCAGCCCAGCTCCGCCGCCTCGCCCGGCGGTTCGGTCCAGATGATCAACGCCGGCAGCACGGTCAGGCTGAGCAGCGCGGCGGCCAACATGCCGAAGCCGGCGATGGCGCCGAGGTCGGAGACCCCGCGGTATTCGGTGGGCAGGAAGGCCAGGAAGCCGCCGGCAATCGCGGCGGCGGCCAGCAGAATCCCCGGCCCGGCGACGGTGGCGGCCGAGGCCAGCGCGGCGCGGCGTTCCAGTTCCGGGCTGGCGCGGTTGGCCGCCGGCTCGCGGTCCAGCAGGAAGCGCTGCTCGCGGTAGCGCACCGCGTACTGGATGCCGAAATCGACGCCCAACCCGATGAATAGCACGGCGAAGGCGATGGAAAGCGGGTTGTAGGGGCCAACCACCAGCACACCGAAGGCGGCGGTGATGACCAGGCCCAGCATCAGCGTGGCCAACACAGGCAGGATCAGCCGCAGCGAATGCAGTGCCAGCCACAGCAGCGCGGCGACCAGCACCAGGGAGAGCACGGTGTTGGTGACGGCACCCTCGGCAACCGTGGCGAACTCCTCATCGCCCATCACCACCTGGCCGGTCAGCCGCACGGTCACGCCATGCTCGGCGGTCAGGCCCAGCTGCCTCGCGGTCTCGCGCACCAGGTCGCCGGCGGCGGCACCGGGGGACAGGTTGGCAAAGTCCAGCCGCGGCTTGGCCAGCACGAAGCGACGCAGTTCCAGCACGCCGGCCTGGTGGCCGGTGAACAGGCTGCCCCAGTCGAGGAAGCGCAGCCGCCCGGCCAGCGCCGCCTCGGCCGGTGGGATCAGCGCCGCCATCGGCGTGGCGATCTCGGTCAGGGAGGTATCCCCGCGCTCCACGCCCTGCAGCAGCAGGCCGAAGGTGGTGGCGATGCCGCGCAGCGAGGGGTCGGCTGCCAGGGTGCCGAGCAGCGGTTGGGCCTGGATGATGCGGTCGGTGGTGTCGCGCACCTCCGCTTCCGGCATGAACAGGAAGGCGCTGCGGCGGAAGAAGGCGTCGCCATCCGGCCGGCTGACCGCGGCGAACAGGTCCGTGCGCGCGGCCAGCGCTGCCTCAAGACGGCCGGCGGCACGGTCGGCCACGTCGGCGGTGCTGCCATCCACCACGATGGCGATCAGGTCTTCCCGCTGCGGGAAGGCCTCGGCCATGGCGCGCTCGGTCTGCCGCCAGGGCAGGTCCTGCGGGAACAGCCGGGTGACGTCGCTGTCCAGGCTGAAGCCGTCCACCACCACGCCCAGCGACAGCAGCGCCGCCAGCGCCGCCGCCGCCAGGGTGCGGGCGGGGCGGCGGCAGGCGGTGCCGGTCAGCCAGGTGGCAAGGCGGGCGAGGCGGCCGAGCGGGGCTTCAGGCTTCACGGTAGATGAGCAGGAAGCTGCCGATGATGACGAGGCAGGCCGGCCAGACCCAGGCGGCGCGGCGGGCCAGGACATCCGGGCCGCGCAGCTCGATCATGCGGGCGCAGCCGCCCACCAGCGCGCAGATCGCCAGCGGCAGGTGGGACAACTCCACCAGCAGCAACTCCTTGAAGTTGGCGATGGCATGGGTATGCGCCAGCAGCAGCGCGCCGCCGGCCAGCATGGAAAGCGGGAAGACATAGCGGTAGCGCCCGGTCAGCTTGCCCAGCCGCACTGCCCATTCCGCCAGGGCGAAGCCCAGCACCAGCAGGGCCGCCAGCTTGTGCTGCACCACCTCGGGGTCGCGGAGGCTTTCAAACAAGCCGATCTCGCCGAGCGGCCAGACCTCGGGGTCCGAACGGATCAGCAGGAAGAAGGCCAGGATCAGGAACAGCAGCGGCCAGTGCCGGGTGAATGGCACCTTGCGGGACGCATCCAGCAGCGCCGCCAACCCCACCAGCAGCACCACGATGCCGGACCAGTTGTGGTTGTATTCGCTCCAGGCGATGTCCTGGGCATTGCGCGGCGGCAGCAGGCCCTCGCCGGGGGTGAAGGCCTGCGGGCGTTCCGCCTGGCGCTGCTGGGCGGCCTGCCATTCGGCGTCCAACTGGGCCTGCATGGCCGGAATCGCCAAATCCTGATGGCTCGGGCTGGTCAGCCGTGGCGTGCCCGGGGTGAAGCGCTCCACCACCTCGTGCCAGGTCACGCGGTCATCCACCAGGTCGCGGGCCGGCGGCACGCTGGTCAGCGACCCTGCGATGGCGAGCACCGCCACGCCGAGCGCCATCTCGCTCTCGATGAAGCGCTTGACCCGCAGCAGGCCAGCGGGGACCGTCTCCAGCCGATGCAGCAACAGGTAGTTGGCGCCGCCGAGCGCCAGCAGCAGGCCGAGCAGGATGAACTTGGTCGCGGCCATGGCGCCATAGGCGGTGCCGTAAACCGCGGGCACGCCGCCGATATAACCGAGCCAGAACCCCAGCGCGCCCAGCAGGATCAGCCCGACCCCAGCCACGGCGAAGGGCGAGTAGCGCTGGCCGACCGCGCGGGTGGCACGCTCCGGCAAGCGGAAGCTGAGCCAAAGCGCCGGCAGGCCACCGATCCACAGCGCGGCGCCCACCTGATGGATGAAGGTGGCGGCCATCAGCATGGCGCGGCTCTCGGTGCGGGCCATGGCGTGGCTGCCGGCAACGGCAGCGCCCAGCAGTACCGCGGCGGCAGCCAGCAGGCCGAAGCGGCGGCCGGGTTCCAGCCCGCCTTCTGGCCGGGCCAGCAGCAGCAACAGGGTCGTGGCGGCCATGGCGCCCAGCGCGGCGCGGACGAAATCGGCGCCCAGCACGGCGCCGAGGCCGCTGTCCAAGGTTGCCGCCAAGGCCAGAACCGCCAGGGCGGCCGCCAGGAAGGTGAAGCCAAGCGTGGCCAGCCCCGCGCCCAGCACCAGCCGGCGGGCAGTGCCGGCCAGCTGATGCGCGGCGCCGGGCATGGCTTCGCCCAGCGGCACCACCAGCAGCGTCCAGAAGATCACGCTGCCCAGCAGCACGGTGCGGGACAGCAGCAGCAGTGCCTGCAGCACCACCGAGAAGAAGCCATAGAGGTCGAGCAGCGATTCCATGGCGTCAGCGCCCAGCCACGGTGAAGAAGATGTCGCCGCGGGTGATGTGGCCATCCACCGCCAGCACCTGCCAGCGCAGCCGGAAGCCGCCGGCGGGCAGGCTGGCCGGCAGCGCGGCTTCCACCAGGGCGGGGTCGGTCTCGGCCGCCAGGGCCAGCGGGTGCGGCTGGTTGTCCGGGCCGAACAGCGTCATCCGGCTGCGGCCGTGGTCGATGCGGCTGTTGAAGCGCAGCGTCACCCGCGCCGGCGCGGTGGCCAGACGGGCGCCGGGTTCCGGCGTGCTGGACATCACCAGGGCATGGGCTGCGGCCTGGCGCGGCAGCAGTGGTGCCAGGTAGGCTGCCAGCGGAGCGCAACGCAGGGCGCCAAGCACGGCGCGACGGCTGGGCCGGGGAAGGTGGGGCAAGGCAGGCTCCGTGCTGAAACGCGACGACCGGGGCCGGGAGGCCGGGCGTGGGCGGCGGCAAACTAGCCACAGGCGCCGGGATATGCCAGCCGTCAGCCTATTGCCCCGTTGCAATGGCCAGGAGACCTGACGCAAAACTGGACTAGCGCAATATCGTGTCAACTGGCGGGACCTGCCTGGCTTGTGGGACGGCACCGCCCCGTGAGCGGCCGGGGGACGAAGATGCGGATCATTCTGGCGCAGCCGCGGGGGTTCTGCGCGGGCGTGGTGCGGGCGATCGAGATCGTCGAGCGCGCCTTGGACAAGTATGGCGCCCCGGTCTATGTCCGGCATGAGATCGTCCATAACCGCCGCGTGGTGGAAACGCTGGAACGCCGCGGCGCCCGCTTTGTCGAGGAACTGGACCAGGTACCGCCCGGCGCCATCACGGTGTTTTCCGCCCATGGCGTTGCCCAGAACGTGGAGCGCGCCGCCGAAGCGCGCGGCCTGCCGGTGCTGGACGCCACCTGCCCGCTGGTCAGCAAGGTGCATTCCGAAGGCCGCCGCTACGTGACCCAGGGCCGGGTGGTGATCTTGATCGGCCATGCCGGCCACCCCGAGGTGGAGGGCACGCTGGGGCAGATCCCCGGGGAGGTGCATCTGGTGGCCTCGGCCGCCGATGTGGCACGGCTGGACCTGCCGCTGGACACGCCGCTGGCCTATGTCACCCAGACCACACTCTCGGTCGATGATACCCGGGCGACCATCGAGGCCTTGCAGAACCGCTTTCCGGACTTGATTGGTCCGGATACAAGGGACATCTGTTACGCCACACAGAACCGTCAGTCGGCGGCTCGCGAGTTGGCGCAACAGGTGGATGTACTGCTGGTGGTCGGGGCGGCGAACTCGTCGAATTCGAACAGGCTGCGGGAAATCGGTGCCGAGCAGGGTATTCCCTGCTACCTGATCCCGGATGCCCTGGCGCTGGACCCCGCTTGGGTGGCCGGTGTCGAGGCGGTTGGGATTACCGCCGGGGCCTCGGCCCCGGAAAGCCTGGTGCAGGAAGTGATCGCGGCGCTGGAGAAACTGGCGCCGGTTGCGGTCTCGACCTTGCCGGGCATTGTCGAGGATGTGCAGTTCAAGCTGCCTGCCGCGCTCATGGATGCGACGGCGAGCGCGGCGGAATAAGAGGATCGATCTGACATGGCTGTTCCGCTGCACCAGCAGGCGAAGGTCGCTGCCTATATTGCCAAGCAGAAGATCATCGGGCGCAAGCGCTACCCGCTGGTGCTGATGCTGGAGCCGTTGTTCAAGTGCAACCTGGCCTGCGCCGGCTGTGGCAAGATCGACTATCCGGACCCGATCCTGGACAAGCGCCTGAGCGTGCAGGAATGCCTGGACGCGGTGGATGAATGCGGCGCGCCCGTGGTCGCCATCGCCGGTGGCGAGCCGCTGCTGCACAAGGAAATGCCCGAGATCGTCCGCGGCATCCTGGCCAAGGGCAAGATCGTCATCCTCTGCACCAATGCGCTGCTGCTGGAAAAGCGCGTGGAGGACTACGCGCCGCACCCGAACTTCACCTGGGACATCCACCTGGATGGCGACAAGGACCAGCACGACTGGGCCGTCAGCCAGAAGGGGGTCTATGACCGCGCGGTGAAGGCCATCAAGTCCGTGCAGGACAAGGGTTTTCGGGTTGCCATCAACTGCACCCTGTTCAACAACGCCGATGCGGCCCGCACCGCCGCCTTCTTCGACGACGTGACCGCGATGGGCGTGGACGACATCATGGTCTCCCCGGGCTACGCCTATGAGCGGGCGCCGACGCAGGAGCACTTCCTGAACCGGCAGAAGACCAAGGAACTGTTCCGCGACATCTTCGCCCGCGGCAAGGGGCATGGCTGGAAGTTCGGCAACAGCCCGCTGTTCCTGGACTTCCTGGCCGGCAACCAGACCTATGAATGCACGCCCTGGGGCAACCCGACGCGCAACATCTTCGGCTGGCAGCGGCCCTGCTATCTGGTGGGCGAAGGCTATGTGAAGACCTTCGCGGAGCTGATGGACACCACGGAGTGGGACAAGTACGGCGTCGGCAACTACGAGAAATGCGCTGACTGCATGGTGCATTGCGGCTTCGAGGCGACGGCCGCGATCGATGCCTTCAGCAAGCCGTGGAAGATGGTCGGCGCCATGCTGAAGGGGCCGAAGACCGAAGGCCCGATGGCGCCCGAGATTGACCTGAGCAACCAGCGCCCGGCGGACTACGTGTTCAGCCAGCACGTGGAAAAGGCCATGGCCGAGCTGTCGCAGGAGCCGACGCCGGTGCGCGGCGCCAAGCATGGCGCGACGGCGCCTGGGGACAAGGGCGGTAGTGGTTCGTCCAAGGTCGCAGCCGAATAAGGCCAACGGTCAAAGCCGTTGACCGCTGGCATTGGCTCTCGCGGCACCCTGGAGCCTGATCGGCTTAGGCGGAATCGCCGTAAGCCGTGAATCAGTCTCTCAAACGACAAGGCTGTAGCGTGAGCGCTTCAGTCAGAAGCGATCACGCTACAGCCGCCCGGCGGAAGCTGGCGGCCGCGCGGCAGCAGGTGCCACGCGGCGCCTTGGCCCAGGCCGCATGCCGGTGGCAAGACCTGCGGCGGGGCTTGTGTGGGTTCGGGCTGGTGCTGGCGCTGGCCGGCTGTGCGCTGGGCCAGCCGATCGCGCAGCAGGCCATCGACTACAACCATGCGGTTGAGACCGCCGCCAATTCGCTGCTGGTCACCAATATCCTGCGCGCGCGGGACGAACAGCCGCTGCACTTCACCGCGCTGCCGCAGATCCGCGGCTCGCTGAGCATCGGCCTGGGCCAGCCGGGCCTTGGCCTGCCCATCGGCGCCAGCGCGGCCAATGGCCTTAACCTCGGGCTTTCCGGCAGCAACTCGCCCAGCTTCGATGTCTCCACGCTGGACACCCAGGACTTCATCCGCGGCATGCTGGACCCGCTGGAGCTGGGGGTGCTCCGCTACTACTTCGACCGCGGCTACCCGCAACCGATGCTGTTCATGCTGCTGTTCTCCGCGGTGACGGACCCCACCACTGGGCAGCGCCTGCACAACGACCCACGCTGCTGGCTGAACCGGCCGGATTGCCCGGGTGGGCCGGGCACCGCCGCCGCGGTGCGGGCGTCGCTGGATGCCTCGCTGGCGCGGGGCCGCCCGGCCTTCAACAGCTACCTGGCGCTGATCCCGCTCGGCGCCCCGCTGACCGGCGCGCAGGTGGCGGAAAACGGCGTGCTGCCGCTGGCGGCGGAGGGCAAGCTGCGCCTGGTGCCGCGGCCCGGCGGGCGCTTCCAGCTGTATCGCACCGAGTCCCGGACGGCGGCCTGCTACCGCGTGGCCTTCCGCGGCACCATGGTTCTGACGCCCTCCGGCATGACCGACCCGGCGATGCTGGCACGCGGCGACAGCCCGGTCTGCACCCAGGACGAGATCGTCGAGGTACCTGGCGCCGGGCCGCACCTCGAATTGGCCCGCGCCCAGCAAATCCACATCCGCAGCGTGCAGGAGATCATTCATTTCCTCGGCGCGTTGCTGAAGGTGCAGGCCGACCTGCCGCCCCAGGCGGATGGCTCCCCGAGCTGCATTCCCGTGGACCTGAGCCCGGACCGCTCCCGGCAGTCCTGCCTGTTCCAGCTGCTGCCGGGGCGCGGCGGCGACGGCGCTGTAACGGTGGAGCATGCCGGCCTAACCTTGCATGTGCCGCCGTTCCGCGACCCCGGACAGGCCGGCCGGCCAAGGGGGGACTACTCGATGCGGGTGCTGGCCTT
>CANBNK010000082.1 GCA_947371015.1 Acetobacteraceae bacterium | reverse complement strand
AGCGCGTGGCTCGGCGCCGGCGGCGTCTCCACGCCCACGGCGCGGCCGCTCAGTCGCCCCGCCTCGGCGGTAAGCCCGTCCAGCACGATGCAGGGCTGCAGCCGCCCGGCGACCAGGTCGGCCAGCAGCGCGTCCTGCCCGGCCAGCAGCGTCGGTGCCACGGCACAGGTCGCGGCCAGCGGCAGGGCCAGGCCGGCGCTGCCGGCGCCCTCGGCCAGCGCCGCCAGGTCCAGCAGCGTGCCATCAGCGCCGCCGCAGGCTTCCGGCACCAGCGTGCCGGCCCAGCCGAGCTCCAGCACCGCCGCCCATTGCGTCGCCAGTTCAGCGGCGCGCACCGCCGGTTCATGCAGGTGCGCCAGCTTCAGCGCGCTGGCCTCGGCAAAGCGGCGGGCGGCGTCGAAGGTGTCGCCGGGCAGCATCGGCTTGGGTTCAAAGGCCATGGCGCTCACATCCCGAACAGCTGCTTGGCGACGACATTCTTCTGCACCTCGTTGGACCCGCCGAAGATGGTCTTGGCGCGCAGGTACATGAAGTTCTGCACCCACTCGATATCCTCGACCTCGGCATTCGGCCCCGAGCCATCCACCGGGCGGAAGCGGGACGCTACCTGCTCGCCCACCGCATCCAGCGCGATGGCGCCGATGCGCTGCACGGTATCGGCGGTGGAGAGCTTCAACTCGGAGGGCATCAGCCCAAGCGGGCGCCCCTCCATCACCGCATCGACAGCCGCCTTGCCCAGTTCGCGCGCACCGCGCAACTCTGCCTCCGCCAGCAGCAGACGGTATTCCAGCTGCTCGCGCTTCAGCGCGTTGTCCGGCCCGGCCAGGCGCCGCGCCACCAACTCGCGGCAGCGGTCCAGGAAGCGGAAGGCAGGTGCCACGTTGGCGCCGCCCAGGCGCTCACGGTCCAGCAGGAACTTGCCGTAGGTCCAGCCCTTGTTCTCCTCGCCGATCCGATTGGCGGCGGGCACGCGCACGTCTTCCAGGAACACCTCGTTCACGTGGTGCCAACTGTCGATCGTCCGCACCTCACGCACGCGGATGCCCGGCGTGCTCAGCGGGATGAGCAGCATGGTGATGCCTTCCTGCCGCTTCACCTCGGTGTTGGTGCGCACCAGCGTGTACATCCAGTCGGCTTCCTGGGCGTGGCTGGTCCACAGCTTCTGGCCGTTCACCACGTAGTCGTCGCCGTCGCGCACCGCGCGGGTCTTCAGGCTGGCCAGGTCGCTGCCGGCGCCAGGTTCGGAATAGCCCTGGCACCACCAATCCTCGCCGTTCAGGATGCCCGGCAGGAAGCGCGCCTTCTGCTCGGCGGTGCCGAATTCGATCAGCACCGGGCCGATATGCCGCAGCCCATGATGATACTGCGGCGGGCAGTCGCACTCGGCCAAGACACTATCAAAAATGTGCCGCCGGCGCTGGTCCCAGCCGGTGCCGCCATACTCCTTCGGCCAACTCGGCGCGCCCCAGCCATGCGCGTGCAGAATGCGCTGCCACGGTGCCCAGTGCTTGCGGCCCAGCTTGCCATTCGCCGCCACCACCGCGCGGATCTCCGGCGGGCAATGGGTCAGCGCGAAGTCGCGCACCTCGGCGCGAAAGGCGGCCAGCTCGGTGGTGTCGTCCATCATCGGCCTCGTCACAGGGAAAGGTTGCGCTCGCGTATGACGCGGCTCCAAAAGGCATGCTGCTCGCTCAGGAAGGCGGCGAATTCCGCCGGCGTCTCCGCCATCGCCTCCAGCCCGTCATCGCCGATCGCGCGCTGAATCGCCTGGCCGGCGGCGACGCCGCGCAGGTCGTCGGCGATGCGCTCGCGCAGCGCTGCCGGCACCGCGGCCGGGCAGAAGAAGCCGTAGAAGGTGCGCGCCAGCACCTGCGGCAGGCCCTGCTCGGCCATGGTCGGCACTTCCGGCGCCTGCGCGTTGCGCTCGGGCTGGCTGATCGCCATCGCCCGCAGCCGGCCGTCTCGGGCGAAGCGCATGGTGGTGACGCTGTCGAACAGCGCGTTGACATGCCCGGCCAGCAAATCCGTCAGCGCCGGCGCGCTGCCCCGATACGGCGTGTGCAGCATCTCCACCCCGGTCGCCCAGGCAAACAGCTCGGCCGAGATATGCGGCGAGGACCCCATGCCCGACGAGCCGAAGCGCAGCGCACCCGGGTTGGCGCGCGCCCAGGCCACCAGTTCTGGCAGCGTGCGCGCGGGCACCGAGGGATGCAGGTACAGCACCGCGCCACCCAATGCGAAGCGGCACAGCGGCGCCAATGCCGCGGGGTCGTAGGGCAGGTTCCGCAGCATCAGCGGGTTGGTGACAATGCCGAAGCTGGCCAGCAGCAGCGTATGGCCATCCGGCGCCGCATGCGCCACGGCCGCGGTGCCGATGGCGGTGGCGCCGCCCGGCTTGTTCGCCACCACCGCCTGCTGGCCCCACAACTCGCTGAGGCGCGGCGTGAACTCCCGCGCGTAGCGGTCGGTCGGCCCGCCCGCGGCGTAGGGCACCACCACCTCCACGCTGCGCGCGGGCCAACCGGCCTGCGCCAGCGCCGAAGTGGCCAGCAGCGAGCCCAGCAGCACCCGGCGCCGCATGGCTCAGCGCCCCTTGTACACCGGCGGGCGCTTTTCCAGCGTTGCCAGGCGCGCCTCGGCGGCGTCCTCGGTCCTGCTCAGCTCGTAGGTGAAGTTCTGCTCGAACCGATAGGCGTCCTTCGCCGGCATCAGCTCCACCAGGTTGCAACTGGTCTTGGCGTACTTGATGCCCAGCGGCGCCTTGCCGGCGATCTCGGCGGCCAGGGCATAGGCTTCGTCGAACAGCTGCTCACGCGGCACGCAGGCTTCCAGCAGGCCCAGCCGATACAGCTCGCTGGCCGGCAGCCGCTGGCCGGTGAACATCATCCGTCGCACCTTGGGCGCCGGGAACAGGCGGGAGAGCATGGCGGCGCCCCCGGCCAGGCCGACATTGATCTCGGGCATGCCGAACACCGCGTTGTCGCTGGCCAGCATGAAGTCGCAGGCCGCCGCCAGGCCGAAGCCGGCGCCCAGCGCCGCGCCGTTCACCGCGGCGATCACCGGCTTGCTGCATTCCTTGATGCTGTTGCCGGTCTCCCGCGTCAGCCGGTTGTGCCACCAGTATTCGCCGTGCTTGTTCGGGTCCGGCCGCTGCTTCAGGTCGGCGCCGGCGCAGAACACGCTGCCCTCCGCGGTCAGCAGCACCACGCGGATGTCCTCGCGGTCGGTCGCCTGGTCCATGATCTCGATGATGCGGTCGCGCATCGCCCAGTTCACCGCGTTCACCGGCGGCCGGCACAGCGTGGCCACCGCCACGTAGTCCTTGACCTCCAGCCGCACCGTCTCTTCGCTCATGTCCGTTCCTCCTATTCCACCTTGATGCCGGCGCGCGCGATCACGCCGCGCCATTTTCGGCGTTCCTCGTCCAGCAGGCCGGCCAGTGCCTCGGGCGTGCTGCCCACCGGCTCGGCGCCGCTGTCGGCGTAGCGCTGCGCCGCGGCGGGGCTGGCCATGGCCCGCACCAGAATGTCGCTGAGCCGCGCGATGATGGGCGCCGGCGTGCCGCTGCGGGCCATCAGGCAGTTGATCACCGTGACCTCGAAGCCCGGCAGTGTCTCGGCGATGCAGGGCACATCCGGCAGTTCCGGCACGCGCTGGGCCGCGGTGACGCCAAGGGCGCGCAGCCGGCCGGCGCGGATCAACGGGATCAGCACGCTCAGGCTGTCGATCGTCATCGGCACCTGGCCGCCGACCACGTCCTGCACCGAAGGCCCGGTGCCACGATAGGGGATATGGGTCAGCTCCACCCCGGCCTCGATCCGCAGCAGCTCCGCCGCCAGGTGGCTGCCGGCGCCGATCCCGGAACTGGAATAGGCCAGCGGCGCCGGCCGCGCCCTGGCCAGCGCGATCAACTCGGCAACGCTGTAGGCGGGCACCGCCGAGTTCACCACCAGCACGTAGGCCGAGCGTACCAGCAGGCTCACCGGCGCGAAGTCGCGCGCGGCGTCGTAGGGCAGGTTGGCCATCAGCAAGGGGTTGGTGATGAGCGGTCCCGGCGTGCCGTGGAACAGCGTGTAGCCATCGGCCGGAGCGCTCAGCGCCGAGATCGCGCCCAGCGTGCCGCCGCCGCCACCCTTGTTGTCCACCGCGACGGGCTGACCCAGTGCCTCGCCCAGCGCCTGCGCCACGAAGCGCGCCGTGGCATCGGCGCCGCCACCGGGGGCGAAGGGCACCACCAGGCGCAGCGGGCGGCTCGGCCATGCTTCCTGCGCCCCCGCCGGCAGCGCCATCCAGGGCAGGCCCAGCGCTGCACGCAGCAACCGGCGCCGCGGCTGCTGGCACTGCTTCGCTCGGCCTGGTTCTTTTGCCACGCGCGCTGACGGCTCCCCACCGCTGACCGTTCGGTCAGGGCAGAGGCTATCCCGGCGCCGGCGGCCCGGCAAGCGCCAGGTTCCGGGGGCAAGGCCGCGAGCAGCGTGCGGCCCTGCGCGATGTCATACCGCCAGAAATGCCCCGGCCAGCCCGCTCACACCACCGCCCCGCAGCGGCTGGTACCGAATATGCAGGGCAGGTCGACCGTGCTGCGGACGCCGATCTGGTCGAAATGGCGGTCCAGCCATTCGCCGGCGGCGCGGCGCCCGATGTCGCGCAGCAGCGTCAGGAACTCCCATTCCGTGTTCATCTTGGAAGAAGCGCCGAGCGGCGCCATCGCGTCATTCGCCTCCACGATATGGATGCGCATGTCGCGGAACTCGTTCTTGTCCAGCTTGCCTTCCGCCACCAGGCGAATGGTCGAGCGACCAGATGCCCAGCATGTGGTCCAGCCAGGTACGCCGCAGGGGTGAGTGCCGCCCGGCCTCGGAGACCGTGCGCCAGAACCGCGCCCATTCCAGCCGCGCGCCCTCGTCGCCGTCAGCCTACATGCCCTGTGCCGCAACCACGGCATTCATGGTGCCGGCCGAAGTCCCGGAAATCGCCTCGATCCAGATCCTGCCGTCTTCGAACATCCGGTCCAGCACGCCCCAGGTGAAGGCACCATGCGCACCGCCCCCCCTCACCGAAAAGCTGGCTACCTACCGGTTGCGCCTGGCGGATGGCTGGGTGGAACTGGACCCGCGCCCCAACCGGGCCCGCATCTATGTCGCGCCGTTGCCGGCATGAGCGAGCCGCCCTTCTTCATCGGCTGGGAAGGCCGCACCGGCCTGGTGCTTCTGCTGGCGGCCAACGGCGGCGACCCCGTGCCTGCCGGGTTCGGCGGCCCGGTGCGCGACGGCCTGGCCGAAGGGCCACAGCGGCTGGGAGGGGTGCAGATGCCGCTGCCCTAACCCGTCCTGCACCTGCCCGGCGGCCCCAGCGCGTTGTGGCCGAAGGCCTGCTGCTGCGGCGCGGCGCCATCGCCATGCTGGTGCTTGAGGACGTGCCAAGCCCGGTCGGCCCCGGCACCCCGCCTGTTCCGGAACCGCTGGGCCGCGACATTGGCCGCGGCGTGCCGCGGGCGCATGGGGTAACGCCGCCGCCGCCGGAGCCTTTGATTGCCGTGGCGGCCCGGCTCGTGTCACGGTGGGCGTCGGCAACAGTCGACTGACCCGGAAAGGCGACAGCATGGCACGCCCGCAGGACATCCCCGAACCGACGCGGACGGCGGTGCTCAACATCGAATGCCCAGTGTTCGAGGCCACGCCCTTCGTGGCCGGCAAGCCGCTCAGCCAGCGCAAGGTCGCCATTGTCAGCAGCGCCGCCCTGGTGCAGCGCGGCGAGCCGCCATTCCCGTTCGGCAGCACCGAGGTGCGCTTGCTGCCCGCCGGCGTGCCGGCCAACGCGCTGTTGATGAGTCACGTCTCGATCAACTTCGACCGCCACGGCTTCGCCCGCGATGCCAACACTGCCTATCCGCTGGAGCGCCTGCATGCCCTGGCGGCGGAGGGCATGATCGGCAGCGTCGCCGAGACGCACTACACGGTGATGGGCTCCTCGGACCCTGTCGGCATGGCCGCCGCCGCTGACCAGGTGAGCGGCCAGCTGAAGCAGGAAAACGTGGATGCCGTGCTGCTGACCCCGGTCTGACCGCTCTGCACGCGCGCCGTGAGCGCGCTGGCCCATATGCTTGAGGAGCGCGGTACCCCCACCACCGTCATCGCCCTGGCCCGCAACCAGGCGGAGAAGACGCGCCCGCCGCGTGCCCTGTTCGTGCCGTTCCAACTGGGCCGGCCCTTGGGCACGCCGGAGGATGCGGCCTTCCAGCGCAGGGTGCTGCTCGCCGCGCTCGGCCTGCTCGAACGTGCGGATGGCCCGGTGATCCTGGACGACTACGCCGAGGAAGACCCGAACTGGCAGGACACCCAAGGGTGGCAGCCGCCGCTTCCCGCCGCCGCGGCAAAGCCCGCCACAGCTGCCGAATGGCAGCAGGCCTTCGCCGCCGAATTGGCGGCGCTGCGCCCGGCCTGGGTTGCCGCGCAGGCGCGTTACGGCCGCAGCATTGTCGGCCTGGCCGGGCAGCCGCCGGAAGGCTGGGCCGGGTTCATCGCCGGCTTCCTGGCCGGCGGCCTGCCCACGGTGCCACAGCACGCCACCCCGGCCCTGGCGCTGCGCTTCCTCTGCGATGACATCAAGGCGATGTATGGCGAGGCAGCGCAGGCGCATGGGCCAGCACCGTCATCGCGCCAGGTAGATGCCTGGTTCTGGCGGCAGACCGTGGCGGGTGCGCTGCTGGTGGCGCTGCGCACGCTGGCCATGGGCAGCGAGAACAACGCGTTGAAGACCGTGGGCGGCCGCTTCTTCGTCCCGGTGCCCTGGCTGCCCGCGGCCTGAACAGCTGGCCCGGGGGACCGCAGCCCCCGGGCTTCGCCGCCCCGCCGAAGGTCGCCATCTCCGCAACGGCGTAGTGGTGCTTCGGCGTGGAGAAAGGACCCTGTTTGGGGTGGCGGCATCCGAATGAGACCCCTCCGACTTTGGGGGCCAGGATGGCTTCTGGGATGACTGGGGGCCTGGTTTGGGCCGCTGGTGGTGGTGACGGTTGCCAAGACGCGTCGGCTGCATGCAGGCCAGGCCAAGGCGATCAAGCAGGGGCGCCGGGAGTTCCGGTAGCCACGAAGTTCCACGCTGAGCACAAGCGCCAGCCGCTGCCGAAGCCCGGCGCGTGGCAGGCGGCGCGGGCTAAGCTGCTGGAGGCCAAGTCGGCGCGGGAATGGCGGCCACCCGCATCCTGAGTAGCGCGAGAGCCTGATCAGCTTAGGTGGAATCGCCGTAAGCCGTGAATCAGTCTCTTAAACAACAAGGCTGGAGCGTGAGCGCTTCAGTCAGAAGCGATCACGCTCGAGCAGACGATCTGGGACCGGCAACGACAGCCGCAGGGGAGGGGGCGGAACTGGTGGACAACGAGCGGCGCCCCTGTTCGTTGCCAACTTCCCATGCCGATCCAGCGCTGCTGGCGCTAGTATTGCGTGCGACAAGAACTCAGAGGGGGGGCGCCGGGTGGTTGATTCAGACAGGTATCACGGCGGGGTCATGCGGCGTGCGGTGCTGGGCGGGGCCGGGTTGATGCTGCTCGGCCGGGCGGCGCCTGCGGCCATCGTGCGCCATGCCGTCATCGGCAAGGATGGCTGGCTGTTCCTGGTTTGGGACGAACCCCGCCGCGTGGATTTCCCCCGCATCCGCCAGGTCGCCCGCGTCATCAATGAAACCGCGGAGGCATTGCGCCGGGCCGGGATCAAGCCGGTCATCGCGCTGACCCCGGCCAAATCCCGGGTTTACCGGGATTTCCTGCCGGAGGACTTCCAGTTCTCGGCCGACGGACAGAACCGCTATGGCGTCGTGCTGGAAGAACTGCGCAAGAGCGGCACCCTGGTGCCTGACCTGGCGCCGGTCTTCGCCGGGCTACGGACCAGCCAGCCGCAGGAACTGCTGTTCTTCAAGGCCGACACGCATTGGACCGCCCCCGGCGCCGAGGCCGCCGCGACCCAGGTGGCCACGCAGATGAAGGCGAGCCTCGGCCTGCCGCCAAGCAGCCGGCCGGGCATTCGCCTCGGCCCGGCGGTCATGCTCCAGCAGCCGCGCAACGACCTGACGGAGGCGCTGCCGCGTCCTGATCGGGCCAAGTACCCGTTGCAGCGCTACCCCATCCATCAGCCGGTCGCATCGCAGGGGTCGGCGGCGCTGGTGGAGGATGACACCGCCGACGTTGCGGTGGTGGGCAGCAGCTACATGCACCCGAGCTACAACTTTGCCGCCATGCTCTCCAACCAGCTCGGCCGACCTGCCTCCCTGCACTGGAAGGTGCATTCCTACGGGCCCTACCGGACCCTGCTGGAGTACCTGGCCAGCCCCGGCTTCAAGCGCAGCCGCCCGAAAACCCTGGTGCTGAGCCTGCACGAGGTTGACCTGAACTCCGCCCCCGACAGCGATGCCTGGAGCGAGCCGATGGATACGCCAAGCTACCTGACGGCGATGCGGCGGGCGCTGGGATCGTGAAAATCCTTGCCCCCGTTTTAAAAATGAAATAGAAAAATCAAAAATAGTTCTAGGCGTCATGATGCAGCAACGTTGCCGGTGGAGAAGCTCTTTTCACGCAGCCGGGTCAGGCTTCGGCAACCCCTCGTATATTGGCCGCCGTCGCCTGCTGGCCGCTGGCGTGGCCGCCCTGGCCGTGCCCGCCTTGGGTCGCAGCGCCTCGGCACGCATCCATGAACAGGTGGTGGTGGGGAATGACGGCTGGCTGTTTCCGGCCTGGGACGAGGTCCGCACCGCCAACCTGCGGCGCATCCCGCGCGTTACGGACCTGATCAACCAGGCGGTCGGCGTCCTCAAGCAGGCGCAGATCGAAACCGTGGTCATGCTGATGCCGCCCAAGGCGCGGGTCTATCGGGAGTTCCTGCCGACCGACTTCGCCTGGCGCCCGGAAGCCGAAGGGCGCTACGCTGCGGGGCTGGAGGCGCTACGCAAGTCAGGCACGCTGGTGCCGGACCTGGCGGCGCTGATGGCCGCCCAGCGCGCCGCCCGCCCGGCCGAATTGCTCTACCTGAAGGCCGACACCCACTGGACCGCGGCCGGGGCCGAGGCCGCGGCCACCGAGACCGCGCGACTGGTGAAGGAACGCCTGCGGCTGCCGGCGGCGCGCGGCCCGGGCATGCGGCTGGGTCCGCCGGCCAGCATGCGACAGGAGACCAACGACCTGGCCGAGTTGCTGCCGGCCACCGAGCAGGCACGCTACCCGATACAGCAGTACAGCCTGCGTCCGCCGGTCGCCGCTTCCGGCGCGGGTGCGCTGCTGGCGGACAGCGGCGGCGATGTTGTCGTGGTGGGCAACAGCTTCATGCAACCGAAGTACAACTTCGCCGCCATGCTCTCCAGCCAGCTGGACCGGCCAGTGACGTTGTTCTGGAAAATCCACCGGTTTGGGCCTTATCGTACCATGCTCGATTATGTCGGCGGGGCCACCTTCAAGGCCCAGCGGCCGAAGTTGTTCATCTGGAACATCAACGAGGGCAACCTCGAAACGGCGTCCGACAATGCTGGCATCTGGGGGCCGAATGCGATGCCAGCCGCGACATTCCTGGCGGAGCTGCGCCGTGCGGTGGGCTAGGGCGAGCACCCCGCCCAAGCACGATCGGACGCGGATTGAGCCGGGCAGGGCGGCCGGGGCCTGCGCCGTGGCGCTGACCCTATCATTGGCCGTCGGGCCGGTGGCGGCGCAGCAGGTGCTCTACGACCCGGTGCCGCCGCGCGGGTCGGCCTATGTTCGGTTCGTCAACACCACGGCGGCGGAGTTGGCCCTGGCGCCGCAATTCCTGCCGCCGCGCACGCTCTCGGCCGATGCCGCCGGCCGGGTCAGCCCCTACGCCGCGGTTGAGCGCGTCGCCGGGCGCCAACTGGTGCTGGAAGCGCGGCAGGGCGGCACCACCAGCCGCCTGACCTTCCAGGCCGTGCCGGACGGTTTCCTCACCGTGTTGCTGCGCGCCGGCCCGGCTGGCGTGGTGGCGGTGCCGGTGCCCGACCAGCCGGAGTTCAACCAGCTCCGCGCCCGACTGTCCTTCTACAACACGACCGCCGCCTGTGCGGATGGCGCCTTGACGATCGACCCTGGCGGCCAGGCGGTCTTCGCCGAGGTGGCCCCGAGCACGGTCAAGACCCGCAGCGTGAACCCGGTGGTGGCCCAGCTGCGCGCCACCTGCGCCGGCCAGTCGGCGCCGCCCTTCGCGTTGGAGGGGCTGGAGCCTGGGGGCATGTACAGCATTTGGCTGATGAACCCGGGCGGCGCACCGGTCGCCTTCGTCAGCCGCGACACGACCCAGCGGTGGCGATAATGGGCGCCACACCCCCGGTTGGGCGAGGAACAAGCCGACCATGATGTCGCCGGTGCTGCTGTCCCGTGCTGCTGCCTGCCTCACCGGATTGGCGCTGCTGCCGGCCGTTGCCTCGGCGCAGAAGGCCCAAGGACCGGCGCCGACGCCCAGTACCATTGCCATCCCGGCCGCATCGGAAAGCGTGCCGGTGGAAGTTCGGCTGCTCAGCATCGTGACCTTCTGGCGCTCGCAGAACCGTCCCGCATTGGCCCTCCAGGCCATGCGCCGCCTGCTCAGCCTGGAACCACGCGACGCTGATTTCCTGGTCGAGATCCTGCTGGAAGCCACGGAAGCCGCGGTACAGACCGACGAAGCCGATGCCGCGCGGGCCTATCGCGACCGCATCGCGAGTTTCGTGCCGGAAGGTGATGCCCGGCTGGCCCGGGCGGATGCCGGGCTGCGTTACCTGACCCTGGACACGAACCTGATACGCGAAGCCCGAGGCTTGTTCGAGGCCGGTCTGCCGGAGGAGTCCCTGGGCAAGTACCGCGAGTTGATCGCGGATGGCGAGATGCCCACCATCCTGGCGCCGGAATATTACAGCGTGCTCGCTGCCAGTTCGCCCGAAGGCTACGAGGAAGCGATCGAGGCGATGGAAAAGCGGGTCGAGGCGGCGCCGCGCGACCTGGCGCTGCAACTCAGCTACGCCCAGGTGCTGATCCTGCGGGAAGGGCGGGGCCGCAATATCGGCCTCGGCAAGTTGCAGGAACTCAGCCAGGTGCCGGTGGCGGCCGAACGCGCACGCCAGCTCTGGCGCCAGGCGCTGCTGTGGTCCGGCCCCAGCCGGCTGCTGCGGGACCAGATGGAAGCCTACCTGGCGGACAACCCCAGCGACCCCGAGCTGGAAGCCAAGCAGGAAGAACTGCGCCAGAACATCCAGGACCGCGGCGCCGACATGAAGCTGCGCGGCTTCACCGCCCTGGCGGCCCAGGACCTGCGTGGGGCTGAACGCGAGTTCCAGGCGGCGCTGATCTTCAACCCGGAAGACGCCGAGGCGATGCTGCTGATCGGTGTGGTCCGCATGCAGCAGCAGCGGCTGCCGGAAGGCATCGCGCTGATCGACCGCGCCATCGCCATGGCGCCGGCGCGCGAGGAGGATTTCCTCGACCAGCTCGGCTGGAGCCCCGGCACCCTGGTGCGGCTGCGCGCCGAGGAAGACCTGCGGGTGGGCCGGCTGGCCGCGGCGGAGGCGAAATGGGCGGCGGCGCGGGAGGCTCACCCCGACGATGCGGACCTGCTGGCGAACTTCGCCGCCTACCGGCTGCGCCAGGGCAAGACCGACGAAGCCCGCGCCCTGCTGAACCGCGCCATCGCCCTGGCGCCCGACCAGCGGGAGGAATTCCAGCGCCTGGGCGGTTTCAGCTATGGCGGGACCGGCGGCGGGCCAGGGCCGCTGTCGCCGGCCTGGCAGGCGTTGCGCCGGAACGACCTGGATGCCGCGGACCTGGCGGCGCGCCGGGTGCTGGCCCAGGGCACCGCGGATGCGGCGGAAGCCGAGACGCTGCTGGGCCAGGTGGCCCTGCGGCGCGAGGAATTGACCCAGGCGGAGACCCGGTTCCGCGCCGCCCTGGCCCGGCGCCCCAAGCTGCCGGCGGCGCTGGATGGCCTGCACGAGACGCTGCTGGCCCAGGGCCGCTATGCCGATGCCGAGGCGGTCGAACGCCTGCCGGAATTCCGTGGCCGCCCCACCGCCCATGCGGCGCAGGCCCAGGCGCTGCGTGACAGTGCCCAACAGGCCGACGACCCAACCCGCGCCCTGGAGCTGTTGCAGGAAGCCGGCCGCCTGGACCCGGCGAATGTCTGGGTGCGGCTGGACACCGCCCGGCTGCTGAAGCGCATGGGCCGCCGCGATGACGCCCGCCGCACGGCCGGCGAGATCGCCGCCAAGGGCGAGCCGGATGCGCTCTATGCCGCTGCGCTGCTGGCCAGCGAGGATGACCGCGAGGATGATGCCGTCGCGTTGCTGGAACGCATTCCCCCGCGCGGCCGGTCGCAGGATGCCGGCCGCCTGCTGGACCGCGCCGGGCTGGTGCAGCAGGTTCGCCAGTCGGAGCGCCAGCTGCGCACCACCCCCACCCCGGAGGCGCGCGACCGCTTGCTCTCCATCGCCGGCCGGCCGGACCCCAGCGGGGAGGCAGCCTCCGAGGTCATGCAGGCCTTCGCCCGCCTGCAGGACCCGGATGCCGCCCTGGCTGCCGCGCGCATGGCAGAGGCCGCCAATCCGCAGGCCGGCCCGGCCGGGAAGATCCGCCTGGCCAGCGCGCTGCTCGGCGCCGGCCATCGGGCGGACGCGGAGGCGATGCTCCGGACCGTGTCGGGCGACCCGGCGCTGACCGTCGAGGATCGCCGGCAGCTCGCCGCGGTCAATGCCGGCCTTGCCGTGGCCAGCGCCATGCAACTGACCGAGGCGGGCGACCTCGCCGCCGCCTACCGCCAGCTCGGCCGGGCGCGGGACCTCTCGCCGGACCGCACCGGCATGGAAAGCGCCATGGCCGTGGTGCATGTGGCGGCTGGCCGGCTGGATGAGGCCGAGACCGCGGTGCGCGGCATGCTCGCCCGCGACCCCGACAGCTTCAACGGTCGCGCGCTGAACCTGGACATCGCCATCGCCCGGCAGGACTGGTCGCGCGCCGAACAGATCCTGCTGGGCCTGCAGCAGTTGCGGCCGAACGACCCGCGGACCGCCATGGCCGAAGCCAAGCTGGCCCGCCGGCGGGGCCACGAACTGCGCCTGCTCAATGCCTTGCAGACGGCCGAGCGGCAACGGGCGGCCCAGGGCGCCTCCCCGCGTGACCCGACCGGACGCCAGATCGCCGACGAACTCGTCCTGGCGCGGGATGCCGCGGCCTCGCGGGCGTCCGTGGGCGCCGGCTGGCGGGTGCGCGGCGGCGATGGCGGCCGCAGCCGGCTGAACGAGTTCACCCTGCCGGCCGAGGCCTCCACCATCCTCCCCGGCTATGGCGGGCGGGTGACGACGCGGCTGGAGGCGGTAGCGCTGGGCGCCGGCCGCCTGGGCGGCGATAGCTATTCACTGCGTGGCGTTGGCACCAATGCGCTGCTGTCCTCCAGCACCCTGGCGCGGCAGAATCGCCGCGACGACTGGGCCGTGGGCGGGTCGCTCAGCCTGGCCTATGCCCGGGGCGATGTGCGGGTGCAGGTGGGCGACAGTCCCTTCGGCTTTCGTCGGGTCAATGCCGTCGGCGCGGTGGAATACGCCCCGTTGCTGGCCGAGAACCTGCGCCTGCGGCTGACGGCCGAGCGCCTCGCGGTCAATGACAGCGTGCTGTCCTATGCGGGGCTGCGTGACCCCAATGGGGGCCGCAGCTTCGGCAGCGTGGTCCGCAGCGGGGTGCGCGGCCAGCTGGAGTTCACCCAGGGCCTGGCGATGGCCTATCTCGGCGGCGGTTATGCCACGCTGGACGGCAGCGGCGTGGCTGCCAATACCCGGCGGGAAGGCAATATCGGCGTGGCCTATGGCCTGATCCGGTCGCCGCGGCAGGAGCTGAACATTGGCCTGGATGTGCGTTACCAGGGCTATTCCCGCAACCTCAGCCTGTTCAGCTATGGGCATGGTGGCTACTTCAGCCCCGAGATGTCGCTGACCGCGATGCTGGGCATGGATTGGCGCCGCCAGTTCGGCGACCTGGACGTGCGGCTGGGCGGCTCGGTCGGCTGGCAGCGCTACCGCCAGGCGGCGGCCGATGTCTTCCCCCACAACGCCGCCCTGCAAGGTGCGCTGGAATTGGCGGCGGCGGGCGACCCCAGCATCCTGACCCGCATCGGCGCCAGCTCAGGCAATGTGGTGGTGGGCGCCGCACGGGCCGGGGTGGAATATGCGCTGACTGAGAAATGGCGGCTGGCGGCCAATGCGCGCTACGTGCGGGCGGCGACCTATTACGAAGCCGCCGGCCTGTTCCAGGCCCAGTACCGCCTCAATCCATGAAGCGTCGCACAGTATGGGCCCTGGCTTGCCTGCTGGGGTTGTTCGGCGCGCCGGCGGCCTACGCGCAGGGGGACTGCGCCGCGCTGCCGGCCCGGCCCATGACGCCGCGTGAAGCCAGGCCCGAATACCTCGAATGGCAGCCCTGGCGGGATAGCGTGGCGGAGCTCAGCCGCCGCCTGACGATCTCGGACATGTCGCATGCGCGGCTGGTCTTCGTGGGTGATTCCATCTTCGACGGTTGGCAGGCGGATATCTACCGCCAGTTCTACGGCCATCGGGCGCCGGTCAACCTCAGCATTGCCGGCGACATCACCCAGGGCGTGCTGTGGCGGCTCTCCCCGCGCCGGGCCACCGGGGCGGAGCAGGCCGGTGGCGGGCAATGGCCAGCCAGCCTGAAGCCGCGCCTGGCTGTGGTGCTGCTGGGCACCAACAACATGGTGCAGAACCGCGACGCCACCGAAGTGGCGCTGGGCATCGCCGAAGTGGTGCGGCTGATCCACCGCCGCTCCCCCGCCACGCGGGTGCTGCTGGTGGGGCTGCTGCCGCGCGGCGCCGACAGTTCCGACCCGATGCGGGCGCTGGCCCAGCGGGTGAACGAGCAGATTGCCCGCTGCGCCGACAACACCACGGTGTTCTACACCAACCCCGGCCCCATGCTGGTGGATGGACAGGGCCGCCTGGCCGAGTTGATCGCGCCCGACCGCCTGCACCCCAGCTGGATCGGCTACGCCATCCTGGCTGCCGCCCTGGAGCCGCAGATCCGCCAGTTGCTCGCGGACTGATAACATGCGCACGAAGGTTTCACCTTCATGCCCCTCAATCGCCGGGCGGGCCGCCTCCGCGGCCCTTGGCTACGCGGCATAAGCCGCGGCCGCCATTCGGCGGCTCGGCCCGCAAGCTGCGTGCCGCAGGTCGGACCTTCATGTCCTTGGTACGATACCCAGTGTCCAAAGGCTTCGCCTTCGCCCGCCCCTCAACGCCATCGCTTCGCCAACCGGGCAGGGCGCTTCAGGCGACAATCCCGCGTGCCCGCAGCGTGGCGGCGTCGAAGCCCAGTTCGGCCAGCAGCGCGTCGGTGTCGGCGCCCAGGCCGGGCGCGTCGCGGCTCGGGCGCGGCGCCTCGCCATTGATGCGGAAGCCGGCGCCCAGCACCTCGGCGCCGCTGGGCAGCGTGGTGGAGAATCCGGCGGTCTGCCGGTACGGGCCGTCAAGGAACGCCGCCGGGCTGCGCACTGCGGAAGCCGGCACGCCCAGCGCCGCCAACGCCGCCTCCCAGGCCTCACTGCCGCGGCCGAGGAAGGCCTGTTGCAGTGCGGCGTCCAGCTGCGGGGTGCCGCAGTCGCGCAGCATCGCCGCCGGGGAGGATGGGCGCAGCCTTAGCCAGTCCGGCGCCGTGGCCCATTCCGGGTGGCCCAGCGCGCCGCACAGCCGCTCGAACTGGCCCAGCGTATTGGCGGCGGTGGCCAGCCAGCCATCGGCGGTGCGGAACACGTTGCCGCCGGGGCTGCCTGCGAAGGCGGCGTGGCCGATGCGCTGCGGCGCGACGCCGTCGATCAGGTAGCGCGTGGTAGCGCCGGACATCAGCGCCAGCGCCGCATCGGCCATGGAGACATCGACCGAGATCGGCCCGGTCTCACCGCGCTGGCGCCGCATCAGCGCGGCCATCACCGCCATCGCGCCCATCATGCCCGCCGCCATGTCGATGGCCGGGAAGCCGACCTTCACCGGTGGCGCCGCGGGGTCGTGCCCTTGGGCCCACATCATGCCCGTCGCGGCCTGCATCACGTGGTCGTAGCCGGGCCGCCCCGCATAGGCGCCCTGCTGGCCCCAGGCGCTGATCGAGGCATGGATGATGGCCGGGTTCAGCCCATGTACCCGCTCGGGCGGGAAGCCCAGCGCGGCCATCTTGCCGGGGCGGAAATTCTCCAGGAACACCGCGGCGGTCGGGATCAGCCGCTCCAGCACGGCGCGGCCCTCGGGCTGGGTCAGGTCCAGCGCCAGGGCGCGCTTGCCGGCGTTGACGCCCTGGAAACTGGCGGTGATGCCACCCTCGGCCGGGCGCGTCTCCAGGTCGCGCATCGCATCGCCGAAGGGCGGCCGCTCGATCTTGATGACCTCGGCGCCCAGCAGCGCCAGGTGATAGCTGGCATAGGGCCCGGCAAGGACATGCGACAGGTCCAGCACGCGCAGGCCGGCGAGGGGTCCAGCGAGGGGTTGGGTCATTCGGCGCGGGCTCCCGAGAGTTCGACCAGGCGTTGCAGGCGGCGATAGGCCACGGCCCATTCGGCCTGGTGTTCGGCCGGGCCGGGCTGCAGCACGATCTCGCCGCCGCTGTCGGTCAGGGTGGCGCGGAAGCCGGCATCGGCCACCACCTGGGCCATCGCCGCGTGGAGCCGGGCGGTGGTGGCGGCGGGGATGCCGGCGGGGCCGGCCAGGGTGTTGCCGCTGGTGATGATCGGGCCGTCCGGCACGCTCTCGGCCAGGGTCGGCACCGCCGGCAGGCTGGCGATGCGGCGTTGCCCGGTGGTGGCCAGCAGCCGTACCGCGCCCTGCTGGAAGCGTGGCAGGGCGATGTTGGAAATGGCGAAGGCGAAGTCCACCTCGCCCTGTTCGGCCGCCAGCGCCGCCTGGTTGGCACCCCGATACGGCACATGGGTGCCCTCGGCGCCGGCCAGCTTCAGCAGCGCGGCGGCGGCCATGTGCGCCGGGGTGCCGACCCCGCCCGAGCCGTAGCTGAGCCCGCCGCGACCCTTGGCCCGCGCCGCCGCCAGCAGCGCTGCGAGGTCCGCCCAGGGCGCCGCCGGGCGCACGCAGAGCAGCGCCGGGTTTTCCAGGATATTGGCGATGACGGTGAAGTCGCGCAGCGGGTCGTAGCCGGGTTCGCGTTGCAGCACCGCCTGGGTCAGCGCCACTTCGGCGGCCCAGAGCAGCGTGGTGCCATCCGGCGGCGCGGCGGCGATCAGCTGCGCCGCCACCTGGCCACCGCCGCCGGCGCGGTTTTCCACCACCACCGGCTGGCCCAGCGCGGCCGAGAAGCGCGGCGCCACCAGGCGGGCCAGCGTATCGGAGGAAGCGCCGGCGGCGAAGGGCACCACCAGCCGGATCGGCCGCGCCTCCTGCGCCCGCGCCGGGGCCGCCAGCAATGCCAGCGCGGCCAGGTGCCGCCTGCCCAAGCTGCCGCCTATCCTGCGTAATGCCATGGTGTTCCGCGCCATCGTTTCCCGTGGGCAGGCTAGGCAGCCCGAGCCGGCGGAGGCAACCGCTCATCCTCCCGCCTCGCGGGGTCGCCGTATAACCCCAGCGCGTCCAACGCCATTGCCGGTGGCCAGCCCCATCGCCACACTCACCGTTAAAGGCAGGAGGAAACCCATGGCGCCACAGGGATCAGGCACGCACCGCGCCAGCGGTGGGGCCCGGCCGCATTGGCCGGCGCCACCCAGCCCGCCCAAGGGCGCGCCGAACATCCTGCTGGTGCTGTTCGACGATGCCGGGTTTTCCGATTTCGGCTGCTTCGGCTCCCCGGTGCGGACAGCCACGATCGACCGCTTGGCCGCCGAGGGGCTGCGCTACACCGGCTTCCACACCACTGCGATGTGCTCCACCACCCGCACCGCGCTGCTGACCGGGCGCAACCACCACTCTGCCGGCGTCGGCAGCCTGGCGAACTTCGACAGCGGCTTCCCCGGCTATCGCGGCAAGATCAGCAAGGAAGCCGGGACACTGGCAGAAATGCTGCGCCCGCATGGCTACCGGACCTACATGCTGGGCAAGTGGCACGTGACGCCACTGACCGAAAGCGGCAGCACCGGGCCGTTCGACGGCTGGCCGCTGGCGCGCGGCTTTGACCGCTTTTATGGGTTCATGGACGCGGCGACGGACCAGTACACGCCGGAGCTGGTGCGCGACAACTCGCCGATCCCGCCGCCGCGCACGCCGGAGCAGGGCTACCACCTGACCGAGGATCTGGTGGACCAGGCCATCGGCTTCCTGGCCGGGCATGTCGCGGAGCGGCCGGAGATGCCCTGGCTGTGCTGGCTCGCGCTGGGCGCCGTGCATGCGCCGCACCAGGCGCCGGCCGACCTGATCCGCAGCTATGACGAGGTGTTCCGCGACGGCTGGGACGTGGAGCGCGAGCGCCGGCTGGCCAAGCAACGGGCGCTGGGCGTGGTGCCGCCCGGCACCGTGCTGCCGCCGCGCAACGACGACGTGAAGCCCTGGGACAGCCACCCGCCCGAGCAGCAGCGCTACCTGACGCGGCTGCAATCCGCCTTCGCCGGCATGATGGACCATGCCGACCAGCAACTGGCGCGGCTCATCGGCTTCCTGGAGACCACCGGCCTGCGCGAGGACACGCTGGTGCTGGTGCTGTCCGACAATGGCGGCAGCCAGGAAGGCGGGCCGCTCGGCGGCGTCAACCTGCTGGGCCCGCGCAACCTGCGCGCGGAGCCGATGGCGGAGAAGCTGGCACGCATCGAAGATATCGGCCGCCCCGGCAGCTACACCAACTATCCGCTGGGCTGGGGCATGGCCTCCAACACCCCGCTGCGGCGCTACAAGCAGAACACCCATGGCGGCGGCATCCGCGATCCCCTCGTGATGAGCTGGCCGCGCGGCATTCCGGCGCGGGGCGAGTTGCGCCACCAATTCGTCCACGCCTGCGACATGGCGCCGACGCTGCTGGAGCTGGTGGGCGTGGCGCCGCCGGAGACGGTGAACGGCGTGGCGCAGATGCCGCTGGAAGGCGTCAGCTTCGCCGCCAGCCTGCGCGACCCCAGCGCGCCGTCCAAACCGACACCGCAGTATTTCGAGATGTTCGGCCATCGCGGCATCGTCCACCAGGGCTGGAAGGCGGTGGCCTATCACCCGCCCGAGACACCCTACGAGGACGACCGCTGGGAGCTGTTCCACCTGGCCGAGGATTTCAACGAGACCCACGACCTGGCCGCGGCGCACCCCGACAAGCTCGCCGAGTTGGTGGCGCTATGGTGGGACGAGGCGGACAAGCACCAGGTGCTGCCGCTGGACGACCGTTTCCGCCAGCGCTTCGCCGAGAACGCCGCGCGCTTCCATGCCGCCCGCAAGCGCTACGTGTTCCACGCCGGCGTCGGCCATGTGCCGACCGAAGTGGCGCCCGATATCCGCAGCCGCAGCTACCGCATCGACGTGCATGCCAGCTTCGGCGTGGCGGACAGCGGCGTGCTGATCACGCATGGCGACAGCTCCTCGGGCTATAGCCTGCACATGGAGGGCGGCGTGCTGGTGCACGACATGAACATCGGCGGCGAGCATGTGGTGCTGCGGGCGACGCGCCCGGTGCCGCCGGGCGCGCATGTGGTGGGCCTGCGCTGCCGCCGCCTGAGCCGCGAGCCGAAGCCGACCTTCGCCACTGGCCCCGGCCTCAGTGAGTTCACCCTGCTGATCGACGGGCAGCGCGCCGGGGTCGGGCAGTCCCGGCTTGGGTTCTTCAACTTCGTCAGCTGGGCCGGGCTGGATATCGGCTGCAACCGCGGCTCGGCGGTCTCCGGCCATGCGGGTGCCTTTGCCTTCACCGGCAAGCTGGCCCGGGTGGAGGTGCACATGGATGACGACCAGGCGCTGGACGGCGACAGCCTCGGCGCTGCCGAACTGGCGCGCGAGTGAGGGCGCGCCTCGGGCTCCCCGCGCTGCTCGCCGCGGCATGGCCCAGCGCCCGCTTGCCCTGCGGCCAGGACCCCGCGAAGATTTGCCCGATCCAAGTCACCGGGGAATTCCAGGCACATGCAATTCGATGACGTTGTCCGCGGTCGCCGGAGCATCCGCGGCTACAAGCCAGACCCGGTACCCCGGGCCATGATCGAGGAGATCATCGGCCTGGCCATGCGCGCGCCATCCTCCATGAACAGCCAGCCGTGGAATTTCTACGTCATCACCGGCGCCGCCCTGGACCGGATCCGGGCCGGCAATACGGAACGCATGGTGGCGGGCGTGCCGCAGTCGCGCGAGTTCCGCACCGGGCCGGGCTTCGCGGGCCAGCACCGCGACCGGCAGGTGGGCGTCGCCAAGCAGTTGTTCACCGCCATGGGTATCGCGCGCGATGACAAGGCCATGCGCCAGGATTGGGTGCTGCGCGGCTTCCGCCAGTTCGATGCGCCGGTCTGCGTCATCGTCACCTATGACCGCGTGCTGGACGGCAGCGATGATACGCCGTTCGACTGCGGCGCGGTGACCAACGCCCTGGTCACGGCCGCCTGGTCGCGCGGGCTGGGCGCGGTGATCAACAGCCAGGGCATCATGCAGTCGCCGGTGGTGCGCGAGCATGCCGGCATCGCCGAGGATCAGGTCATCCTGAAAAGCATCGCGCTCGGCTGGCCGGATGATGATTTTCCGGCGAATGCGGTCGTGTCGGACCGCAGGTCCGTCAGCGACGCGACGGTCTTCGTCGGGTTCGACGATCAGGCGTGAGGGTCGGGCGGCATCGCCGACCGGCGAGACGCCACCTCTCGACCATGCGATGAGGCGGGATCACCACGTCAGCGCCGAGACCGCGGTGCGCCAGCCCCGCGAACGATAGCGCCGCCGCCCGCGTCAGTTGAACAGCGAGGAGACCGAGCTTTCGTCGCTGATCCGGCGCATCGCCTCGGCCAGCAGCGGCGCGATGGTCAGCTGGCGGATATTGCTGGAAACCCGCACCGCTTCCGTCGCCTGGATGCTGTCGGTCACCGTCATCATCTCGATCGGGCTGGCGCCAACCCGCGCCACCGCCCCGCCCGAGAGCACGCCATGCGTCACATACACCGAAGCCCCGGCGGCGCCGTTCTTCAGCAGCGCCGCGGCGGCGTTGCACAGCGTGCCGCCGCTATCGACGATATCGTCGATCAGGATGCAGTGCCGGCCTTCGACATCGCCGATCACGTTCATCACTTCGGAAACGCCGGCGCGCTCGCGGCGCTTGTCGATGATCGCCAGTTCCGCCTTCAGCCGCGACGCCAACTCGCGCGCCCGCACCACGCCGCCGACATCCGGCGAGACCACCATCAGGTCACGGCCGTTGTAGCGCTTCAGGATATCGTCGGTGAACAGCGGCGCGGCAAACAGGTTGTCCACGGGAATGTCGAAGAAGCCTTGGATCTGCCCGGCATGCAGGTCCATCGTCAGCACCCGGTTGGCGCCGGCCTCGGTGATCAGGTTGGCCACGAGCTTGGCGCTGATCGGCGTGCGGCTGCCGCTTTTGCGGTCCTGCCGGGCATAGCCGAAATACGGGATGACCGCGGTGATGCGCCGCGCGCTGGCGCGCCGCAGCGCATCGAGCGTGATCAGCAACTCCATCAGGTTGTCGTTCGCCGGGTAGCTGGTGCTCTGCACCACGAAGACATCCTCGCCACGGACGTTCTCATGGATTTCCACGAACACCTCCATGTCGGCGAAACGCCGGATGGAAGCACTGGTCAGGGGCATCCCAAGGCAGGCGGCGACCGCTTCGGCCAGGGGGCGGTTGCTGTTGCAGGCGACGATCTTCATGCCAACCCCTAGGATGTACGGTCGCGGCGAGCGCTGCATAGCATTGCCGCTGCGGCCAGGGGAGGCGTCATCGCCCCACCGCAGCGTGCAGTATCAAGATGACGGTTTCGTGTAAATCGCGCGGGCCACACCTCGCCCCGTGCGCCACGCATGGCCGCCACCGTGTTACCGGGAAGGCGGTGCCACCAGCGGGTTGTCGCTGCGCCCCGGCAACCCCGCCGGCAGCGGTGGCGGTACCGCCGAGGTCGCCGGCTCGGCGGTGGTGGCATTGACCAGCACCTGGCGGATGCCGCCCGCGGCTTCCTCGGCCACCACATAGGCCACATCGCCCCAGGGGCGGTTCAGCGTGCCGGCGGGCACCTCGTTCATCTGCACCACCTGGCCCAGCTCCTCGCCGTCTCGCCGGCTGACCCGCCAGACGATCTCCACGCGCTGCATCGCGCCCGGCTGCGCCACCAGGTTGACCCGGCCTTCCAGCCCGAAGGTGGCGCCGTCCGAGACCTCCTGCATCACGTAGCCATAGCGCGACAGGAACTCCCGCATCCGCGCCGCCAGGGCGGTGTTGCCATCCCCCGGCGCGCCGACCACGCGGCTGAAGCGCACCCGTGCCGGCCCGCCAGCCAGCGCCACCGGGTCCATCTGCTTGCGCGCCGCTTCCACCTGCAACAGCAGCGTGCTGATCGCCCGCGCCGCCTGCGCGACCATCGGATTGAACGCGTCCGGCCCCGGATTGGTCCAGACCTGCGGCGGCATCGGCTGGCCCGCGACCACGCCCTGCTCCTGGCCATCGGCGTCCAGCAGGCGGAACTTGGTCAGCACGCCCCGCGGCGCCGACTCGGCGACGATATCGATATGCCAGTCCAGCGGCATCGGCCGCTCGGTCGCGGTGGCGGGGATTTCCTCGGCCTGCAACGCGGTGGCCAGGGCCTCGGCCAGCTGCTTCGCCGCCTGGTCGGTCAGCAAGGCCTGGGTCGGCGCCGCCACTGCCAGCCGCAGCGCCAGCGGCACCGCCAGCCGCGCGCCGGTCCGCCCGGGGCGGCCACGATAGGGTTGCAGGTCACCGCAGGCCGCCGGCAGCAGCAGCGCCAGCACCAGCGCCAACCGGCCCAGGGCGCGCGCTGCCCACATGGCGGGGCGGCGAAGCCCGGCGCCCGAAAATTCAGATGATTGCACAGCTCACCAACATGGTCAGAAGGGTGAAGAACATGAACATCCACAGATAGGGCATGGCGTCACCCCGGCAGTGCGATGGCGGAAAGCTGGTGGCCGATCGGCAG